>DATGYJ010000357.1:0-6072 GCA_035298105.1 Anaerolineales bacterium | reverse complement strand
GTCGAACTTGCTTCTGGCAGGTATGGCGCAAATTGCGCCCATTCGGTATCATTCAGATCGGTCGGGTATCCTTGTTGTGATTTGGTCATCCAGCAAGTTTGCCCGACCCTCTCCTTTTTGTCTAGTTTTCAGACAAACTCTAAAGGTTTTTTCTATACCATGAGATGCTAATTTGCGTGAGTCGCATGCTTGAACTCCACATTGAGTTGCAGAGGAAACCTTTAGGGTCTCTCAAAACTTATTTCCTTCCGAAAAATGTTTTGATCGATGCGCCAATTCCATCCAAGAATATCACCGGCTTGACCGAAGCGTCGGCGGCGAGCCGAATGCGGATCGCCAATTTATGAACAAAATTCTGCGCCAGATTTGTATAAATCGGAGCAATCCCAAGCAGCCGCGCCAGCAAATAAATCAGCCCTGCCAGCAAAGCAAGAAAGATAAAGCCTGCGATAAAGACCGGAACAGCGATCCACATCGTGGAGATGGCCGCCCAACGGGCGACGTCTCCGCTAGCGCGGAAAGTAGAGATGTTGATTAGCACAACCAGAGCAACAAACAGAATTGCGGTCAGTACGATAGGCAGGAGAATTTGGCTGGTCAGTTGCCTGCGATGTCTTCTATACGATTCGTGAACGGGTTTGGAGAGCGTGTCTTTCATGATCGTTATTTTAGCATATTTGCAATTTAACGCACTTGGGGGAATTACCTGAGCGAAGGTAGGGACTAACTTAGTTTCTGGTGCAAAACTCGTTTACACTGCTGTATCTGGTGGCGAAACCTGCGCCGAGGACGGCGCAGGGCGCACTTTTGCGAAGGCAGGGATTAGCTTAAAACACACAGGGCGGTTTGGCGTGCCTCGCCCAGGCACGCCAGAACCGCCCCGGCAATGGGGAACTGGACTTGACCGGTATTGAATATGTTGGGATAGGGCCTGCCCCTATCCAGGATGACCGCGAGGGTCATCCCTACAGGTTATCTACGATTCCGCAAGAAGGTCGGGATATCGAGATCGTCTCTGTTCCCAGATGGCTGAGACGTCGATTTCGCCTCACCCGATTGGAAGTCCGCGTGAACACTGACCGATTCAGAGGATCGCATGTAGGAAGAAGAGTCCGATCGCCTGGATTCGGTGTGTGGCTGACGTTCCAATGCGCGACGGGGCATACTGCTGCGCTCAAAACCTGTCGCGATCACGGTGATGCGGATCTCGTCGCCCATATTCGGGTCGATGACTGCGCCAAAGATCATGTTCACATCGGGGTGAGAGGTCTCGCGGATAATCGCCGCAGCCTGATTCACCTCGAAGAGGGTCATGTTGGGACCACCCGTGACATTGAACAGGACGCCGCGTGCGCCGTCAATCGTGATATCCAGCAATTTGCTCGAGATGGCATCCTCGGCGGCCTTCTTGGCCTTCTCGTCTCCGGAACCTGTCCCAACCGCCATAAGCGCCGCGCCGCCCTCAGACATGATCGCACGCACATCGGCGAAATCGAGGTTGATCAAACCCGGGATGGTGATCAACTCTGAAATGCCCTGGATACCCTGATGCAAAACATCGTCCGCAAGGCGGAAGGCATCCTGCAAGGAGGCGCGCTTATCGGCAACCTGCAGGAGTCGATCATTGGGGATGGCGATCAACGTATCCGCATGTTCCTTCAGTTTGCCAATACCCACTTCAGCCGATTGCAGACGGCGCATTCCCTCAAACGTGAAGGGACGCGTCACCACGCCAATCGTCAGCGCGCCGCTTTCCTTGGCGATTTGCGCAACGACGGGTGCTGCGCCGGTGCCTGTTCCGCCGCCCATACCCGCGGTGACAAAGCACATATCCGAGCCTTTCAGAACGTTATACAGCTCGTCTGCAGATTCTTCGGCAGCTTTCCGTCCAATCTCGGGATCGCCGCCTGCGCCGAGTCCACGCGTGAGCTTATCGCCAAGACGAACACAAATAGGCGCCTTCGATAGCATCAAGGCCTGTGCGTCGGTATTCACTGCAATGAATTCGACACCCTGGATACCTTCATCGATCATGCGGTTGACAGCGTTTGATCCGCCGCCTCCTACACCGATCACTTTAATGCGGGCGAAGGCTTCTTTTCCCTTCTCTTCAACTTGCTTATTGGTCGAGTCCATATCTACCTCCATCAATCATTATGTCTTATGATGCTTATATTGATTCCGTAGCAAAAAATAAAGAATTACCACGGTGATATCTTGATTCCAATTGCAGTTGGAATCAAGTTACGGCAAAATCCTGCCAATCCACTTCTTGACTACCTCAAAATCCATATGCTTTTCTCCTTTCGAACGGCGATTACGCCCAACGTTTAGGTCCTGATCGTGCGCTGACACCGCCCAGCGCAACAGACCTACCCCAGTTGAGTACGCGGGTGACTTTAAACGATCCACCAGGCCGGTTAAATTCTCGGGCTGTGCGGTACGGACGGGCATATTCAAAACTTCAGAGGCAACGCGTTTGATGCCGGGCAATGCCGAGGTGCCGCCTGTCAATACCATTCCGGCAGGCAAAAGTCCGTCATAGCCGGAGCGCTTGATCTCTTGCAACGTCAGCGAGAAGACTTCTGCAACGCGCGCTTCGATGATGTGAGCCAGTTCCTGGCGATTGATCTGCACAGGTCGATCTTCACCGAATGGCCTGATCGAAAAATATTCTTCGGAACCGACTCCGGTGCGCATGGCATAGCCTTGCTGTTTCTTCACATCTTCAGCCTGGGGGAACGATAACCGCAGTCCATGCGCGATATCCTGCGTGATGTGGTTGCCCCCCACCGCCAGTACCATCGTGTGCCACACATCGCCATTAACATAGATCGCCAGGTCCGTTGTGCCGCCGCCAATGTCACAAACCGCCACACCCATCTGGCGTTCCTGCTCGGTGAGTACCACCTCACCAGAGGCAAGCGGATTCAACACAAATTGCTGGATCTCCACCCCGGCCGCCCCCACAGATTGACGCAGGTTGTCACTGGTCGCAGCCGAGGCTGTGATGATATGGGCTTCCACCTCAAGACGATACCCATGCATCCCCTTGGGGTTGCGAATCCCATCCTGTCCATCCACCGTGAAGCCGCGCTGGATCACATGAATGATTTCGCGATCATAGGGGATGGCGACTGCGCGCGCCTGATCCAAGGCATGCAGCACATCGTATTGCTCGATCACATTTCCGTTCACGGCCACCGCCCCGCGGCTGTTCACAGAAGCAACGTGTGCGCCTGCCATGCTCACCAGCGCAGACGTGATCTCGAGCCCAGAAGTGGATTCAGCCTTTTCTACTGAACGCGTGATCGCCTGGGAAGCCGCAGCCAAGTCCACGATCATGCCTTTGCGGATGCCCTCCGAAGGCTCGATGCCAACGCCGAGGATGCGAATGGTCTTGTCATCCTCCACTCGCCCAACCAGCGTGCATACTTTGGTTGTACCAACGTCAATGCCTACAATAATTTCTTCCATGTTAGTTACTCATCCTGTAATATGGCGCAGTCGGGTAGGTCACATTGATCAAGGCGGGTCGAATGCCTCTCTGCGTCAGTGAAGTCACCAGGGATTCATACACGCGCATTTTCAACTCGACATCATTCGCATTCGTTCCAAAATAGACACGCCAACCGCGTGGGTCATTCCAACCAAAGCCAAAACCCGGATCATACAAAATCGTCATACCCGGAGGAACGTGACTGGCCAATCTCTTGATTGCCTGGACCATTTCGGATGAAATGAAGGGAGCCGGCGTCAACGAATCAGGGGATACATTTCCTTCTACGGGGGGAGCGGATACTGCTACGACAGAGATCAGCTCGGGCGCCTCTCCACGCGGTTGAAATGCCACGCCGTCCTCAGAAATCCAGGTGTATGCGCTTCCTTGTTCCCAACGGATGACAGGTTTTCGCTCCACGATCTGAATGGAAACAACATTTGGCAAAGTAATGGCCACTTTTGCGGCGACCAGTTCAGGGAAACTGAGACGAAGATTCGTCTCTAGCTTCGAGGGGATCAGCAGGAAAACTGGTTTCCCTACAATATCCAATGCGGAATTAATTTCTTCCGAAGATAACATCTGATTGCCGGTCACTTGCGCCTGAGCAACCCGTAATTGAGGCAGGTTGAAGGCAAAATAAAGCGCAGCTCCCAGCAGTGCAACGATCAGGAATGAAGGTAAACGCCGCCCCAAGTGCGGACGTGAGATAGGGATGCCGCGCATATCCGTATCTGGCGCCACGGGTAATAACGCGACCTGGAAGCGGTGACTCGCACTGCGCGCAGTGCCTGGACGTGCAGATCTACGCTTCGACTTCCTGACGACTGGCGGTTCGGGGCGCATAGCTTCCGTCGCAGCGCGCTGCATCCGCTGCTTATTCTCCCGTTCGCGGCGCAGACGAACGAGATCTGCATGGGTGAGTTCTTTTTTCTTCCTCATGCTCCACTCCGATACGTATGCGATGTGCGGTCACGATCGTCTTTGCGTTCCAGCGCCAGTTCGATCAAACGATCAACCAATTTGTTATAAGGCAATCCACTGGCTTCCCACAGTTTGGGGTACATGCTGATCTTGGTAAAACCCGGGATGGTATTTAACTCATTTAAGTAAATTTTGTTCGTATCTTTTTCAACAAAGAAATCAACACGCGCCATCCCGGCACAATCTACAGCTTTATAGGCTTGCACTGCATACTGACGAATACACTCACTTACTTCATCCGGCAACGGTGCAGGGATGACCAGCCCGGAGGTGCCGTCGATATATTTTGATTCGTACGAATAAAACTCTCGGCTTGGCAATACTTCGCCGCAAACAGATGCCAGCGGTTCATCGTTGCCCAAAACACTGACCTCAATCTCACGCGCGTTCGTGACACCTTTTTGGATCAATACTCGCCGATCAAACGAAGCCGCTTCCATCAAGCCTTCCTGCAAATCAGAGCGGTTGTTGCATTTGGTCACACCGACGGATGAGCCAAGATTTGCAGGTTTTGTGAATAACGGATAAGCGCTAATTTTCTCGGCTTGCTCTATCACCGATGCCATTTCAATTTCGATCTCAACCCGCAAGGCAACCATCGTATCTACAATGGGGATCTGATTGGCGACCATCACATCTTTGAAGACGCCTTTATCCATGCCCACGGAAGAACCAACGACACCCGCGCCCACATAGGCAACATTTGCCAGTTCGAACAACCCTTGCAGCGTACCGTCTTCCCCGAACGTCCCGTGTAAGACCGGGAAGAAAACATCGATATCGGCCAGTTTTATGTATTGCGTACTGCGTACTGCGTAAAGGCCCTGCTCGGAGGGATCAGGAGAGATCACGACACGTTCCAAACGATCAAGTTCGTTTTGTTCAAACTTGCTGATGACATCTTCACCGGTCAACCACTGCCCATCCTGGGTAATGCCGATCTGAGTCACTGCATAGCGATTCGGATCCAGCACAGAGAGAACGGAACGTGCAGACATCAGCGAGACCTCGTGCTCGCCTGAGCGTCCGCCGAATAATACTGCCACATGAAGTTTCTTTTCAGTCATCAATCGTTTCTCTCTAATCACCAATCACTGCTCTCTAACGCGCCGCTTTGTCTGCGCTCAGCGCGAATTACCATTCTCCAACTAACTCGATCTCCAACTCCAAATCGACACCGTGCTTTTCCTTTACAGTCTTCATCACCAATTGGATCAAGGCGCGAACATCATCTGCCTTCGTGGTACCATGATTGATAAAGAAATTGCCATGCAATGGGCTGATCTCAGCATTGCCAATGCGGGTGCCTTTTAAGCCGGCAGTTTCGATCAACTTTCCGGCATAATCGCCATTCGGATTCTTGAACATTGAACCCATGCTTGCGCCGGGGGGCTGCGTCGCTTTACGGTGGGCACTGAACTGCTCGATATTCGTCATCACCGCGTCTTTGGTTGAATTCTTCAAACTCAACTCTGCTGCCAGCACCACCGCGTCCAGTTCGCCGCGTTTCAGTATGCTGGTCCGATAACCATAGTCCATTTGCCCGGCAGTAAATTTCTCGCGGCCATCTTCGGTGAGCAACTCAGCCC
>DATGYJ010000356.1:0-14169 GCA_035298105.1 Anaerolineales bacterium | reverse complement strand
CATTCACTAAAGATTGTGAATAGTTTTGCTTTACGAACGTGACATCCTCATCAACTGCATTCACCAAAGTATGTGAATCGGTTTGCTTTACAAGCGGGCTATCCTCAACAGGATCCACGAAAGATTGCGAATCGGTTCGCTTTACAGGCGCGCTATCCTCCTGGATGGGATTCATCAGCGGGGTTTTGGGGAAAGAGGTCAACCAGGCTTCTTTAATCGCCTTTATTATTTTTTCTTTCAACCCTGGATTCTTGAATTCATACTTTTGCCAAAATGGGTAATTCAGAAATACTGCTTTGTGGTTGCGCTTGATTTCAAGGTAAAAATCCATACGTTTGTATAAATAGGAGTTGGCGAGCAGGGTGAATTGTTCAACGGCATTTTTCCCCTGTAAGCCAAACTGTTCGGGGACAAAACCTTGAAAGGCATCTCCAAAATGGGCTTCTATCACCTTGATGTGACCAAGGATATGCTGGTTAAATTTCTCCACTTCGTCTGCGGGAATCCAGAATTCTTCGTACTCAGAACTGCCGACCGTGTGTTTTTCAAATTGACTGATGTATTCATCCTCCACCTTAAACTGGGTCACGTACCCTGCAGACTGTCCGCTTTTGGCATTCCAGCCGGAAGCGGTTTGACGGGCATATTCAAGCTGAAGAACCGGATAGAAAATTGGTTGTTGAGGCAGGCGTGCAGGGAAGGCCTTCATGCCGCTGTCATAGATCAACTCCAATTCCGGCAAACCCACCGGACGATAAAGAATCATGGGATTATCGAATTTGTCCTTCAGCCCATTGTAAGATATTTATGATCTGCGCGAGATCCAGATCGAACAGAGTGGTCCGCGAATTTACGCGAATCCTCACGAATGCTTTATCCATTAGCGATAACTCGCTCAAATTCTGTACCGGTCAAATACAGCTCGCACAGACCCGCAGCGAGCAAGTACCTGTCCTCGCCTAGAGCACCCCGCGCCTGGATAGGACGTCCTCCAGTTGCTGATAGCTGATGCCATAGCGCGCCGCGATCTCTCGGGCATAACTTTGGCCCAAGGGAGGGCGGATTTCCAACCTGTAGGTGCGTATCACTTCAGCACCGCTGGCTTGCTCGGCTGCATCGATAGGAGACGATACGACACTGATAATTTTGCTATCTCCAGGCACCGAGTCATTCAGATCACCGGCCCGGTCTGCCAGCTCGTGCAAGTGGGTCGAGTAAATCGCGCGGGCTCCAACCCGGCGCAGGATGCGTACGATATCTTGAGCCAGGTACAGGCTTTCGCCGAAACTGGTGCTCGAAAGCGATTCGTTAAGCAGGACCAGGCTGTCGCGAGTCACCTGTTCGAATATCTTTCCCAGCCGTATAGCTTCCTCACCAAAACGTCCAGCGTCCGAGTCTGGCTTTTCTTCCAGCGGAAAATGGGTGAAGAGATGATCCAGTGGGCTGATAAAAGCCTGCTCCCCGGGCACATAACATCCAAGCAGAGCCAGGATGTGGACGACCCCGACTCCCTGCATGTAAGTCGTCTTGCCACCCCGATTGGGTCCGGTCAGGATGATGATCTGTCCGTCTGGTCCAATGAGGATGTCATTCCTTACGATGGCTGATCCTGTACCATCCTCTGTCTCGAAATGTTTTAGCACAAGGTGCACATTGTAGGAGGCTTTTACCTCACACCGGCGCTCCGCTGCGGGGGCGATCTGCGGCCGGCACATGGGTAGCCCCAGCGCCTGAAAACGTTGGATGAACCGTATGGCGCCCAGGTAAAAGATCAGTGCTTGTCGAAGTTCGGCGAATAACTGCTCATGAAAGCCGGCATACTGGTTGAGTTTGTCCGCGATCGGAATGGCGGTTTTCTCCAGTATTTTCGACAGGTCTGCAAACAGTGGGACCATCATTGGATCGATGGCCCATCCCAGATCAGAGCTAATCGGGAAACCGTAAGGGCCCTCCACAAATCGCTGTGGAACGGAATGCAACGGCGCGATCCCTTCTCGATCTGTCCGGACCCCAAACAGCCGATTCAATAAAGACTGGTCGGTAAACGGTTTTTCATTGACCGAGAGCAGCGTTGCCTGGACCGGGCGCAGGCTGGAATCCAGGTTTACGCCGATCGTGATGCTGGTGCAGCCCTGCAGTCTGGAGAGGAGCACCGGCAGCTCCTTGACCAGGCTTTGGTACTTCGGATCGTTCTGTGCTTTGTGGATCTCCTCCCGCAGATTGTGCAACCCCTCCGAATGGATCTTGCTTTCGAAGGAGCCAAGGATCTGCCCCATTCCCTCGAAACAGTCGATCATATTTTGAAGCTCCCCCGCCCGCCGGACCACTTCATGTAACCAGTCCATTTCGCGCTTCGAGCGGTACCCTCCGGGGTATTCGAAAAGCGAATCAATCACGGGTAAAAGGACTGTAAACCTTTCCGCCAGTTCAGGGTTGGCGAGCAGGTCATCCAGCACGGCCTGACGGTAGGAGATCACAGCTGGGTCACGAGGCAATCGAGAGAAAAGGTTTCGGATTTCTTTTTGATGCTCGCGCTCAGAAGCAAATGCAGCGATGATTTCGTCGAGGCCCAAATCGTGCGCGCCGGCCTGGCTCAGCTCGAGGAACAAGTTCTGTTGATTCGATGATATTCCTGGTGGGTAGAGTAAGCTGAGGCTCCCCGATCCTTTTCGCGTCTCAAAATAAGCGTTTTCTGTCTTCATGCGATCATCCCTCCGACCTGCTCTTTCAAATGGATATGCACACTCTCCGTTCATGTCTGTGACTCGATAAAACAGGCCCTCTCTGCCATGGAACCCTGCCCACAACTGCCAAAAGGAAGAGGTGCTGATCAACGTGATCAAACATCTGATTTCATTATAATTGTTTGTTTAGGCAAGAAGCAAAACTTGCGCCCGGTACGTTGCACGCCTTAGGCCGGTCTGTGAAATTAGCGAGGATAGACCAGGATGACGAATGGCAGCAATACCTTTGAGGGAATGATTTCGCGGGGTTTTGCCACCAGAATGCCAGTGGAGCCTCCCCCATCTAAATTGAAGGCAATGTCCAGGTTCAGATCGGATCCGGTCAAATAGGCGCTTATCTGGTGCAAAGTAAAATACCCGTCCGGGGTAACGATCAACAGGATCCGGCCCTCCTTGTCCTGCGCAATGACCGTCCGCCTGGCTCTGGCCTGATTTTCCCTTTCGGGGCCGAAGCCGAGTTTGCCGCCCGGTTGGACAAGCACGGGAAACGACTGCAGCGCGGCTTGCAGCGGCTCAGAGGGATCGTAGGGTTTCTCGACCAGCCACCTCAATTCTGCCCGGCCTCCCTTGATCGCCAGCATGCCTCCATAGCCCTCAAAACTGCGCCCGGAGGCTCTTCCCTTGACGACGGTGAGCCCATCCGGAGAGTAGCGTTTGTCCTCTATGCTGAAGTACCCCCCGTTCAAGACAAGAGCAGCGTTCGTCTCTTTTTGCCAGGCCTCCAGCGACTTGGGCCGTTCGTCAAAGGCGACATCCAACCAGAAGTGCCGTTGATCGAGGCGCCAGATGTAGACCGACTCCACCTGTTGATTTTGGTCATTGTGGATGGGTATCACGCGCCGCTCAAGTCCGGGCCGTAAGGCAGACCAGCCTGTATCCGGTACGGAAGTGACAGACGGGCTGGGATCGGGTATTGGTGGGATCGTCTCGATAGGAACTTCAGGAGGTATTGTCTTGAGGTAATAGACGATGCTGCCGGTTGTGCCTATCAAAACGAGTAAGAGGAAAGAATGGAGTATATGGGAAATAGGCTTATACATAAGCAAGATTGTAACAGGTGAATACTAGAATAGAATTAACGTTCTATCCCCACTCTCCCCTCCCCCAAATACGACGAGTCAAGGCAGGATGGATCTCTCGTGGATCTAATTGGCAATCCGACTCCTGCGCAATTAAACTGAGCTCCATGGGAATGAGTACTTCGTACGGACCGGCGGATGGACAAGAGAACGTTGCTACCTTACACCGCGGATTGGAGCAATCGAAGGATTACTCAAGAAATACCCGAGTGTCGGCCCTCGTTATAGGGAACAGGAATTCTAATTCGTCAATCAATAAGAAGGATAGAAAAGTGACAGCCACCTCTCAGGTGACTATCATTGCTTTTTTTCACCCACTGCAAAATCGATGGCTTGTTCCATCTTCATGGACTGTCCCTCCTCCCAAAGAAGATTGAACTCTTCTTCATCCATCCCGGTGCGCAGTCCTGCTAACTCCCGGTCATACTCGATCCGTTCCTGGGGTGTCCTGGGCGAACTGCCGGCTTCGCGCAAAGCATCGGCTGCGCTCATCAATTTGACCGCCCGCCCACCTTGTTCCTGTGCCTTGGCGATATATGCAATACATTCCAGTTGATGTGCGACCGCGCCGCGGTGACCGATCTCCTGCCAGTCCCGAATCGTTTCACGATATAGGTCCAAGGCTTCCTCAAAATTGCCGAGCTGCCGCGCGGCATGTGCCATGGCGCTCTGGTGGGCAGTGGTGCCCAGTTGATCGCCCATCTTCTTATGAAGATCCAGCATGCGATCTGCATGCTTGCGAGCCTCGGCGAGATCGCTGCGGTAGAATGCCAACCTGGCTAATATGCCCTCAGTTCTTAGCGCGTCCTCAGGGTCCACCGATCCTTGAGACAAGGCCAGACTCTCTTCCATGTATGACTGGAGTTGTTCTGTAGCGTCTGGTCCCTGGACCTCCATCGTTATATACGCCAGAGCCTGCAGAACATTGGCGAGCTCCTCTCTATATCCCAATTTTCGGCAGATGTCTTCGCTTTCGTGCAGAGCGTCGAATGCCAGCCTTACCTCACCCAGAAAAACAGACGTAAACCCCAGAGCGTTGAGGGCGCGCACCAATATTGATTTGTCGTCCAGGCCTCGCGCCAGGGCTACCCCTTGTTTGGCCGCGGTCTGCCCGGTCTGGTGTTCTCCGCGATTGACGGATAACATGGCCAGAGCCGTGTAGACCTGGGCACGCCTATGATCCATGTTTGGGCCTGCCAGGGATAACGCTTCGGCGCGGGCAATTGCAGCCTGACACCAGTTGCTTCCTTCTGTCAGATAGCTGCGTGACAGCCAAAACACGGCTAACGAACAGACCATTTGCAGCGCGGCTTCGGGGTGGCTTTCCAATGCCCAACCCAGTGCGGACCGAATATTATCGTATTCCACCTCAAGCCGGTTTAGCCACAAGAGTCTCTGGGCGGTGGCAAAATTTTCCTCGGCGCGCCGGGTATATTCCCCGAAATGAGCCAGGTGACGATCCCGTATATCCACGGCCTCCCCCGATTCCAATAGTTTTTCCATGGCGTATTGCCGGATGGTCTCAAGATAGCGATAACGGGATTCGCCATCCTGCTCTTCCACATTCACCAGCGATTTGTTGACCAATCCTGATAAACCATCCATCACTTCCATTTCGCCAACAACGGATTCCGCGGCGTCAAAGGTCCAGCCTCCTGAAAAGACTGCCAGCCGACGCAAGACGTCTTGCTCCATTTCATTAAGCGTGAGATAGCTCCAGTCGATCAAAGCCCGCAGGGTCTGCTGGCGCGGCAGCGCGCTGCGGCTGCCCCCAGTCAGCAGTTTGAAGCGGTCGTCAAGCCGCTCCGCAATCTGTTGCGGCGTGAACAATTTGAGGCGCGCCGCAGCCAGTTCGATCGCCAGCGGAATGCCGTCCAGTCGCGTGCAGATCTGTGCCACAGAGGGAGCGTTATCTGCTGTCAACGCAAATTGGGGATTGGCTTGTCTGGCACGCTCGGTGAAAAGGCGCGTGGATTCGTAATCCATCAAACTCTTGCTCTTGCCACCATCTTCGCCGCCGTCCCCGGCGGCGGGAGCAGGAGGCAAAGACAACGAAGGCACGTGATAAACCGTCTCTCCATTGATCCCTAATGCCTCACGGCTGGAAGCGATGATCTTCAGGTTCGGGCAAGCCCGCACGAAATGACTTGAGAGCCGGGCGCAAGTTTCGATGAGATGTTCGCAGTTATCCAGGACGAGCAGCAGTTGTTTGGCACGCAGATAATCTGTGAGGGTGTCGATCAGCGGGGCGCCCTGGAGTTCACGGAGATTGAACGTGGATGCGATCGTTGAGAGCACATACCTGGGATCCGCCAATTGCGCCAGCTCGATCAGCCAAACGCCATCTTTGAATTCAGAGATTTGCTCTGCGGCAACTTGCAGGCAAAGCCTCGATTTCCCCGTCCCGCCCGGGCCGATCAACGTTAGGATGCGTGTGTCGGATAATAATTTCCGGGCTTCTGCAATTTCCTGTTCACGACCAATGAAGGAAGTCAATTGCATGGGGAGATTATGATGGAAGGCTTCCAGGGTTGTAAGCGGTGGAAAGTCGGAAGGCAGATCGGAAGCTGCAACCTGATAAATATGTTCGGGCCGGACGATATCCTTCAGACGGCGTTCCCCCATATCACGCAGTTCCGTTCCATCAGGGAGTCTGTCCTTGACCAGGTCGTGCGTGGTTTGCGAAAGCAGGATCTGGCCGCCATGTCCAACCGACATGATCCGCTGGGTTAATGCCAGCGTCCCATAGCCTTCATAAAATGTACCCTGTCCCTGCGGGTCGTCCTGCAACTGTGCGGAGCCAGTATGAATGCCCATCCGCACGTTGATCGGCGCCGGTGACCAGGATTCATTCTGTAATCTGCGTTGTGCTTCCAGCGCGGCAGACAGGGCCTCTCTGGCGGTATGAAAAGCCGCGGAAAACGAATCGCCGACGATCCGAAAGACGAAGCCATGCTGCGTTTCAATGGATCCATTCAGGATGGCGTTATGGCGCGCCAGCAGTTCTGGCATCTCCTGAGGATGCTCCTGCGCGAGTTTCGTGCTACCCTGGATGTCGGTGAAGAGGAAGGTGACGGTGCCGGAAGGGAACGGGTCCTGGTCTCTCATTTGAAGTATTGATTATGACATAGGTATTCGGTTTTGGAAATGGAGTGTATCGAAAGGTTCATGGCCTTCTCAAGAACGAATACGAGTCCACTAACACTTGCACCTGGCGCACACCTGCCCTGGCGGGCGGTGCCAGGGAGTGCAGGTGTCCACGCTAATCCTCACGAATTGCCCAGACGATTAGCGAAAATTCGCGGAGATTAGTGGATAATCCAGATCGCGGAGGGGACCTTGAGAAGACCATGCGAGCGAAGGTCAGGTTACCTCGCCAACGAATAACTCCATGCTATAATGCCGCGCATCCGAATAAAAACTGCCCCGCGCAGCTAAGAACACATCCAGGGCGATAGGTCTGGCCGATAGGCGGCTGAGACGAAGTGAATATACCCTGCCGGGTAGAATGTCGTACACTTCTCAAGCTGTCTATTGATCGGATAGCTTTTTTTGGAGTCCAGGTAATGGTCGAAGTCTACTTACCCAAAACAGACGCAAGGCAATTTCTTGTCTGGTTGCACAATTATTGCGGTCAGAAAATCGCAAGCAATCCAGTATATAAGTTCGCGGATGGCTGGAGTTATAAGCTGTATTATCCCGCTCTCGGCGACCAAACGAGTGTCAGCTTTACTGCCAGGGTTTACAGGCCCTTTCCTCGCTATGAAGGCAGGGAGACGACTGAGACCATGGCAAATAATCTTGAGGCGATCAAACTGGAGTGGCATGAAGAAGGGGAGCGCCTAAAGGTGACAATTTCGCCCCATGACGGCTCCTGGATTGTGCCTCCGCTAAACGACCTGTTGGCAAATATTCGCACAAGTTGGCCTGAGGCGGTTTCAGACTATTGGATGTAGGCGAGTTCCCGTCCTGCCCAACTGGTGAATTTCATTAAATCACGGTTCAGATTTGGAGTCAGCCACGCTCAGCAGGGGTGCACCCTTCAGGGCGTGGCTTATTAGCAAAGACACATCCCTGTTGTGCCAACAGTTGAACTGTTGGCACAACAGAGTTCCGATGTATGATAGAGGGGATTCGGCGATAAACGGTCTTGGCCAGAGCAACCGCAATACCCGAGACAAACTGAAGCGATAAGGAGATATCCACATGAAACGTTTTTCGATTCCCACCCTGGTACTCATGATCACGCTGGTCATCAGTGCCTGTGGTGCACGTGGCGCACAGACTACACCCACAGTCAATGCGGCTGAAATCGTAAGCACAGCCGGCGCGGTAGCCTTCACGATCGTCGCAGAGACCCAATCCGCCATCCCGACCGCCACGCCGCTCCCGCCAACAGCAACGCCTACGGATACACCCGTTCCAACCAGTACTTTTCCTCCAGTGCCAGCCTCGGGAGTAACATTCACTCCAGTGCCGAATAGCAATTCCGGTGGTGGCGATCCATGTCTAACGAAAGTCCTGCCGTCAACGCTACAGGGTGAGACTGTCAAAATCCGTATCAACAATTCAACAGAGGCGACGCTTTCGATGTCTATTTATTTAAACCAAACCGCACCGCAAGGTCAATGCGGTTATCGCACCTACACTCTCCCTCCGGGGCAATACGTTGTCATTAATGACCTGGTGGAAGGCTGTTATACCCTTTGGGCATGGAACCCCGATCCGAAAGCCTATTTCATCGTGACAAACGGAACCAACTGTCTCGATACCTCCAATACATGGGCATTTGATATTTCTACCAGAAGCATCAAACTTAGGACATAGACTTCAGTTCGTGAAGAAGCAAAAGAGGCGTGCACAAATTCCGGATGTTTGGCATGTCCGTTCTTTGTTCATCATCGGAGGGAAGAGAAATGTCCACGAACAACCCATCCATCCCCCTCGCGCAGGGCAAAAAGCATACTACCATCGGCTTACTTTTGCTGGCTGGACTCTTATTTCTGCGCTTTCCCTTTCTGATCGGCGCCGACCTGATCCTGCCGGAGCAGCCAACTCTGCCACGTACCATTTCAATGTTTGTGTTCATGATCGGTACATACCTGCTTACGGCAGTTCTGATCTGGTGGGAACGGGAACACCTCCGGGATTTCTGGATCGACCTGGCAGCCGGCATCACTTTCCTGCTGCAGCTGTTTTGTTTCCCGATCGGGATCGTGTTATTTCGGGCGATGCGCCGTCATCAAGCCAGGTTTCCATCCCCTCCGGCAAACCTCTGGCGCTGGGCGCTCCTGGGCGCAGTGCTGGCGATCGTCTGCAATATTTTCGTCATCGCCGGCCTGGGGATCGAGCCGCCCGGCGAGCGTGGCTCTCAGCCTGCCGGATTTGGTTTCCTGCTGCCGGCCATTATTCTCCAAATGACCATGGCAGGGGTATTCGAAGAGCCTTTGTTCCGGGGATTCCTGTGGGGCTACTTGCGCCGTGCGCACTGGCAGGATAGCTGGATCTGGCCGTTCCAGGCGCTCTTATTTACCCTGGGACATGTGTACTATCTTCAAACTGAAGCGATCGGGCCGTGGTTCCTCCGTATCGGGCTGCCCGCGCTGCTGATTGGGTTCGTCGCCTGGCAGGCAAAGTCCATCTTCGCAAGCATCGTCACGCACGGATTCTTCAATGCCAGCGGCGATATGCTACTGCATACCCGCTCCCTGTCGGAAGCCGTGAACGTTGGCTGGATTGCAGTCATGATCATCATAGCGATCTTTGCAGGTCTCTCGCTCGTAGAATGGATACGCCACGAAGCGCAAATAACTAAATAGCGCACGTAGAATCCCACACGTCCACCGTTTTGAACTCCGCGTTGGCGCTGCGATGGCAAACCGGCGTGGACGCGCATATCAGGACTGCTCGACAACGCTGCTGCGATAGCGAGCTTCGGCCCTCCGCTTGAGCCGCTGCAGCGAATCCCCTACGCCAGCCTCGATCGTCTGGCTGCCAAATGTTTTGAGTATCCATCCCCACCAACCTGGCGGGAAAATGAAGTCTCAGCCATATTGCACGCGGCAGGAGACGGCGTCAATAGCTGTGCATGTGGTGGTTTGATCGTTGATGACGCCAAATCCACTAAGAATCCAGTGGATCTGATGCTTTTCAGGATCCACCATCTCTATCCTGAGCGTCCCATCCCACTGCCTGCCCCACGGCAAGGTTTTCAAATAGATCACCTGTCCAGGCGAGGCTTTCCCCTCCGGCACGACGCGCACCGTGCGCGCATCCCACCATTCATCCCGAAGTGCTGGCTCCGAGAGCAGTTCCCAAACGCTTTCAACGGGAGCTGCGACAACTGCCACTGGGCAGACGGTGAGGCCCATAAGTCGTCCTCCTTCCAGAGAGAAAGCAATGCTGCTCAATCATGCATGAGACTTCCAACTTATCCTTCATTCATTCGACGGCTAACGGCGGTCCAACCAACTCGCATCCGTAGGCACGAAAGGAGTCCGGATCCTGCGGCAGAGGCGCGTGCTGCTTGCCCCAAGGAGCAAAGCGAGTACCTGGTGCACGTCGCGAAGCATCCTGAAAGGGCTGTGTTGGGCGGTTTTTCAAGGTTTGCACTTGTTATGTTTTCTATGGGGCCCAGGCCACAGCCGCGCATTGCATTAGGGCGAAGAAGGCGTCCGGCCTTTCTGACCAGGCCTGGCCTTCAGCTAATAACGCATCCAAGTGTGCTTCATCAGCCAGGCCATGCTCAATAATCCAGGGCCGCAAGGATTCAAAGGTCGGTTTCAGTACCATCTGATACATGAATGGAGTCATTTGTGGATTCCCGCCTCCAACAGCCAATGCAAAGCCTTCGGTGCGACTAAAGCCAGCTTCCAACAAGTATTGGCGCTGATGGCGAGCATAATACGGACTTGCATTTTCTTCACTGAAACGACGCATAATCTGGTTCAACTCTTGCAAGCCTGGCGTGGAAGGCTCTTGCAGCGACGCCTCATAATCGGGGTCGCAGATACCTGCCACGCCGCCTGACTTCAGAACTCGACGCATCTCGTCCATCGCCCGACGTGGCTCGCGGAGATGTTCCAGAACCGTAAAGGCAAAGACTGCATCGAATGACGCGTTCGGGTAGGGAATATCATAGATGTTGCCGATTTCGAAACGGACATTGTGGATGTCTCTCTCCGCTGCCCAAGCACGCGCGGCTGCCACTTGACTGAGTTCCCGGTCGATACCAATCACTTCCCCCGGCGCGAGCCACTCGGCCAGGCTGGTTGTAAGCGCCCCCATGCCACAGCCACAATCCAGCAGCCGCATGCCTGGTTTGAGAAAAGGCAGAAAAAACGCTGCCTGCCGCGTTGCCGTGCGGCTAGATAGAAAGGCTCGGTGTTCTGCACTATAGCCATGCAGATAGTTTTCTTCGTCAGGGGTCTGATTTTTCTCTGCCATTGGAAATCACTCCTTATAGAGAACATGGATCTGCATGTGGGGCTGCCCAACGGTTGGCGTTCGCGGAGCACCCTGTAAAGGGTATGCCCCTTCGGGGTACGGTTGGGGAGAGAAAGGTTTGGAAACGGACTGCCGCTGCGCACTTTGTCAGGCGCTGGCATATCTCGCAGCACCTAGCCTTCATTCATTCGATGGCCAACGGCGGCCCAACCAACTCTATTCCGTAGGCACGATAGTAGGCCGGATCCTGCGGAGGCCTCACATCTGTCTTGCCCGGTTCTCGGAAAAACGCCTCGATCTGACCGGCTGGCGTAATGACAAATAAAATCCTTCCAGGTTGATCACCTACGAATGCCCAGACGTGTGGCACTTTGCGAGGTCCAAATGCGGAATCGCCCGGTTTCAGCCGGAACCGCGCCTGGCCCACTTCAAGGATGTACTCACCCTCAACGACATAGAACCACTCGTCCTGTTCGTAGTGAAAGTGACGACCAGGACCACCCTTCGCATGGTGCGTCATCTCGACAACTACGAGACTGCCGTGACTGTCATCGGTTGAGACTTTGAAGAAGACCCGCGCGATCCCACGACCAAGGCGCTCACCCAATCGATCAACATCCCGCGCAACCCAGAATTCCTGCATCGGTGTATCTGACATTTTCTCACCTCCAAAAGTTATAAAGGCGCCCGCAGGGGAGCGCCATCTCGGTTTCATTCGGGCCACCTGCTGTTTTCACAAGCTCAATGACTTGCTGGCCTTAGTGGCGTCGCAGAAACTCCACGATCGCACTGCATGTCTCCGCAGGTTTCTGCCAAAACAGCATGTGCGCGCTCCCGTCCACCGTTTTGAACTCCGCGCTGGGAATGTGGTCGGCCAGATACCGGCCGACCGCGAGATTGCCGGTAACAGTATCGGCGCTGCCGACAATGACCAGCGTGGGCGCTGTAATTTCGTGCAACCGCTCCGCGGTCTGGTGCTGCTGCCGGGCAATGGTGTGGCGCAGATACAGTTTTAGTGGAGGACGATTCGCCCAGAACGCGTCAATCAATCTTTGGATGATGTCGGGGTGATCACGGCAAAATTCCGGTGTGAAAAAGAACTTGCTGGCAAAGATGCTCCGAATAAATCCCTCATACCCTTTTTCAGCCAACTCCACCACGTCGTTGAGCGGGATCCCGCGCATGACGGGGTTGCCGGGATCGATTTCCCCCGGGCTGCCAGCCGCTAACACCAGGCTGCGAACCCGTTCGGGATGGTCGAGCGCCAGCCATTGCACCACACGGCCACCCATCGAATGCCCGAGAACGTGCGCCTGGGGAATGTCAAGCGCCTGCAACAGTCCTGCTGCATCCGCAGCGAACATGCGCGTGGAATAGTTCACGTCGGGTTTGTCGCTCCTGCCGGTGCCGCGATGGTCGAAGGTGATAACGGTGAAACCCTCTGCCGCAAACTGTGCGGACGGTCCAGTTCTCCACGTTGCGCCCGGCAGCCCGGTGCCAGCGACCATGAGCAGCGGCGCGCCATTCCCTTCCATTTCGTAGTGCAGCTTCACGTCATTGACTTGCACGAACGGCATATTCCACCTCCCCGCCTCACACTTCTCGAGGCGGCGCTAGTTTGGCCGACATCCTGTCTATTTGCTCAATCACGTGTTGTGAAAGGATGATGTCGGCATATTTGGTTTGGATATTTCAGAGATCGATCGCGTGCGATGCCTATCCCCGGTAAAAAACCCCGTGGTCGACCACGATCATTCGCAGATTGTAAGGTAAAGTGGACATTCTTACTCAGTATTCCATTGTACTCGCTTTTTCCACCCTAGTATGTGGTCTGGTTTCCGGAGTCGCTAATATCGTTCAATGGTCTGCCGTCATTTCCTTGTGTTCTCTTCTTCCAGGAACGTCTGCAGATCCGTAAGTTTCTTTTCCCACTGTTTGGACACCAGATCCAGATACTGCGTCATCGTTTCGATCGGCGCCGCGTCGAATTCGAACAACGTCTCGCGCCCCTTGCGAACGCTTCTGACCAGCCCCACCTTCTCAAGAATTTGGAGGTGCTTGGTCACGCCCTGCCGGGTGAGTTTGGTCCCTTTGGCCAGTTGTGAGATCGATTGGGGCGAAACCCGGCACAGTTTTGCGATGAGCGACAGCCGGGTCTCGTCCCCTAAAGCGGCGAAGGTGTTCGCCTGGAGGAAGAATCCTTTGGGAAAGACGCTATCCAACATATTTGGCAATATTCTCCAGTTGTTCGATCCAGCCCGCATCGTTCTTGCGGAAGGCCTCCAGCCGCCGGTTCGCGGGGAGCTTGTCAAAGCCGGATTCCGTCACGGTGAGGTGAGTACCGCTGCCGTTCGGTTCCAGCCTGAACTCGACCAGTGTCGGCGTCTCTTTGGAGTAGTCGATGGCAGGATCGATGGGGTACGGGTGCCAGGTGAACGAGAAGAGGCGCTCGGGTTCCATCTGCTTCACGTCGATCGCCCACTGTTCCCAACTTTGGTGGTTTAGCTTGCCCCGGACCGTTTGTCCCACGACAAAGGGTCCTTCGAACTCGCAGCCAAACCATTGGCCGAACTCCTTGTAATCGGTCAGCGCCTTCCAAACCCGGGCAGGCGCAGCCTTCAGGTCGATGTGCTTTTCGATCCGGTTCTGCTCCATGTGCAACTCCTCATTTGCATAATATCGTAAGCGGGGAGATTATGCAATCTTTGTTGTGTTTTGTAGTTTTGGAGTCTAGGAGCTTGCTCCTGGCGGACGGCAAGCCGTCCGACTCCAAAGCCAAATGGGCATGCTCTTCTCAAGGTCTCTGCCGCCAGTCTTATCCGCTAATCCCCGCGAATTTTCGCTAATCTTTGGGCAATTCGCGAGGATTAGTGGGGACACCTGCACTCCCTGGCACCGCC
>DATGYJ010000355.1:0-39013 GCA_035298105.1 Anaerolineales bacterium | reverse complement strand
GGAAAATAAGAAAGCCTTATTGCCACGGGGATCACAGAGACTGCGAGAAAAACTCACAGTGCTCAGTGCGCTCTGTGGCTCATGATTCCTGAGGAAACATGAACAACATTGTATTGAACACCCAGACCAGCTACGACCGGGTCGCGGCGCAATACGCCGAAAAATTCAAGGACGAAATGGACGACAAGCCCTTCGACCGTGATTGCCTGGATCGATTGGCGCGTGAAGTTGGAAGCCTGGGTCCAATTTGCGACATGGGCTGTGGACCCGGTCAAATCGCCCGCTATCTGCATCGCCAGGGCGTGGATACCCTGGGCGTTGACCTCTCCTCGGGCATGGTTACGGAAGCACAGCGATTAAATCCGGAGATTCATTTTCACCAGGGCGACATGCTTGCCTTACCCGATGCGGATCATTCCTGGGGTGGCATTGCCGCCTTCTATTGCATCATCCATATTCCCCGCGAGCAGATCGTGGATGCTTTGCGCGAGCTAAAACGCGTGCTCAAAGCCGGCGGCGTGCTCCTGGTCACATTTCACATTGGAGATGAGGTCAAACATATCGAGGCATGGTGGGAAAAACCTGTCAACCTGGATTTCGCGTTCTACCAGCCCGCCGAGATGGAAACCTGGCTGAAGGAAGCAGGTTACGAATTGGAGGAAACTCTGGTGCGCGAGCCAAACCCGGAAGTGGAGGTCGCGACGAGGCGGGCATATTTATTTGCAAGGAAGTAGGGGCAGTGGCTCGTCCCTGCCCCAGTTTCATAGAAATATGATATTTGCAGGTTACGACGCGACCCCAGGCAACAGGGCAACCACATACCCCTTCGGGGCACTTTACCCCTTCAGGGCACGTAGGGTTGCCCCTACAGTTTGATGAATTTGGGATTGTCTTCATCTTTATCCCAATTGGAGGGATTGGATTGAATGTAACCCCGGATACGGCATAAATCGGCCTCATTCCGAATCACATGTTCATAATAATTGCGCTGCCAAAGGCGTTTGTAGAACCGTGGCCAATTATGGTCGTCCACGCCTTTGATGTATTCATTTGTCGTGATGGATTTGAACGCGCCAACAATGTCGCCCAACGTAGGATTTGGCGTAGGGGCAGGCCTTGTGCCTGCCCCTGGCCCTGTATCCGACCCATTCTCATGAGTATTTTTTATTTCCATGTCAAAGGCGACCACCGATGATGGGGTAACCACATGGAAGGGGGCAACCACTAGGGTTGCCCCTACGATCACAATAATGCCATGAAGATGAGTAGGCATCACTTGATAAACATCCAACTCAATATTTGGAAATCTTTCGGGGAGGGCATTCCATTGTTCATCGATCATCCTTCCCGCTTCGTTCAAGATCATCTCATCATTCACAATATCGCCAAAAAGGCATTCGCAATTTTGAACATCAATTGTGACATAATATGCCCCGGCTTGGGAGTAATCATAATCCTTCAATCGAATGGAATGTCGGTGATACTTCCGTGGGTCGAATTTCATTTATCCACCTTCGAGTGTATTAGTTGGGTTTAGCCCATCTGTTGATTATACGCGCTACGCAGAAACAATCCAGCCCTCGGCGCGGAGACGCCGATAAGGCTCCTGCACCCTGTTTTGACCTGAGAGGTGTCAGAGAAACACCGCGCCGCTTTCCTTGCGTGAAAATGATCAGGTCACGAAAGGAAACTCGAGGTTTCCTGAGCGTCAACCCTAACCATTCTCTTCCATGTGCCCTTTGAGGTCATGCTTCGAGGCATAAGCAGCAGCCTCGGCCTGGTTGGGCAGAACTGATCATTGGATTGCCCCATACTAAACCACACTATTTTGCTATAATTTGCATATGACCAATTGGGTTGGGAAAAGGTTGGGCAAGGTCCAGATCGAATCTCTGGTAGCGCGGGGAGGTATCGCAGAGGTCTATGTAGGCACGCATACCACCCTGGGGCATAAGGTCGCGGTTAAGATCCTTCAAAGCCGGAACGAAGAGAACTCAGATGCGCTCGTGCGTTTCCAGCGAGAAGCGCGTGTCATTGCAAAACTGCGTCATCCAAACATCGTGCAGGTCCATGATTTTGACACCATAGAGAATGCTCCGTATTTGGTGATGGAGTATATTGAGGGCCCCTCGCTGTCGCGGTATCTCAATGCTCTGCATCAAAATAATGAGCGGCTCACACCCGCTCAAATCGTCCGCTTGCTGGACGCCGTCGCGAGCGCTCTCCAATATGCGCACAACAACGGCGTGATCCATCGCGATATCAAACCCGGCAATATCCTGCTCACCTCTCGTTCCGGCCCCATTCTGGTCGGCAAGCCGCTCCCTGAAGACTTCGAACCCGTTCTAACGGACTTTGGCCTGGTCCGCTTCCTGGACTCCAATCGCGAAACGACTATGGGACACATCGCGGGAACCCCCGCGTACATGAGTCCTGAACAAGCGCGTGGAGAATCGGTCGACGGACGGACGGATGTTTACTCGCTGGGGATTGTGCTCTTCGAGATGCTTGCCGGGCATATACCTTTCGATGGGGAAAGCACCATGAGCATTTTGCTCAAGCAGGTAAGCGAACCCCCTCCGCTGATCCCTGGACTGCATCCCCTGATCGAGGACGTGCTCGACCGTGCCCTCGCCAAAGATGTGAAGGATCGCTTCCAGACCCCCATGGAACTTGATGAGGCGTTCCGAACGGCTCTCAATACAACGGGCAACCTTCCGACAGTTCAGAGGGAGCGCATCCCCGCCGAAATACTTTTGCGGAAAACAGGGCGGGCGGCGAAACCAGGATCACAAAAACGCTGGATCCGTATCGCCCTATTGGCGTTAATGGCCATTGCGCTCGGCCTGGTTCTTTTTGTGCGTGCGAATAGTTTGCCCCCCGCACCGGTTAAAGAGAATACCGCCACCGTTCCAACTGTGATCGATACAACTGTGAGCGATACAATTCCTCCCCCAACCGCAACAACTACCCAGCCTGCGCCGCTTCCATTAGGTCCAAGCGGAATTCTTCGTTTCGAAAACGGAACCGCCCTCGCAGACCAGGCGACCGTGATCGCCCAGGCAATGCCGGCTCCGCCTGCAGGCAGTCAATATGAAGCCTGGCTGACCAGTGCCAAGGGGCGTATTAGCCTGGGTGTCTTTGCTCCCGACAAAACGGGCCAGGGAGAATGGGTCTTTACGAGCTCAGAGGGCGCAAATCTACTTGGTCTCTATGATCGAGTAGAAATCACGATCGAACCCAAACCTGATACGGACCCAAAGTCATCCGGTTTAATTGCCTATTCCTTTACCTTTCCCGCCGAAGGCTTAACCCATCTCCGTTATCTGCTGGTGGCCTTCCCGAATACGCCGGACAGAGCTGCCCTCATCCAGGGTCTCTATTCAGATATCAAGGAAATCGATAAAGTTGTCGGCGAGATGCAAAACTCGTTTGAGGCTGGCGATAAAGCCGCTGCACAGCAAAAGGCCGAATCCGCTCTGAACCGTCTCGTCGGCGCCCAAAGCGCTGATCATAAAGATTGGAACGGCGATGGGGTAACCGAGTCAAGGAAGAGTTACGGGCTTTTACCGAACGGCAGTCAATTCGGTTATATCCGGGCAGCCTACGGGGAAGCAGACTATCTCACAAATACAGCCGGCGCCACGCAGTATATGATCTCAAATGGCGCGGTGGTGAAAGCCTGTGCTCAGAATCTGGCCTCATGGGCGCCGCAATTGCGGGATTTCCTTTTGAAAACCCTCACGCCGGAGTCAGAGTCAGAAGTTTCGGCAGCCATGCAGGATGCGGTTGCCCTGGTCGATCAGATGCTGAATGGCATCGATCTCGATCACAATGGGACGGTAGATACGGTCGCAGGAGAATGTGGTGCCCAAATTGTTTATCAATTTGCTTACCACATGGCTGATATGCCGCTGCTTCCTACCAGCCCATCCTATCAACTTACTGCGGGCATTCCCTTAACCTCATTTTCTGGCACCCAGACGCATTCGAGTTTGCAAAACGGCGGGGGTTCACAAAACACACAGCCTGCCAGCACTAATCCTCCCCAGCCCAAGAAGACCAAGAAACCAAATCCCACTCATAACTCCCCTCCGACCAAGAAGGCTAAAAACGCCAACCATCCTTAGTGCGTCGCACCTCTCTTAACGGGATGCTCGTCAAGGAAATCACTGTTTCACTCCAATCGGGATACGTGCTGGTCTCGGGTACCCGCGAGCGACTGAACAACCCCGGCAAGACCGATCAGCTGGACTTCCGGCTTGACCAAGGTGTCAGCAACGGCCAACTCGCCGCTTCCATCTCGAACGCGCAATTGGATGGCACACCGATCGAACAAAACCGCCTGGATCATTGGAACCAGGCACTTGCCAACCGGATCGCGAGCTTTGGTCAAAAGCACCCCAACAGTACCTTGCAGTCTGTTGTGATTATGCCCAGTGCAGTCACGCTGACCTGAAACGCGACCAGATAAATAACACTATGCGAAGGAGAAAGCCACGAGCTGAGTGTTCGTGGCTTTTTTTCACTCCGCAAGACTCAAGCCATGAATTGGTCAAAAAAGCCGTGGCTATATATGGGGGTCAGTTTGGCATCAGGTTCAAAGCGAGTTCAGAGCGAAGGATCAGCGAATTCAGAGCGAATTCATATTTTCAGAAGAACGCTGCCTATACGCTATTTTAGACCCCCATATGTGGCGGTACCCTCCAGTCAGGCATTTCAGAACGCATCTTCAATATATCAATATCATAATTAAGACCGTATTACGTAACTTTCAGATTTGCAAGGCGTCATGTCTTCGACTTTTTACCACTCAACATCAGTGGAGAAAACATGACCGCCAAAAAACACCCTTCTATTCTTACGATATTCCTGATCGTCGTTGTATGCGCCAACCTGTTCAACGTCCGTTCGGTTCTGGCTGATGGGGAGCCCCCCACCGAGCCGCCCGCGGCTACCCAGGTCGAGACAGAAGCACCTCCTGAAGCTACGCCCGCGCCTGTCCAATCGACCCCGGAGCCGGTCGAGGTAACTGCAGAGGCGACGGCAACTCCCGCAGCCGAAGCGCTTACCCAGGTCCCTGAAAGTACGCAGGTCGTTGTGGTGGACGAGAGCGGCAATTCCGTTCCCCTGGCCACCCAGGAGGCAGCGGAGATCACGAAGGCCACTGATCCTATCTGGTGTCCCGATGGGGTTTTGCCCGGCGGAGCCGGATGCTCCACCAGCTATAGCACGATCAGCGACTTGATCAACAACATGGTCAGCAATACTTCCTCCTATACCCAGAATGGTGTTATTTACTTTACTGCCAACCCCGGCAGCGGAAATTTCAACCTGACCACCACAACGTTGACAACCGATTTCGATACCCTCAAGAATTACAATCTCACGCTGCAGGGGGGCTGGAACGGGAATACCGCTTCACCATCCTTCAGCGGTCAAACGGACTTTGGAAGCAATCCCATCACCATTGGTACCGATACCGATCGCTGGGTTGGCAACGTTACGCTCAACGATATTGTATTTTGCAATGACCCCAGCACTTGCAGCGGCATCAGCCAGACGGCTCTGACAGTTTATACCTCTGCCGGAAACATCACGCTCAGTAACGTGGATGTCAATAATCAGGGTAACGGGAAGAACACCGCACTCCTTGACACCAATTCCGGGGATATCACTGTCGCCGGCGGAAGCTTTGACGGGAATGGCACACCTACTGGAGGCAATAGCGCGGGCTTCTCAGCCAGAACTGGCAGCGGCTCTATCACCATCAGTGACAGCTCATTCACAGACAATAAAAAGCCCGGTCCTCCCAATACGTTTGATGGCGCCACGCTGAGCGCGCCGGTCGTCACACTGAACAATGTGACCGCCACGAATAATGACGGCAATGGGATCACAGTGAACAATGCAAATGTCGTCACGCTGAACAATGTTCTTGCCAGCGGCAATGGAACCGACATCACGCCCACCGGCTTCAGCGGCAACTTTGGCTCGGGAGTATTTGTCAACGGAAATGCGGGCTCGCGCCTGATCATTATTGGCGGGATATTCAATAACAATCAGCGCTATGGTGTTGAAGTTGGAGATCCTGCCAACACAACTATCTATATCCAGTCCAACCCCACCTGCACCGGCAATGACAGCAATGCAGCACCGATCAACAATTGCTACAACGATACGACCATTTTCGACAATACCGCGCCGGTCATTACCCCCACGGTCAGCGGCACGCTCGGATCGAATGGCTGGTATACCAGCAGCGTTTCGATCAGCTGGTCAGTGACGGATGCGGAATCAGATATTCTGTCTTCAAACGGTTGCGCTGCCACAAATCTCAGCACCGAGACAGTTGGTGCCGTCTCAACTTGTTCCGCCACCAACAATGCGGGACTCTCGAATTCAGTCTCCGTGACGATTAAGATCGACCAGACCGCTCCGACCCTCATCCTTCCGGCGAACATCACTACGGAAGCGATCGGGCCCACGGGCGCGCTGGTCAACTACTCCGCTTCCGCCTCAGACAATCTCGACGCAACTGTTTCAGCCAGCTGTTCTCCCGCTTCCGGCTCGACCTTCGGCCTGGGTACCACTACGGTGAATTGTTCGACCAGCGACGCAGCGGGTCACACCACCTCGGGCAGTTTCCAGGTGACGGTTCAGGATACAACGGCCCCAACCCTCAACTTGCCCGCCAACATCACGGTCAGTACTTCGGCCGCCTCTGTCGTGGTGACTTACTCCGCTTCAGCCAGTGACCTTGTGGATGGTCCCGTTTCGGTGACCTGTGTTCCCCTCTCTGGTTCGAGCTTTCCGGTTGGATCGACGACGGTCAACTGTTCCGCGGCCGATGCACATGGCAACACCGGTAATGGGAGTTTCATCGTGAATGTCCTGGACGGCGACGGTCCGGCGATCACCGTGCCCGCAAACATCACGGCTGAGGCCATTGATGCCTCCGGCGCGGCGGTAAGCTACTCAGCCTCGGCCACTGATGTGGTAGATGGCTCCGTTGCAGTGAGTTGCTCCCCGGTCTCCGGCAGCACCTTCCCCCTTGGGACAACAACGGTCAACTGTTCGGCAACGGACTCGAGCGCCAACACGAATAGCGCGGCGTTCCTTGTGACTGTGCAAGATACAACTGCACCAACCATTACATCAACCGCCAATCTCAGTGTCCAGACCAATAGCGCCTCGGGGATCGCCGTCAACTACACGGATCCAGTCACTTCAGACGCGGTCGATGGAGCAGGTACGGCTTCCTGTTCTCCTGTTTCCGGATCGCTCTTCCCCGTTGGGAACACGACGGTGATCTGCACGGCAACCGATGCGCATGGCAACAGCGCCATCAGCACCTTTGTTGTGCATGTAGCTCTGCAAGGCAGCTCCTCAGGAGGCAACCCTTCCATACCCGGCTCTTCCGATTCGGGACCAACTCTGCCCGAACTGCTCATCCCCCTGACAGGTGGTGAAGCGATCAATCTCGATTGCAGCACTACATTCTGGGCTTTCGGGATCAAACTCGCTTTTATCAACCTGTGTGATCACCAGACCGTCCTGAACAGCGTCGGTGCGAACAATTTGCCCAGCAAATTACCGGATGGGCTTACTTTTGTCATGGGATTGGATATGAGCATCCTGAGTGATAATCAAATCCTCTCTGACCTGCCGGATGGGACTGGCGTTCAAATGAACTTCCCCATTTCGGGCGGCTCAACGGATAAATTTGCCGTGCTCTATTGGAATGGCAGCCAATGGCTGGAGATTTCGCAACGGATTGGCAGTGATCAACTCTCGCAAATCTTGAGCACCAATTCCGGTAATGAGTTCTTTCAGGTCCAGGCTGCCGGGAATAGTTTCTACCAGGTTCTGACGACCGATAAGACCGGTATTTTTGTCCTGGTGAAAAAGTAGAATTCAAAGAGATCCTCTACTTCTGAGGGACGGCTGGTCTCGAAATCCGCCGCCCCTCAATTTTGTTATAATGACCGGCATGCTGAAAAGAGTTGTCTTGTACTTATTACCACTCTATCTTTTGAGTCTTTCTGCATGTAATGGCCGGCCAATTGCAGCTCAGCCTGCTGTCGTTTCGACAATGACCCTGGATCCCTGCTCGTCCGAAAACTTACCCGCTACCGTCCAACCCGTCAATGATCTCATGCGTGAGTTCGACGACGCCTCCCAAATAGCCTCCAGTACGCCGGTGCAGGGACTGACCGATATCATTTCGAATCTGCAACGCATTCGCCGCGAGGCAGAAGATGTACAGGTCCCGCCTTGTTTGGGAACGCTCAAGACCCATCAATTGAATCATATGAACTTGATGATCCAAACCCTGATCGCGTTCGTAGGAGGCGCGAACCAGGAGACGCTTAAGAATGGGTTGGAGATGGCGCGCAAGGAGCACGATCTTTACTCTCTCGAGATCGTACGATTGCTGGGCATCACTCTCGCGCCGCTCACCGCTACCCCGCCGGTAGCAACTAACACGCCCTGATCATCTTGATTCACGCAGGCGGGATATCATCATGTTTTTCCAGCGCAATGAAGTCAATATTTTGAGACCAGAATTGCCGCTGGTATAATCACGACAATTCTGGTCTCAAATAACATAGTGCCGTATAAGTACGCAAACTCGAAGTTCAGGGTTTATCCTACCAAATGTTTCATAAGTTTACTTATTAATGCAACAAAGGGCATCAATCTTATGGACGCGACCACTCAACACGGCTATTTGGTTCTTGCCGATCTTTCGGGCTATACCTCTTTTGTGGCGGGAACGGAGCTCGATCGCTCCCATGAACTCTTAAGTGACTTGCTTGAGACGATCTGCATGCAGATCGAGAAACTCCTCACCATTCATAAGCTCGAAGGGGACGCTGTCTTTGCCTACGCGCCCGAAACCATGATCTCGCGCGGTGAGACCATCCTCGAACTGATCGAGTCTACCTATCTGGCCTTTCGTGACCGCCAAACGGATATCAGGCGAGCGACCACGTGCACTTGCCGGGCGTGTCAAAACATTCCCAGCCTGGACCTCAAATTCATGATGCACCATGGTGATTACATTCTTCAGCAAGTCCGTGGCATCCGCGAGATGGTGGGTTCAGATGTAAACCTCCTCCATCGCCTGTCGAAGAACCATCTTACCGAGGCAAAGGGCTGGCGCGCCTACCTGATGATCACAGAATCGTGCCTGGCTCATCTGGATTTGAAGCTGGAGGGAGCGCATGAGCAAATGGAATCCTACGAGCATCTGGGGGAGATAAAAACAATCAGTATTGACCTGCATAAGCGCTATCAGGAGCTCAAGGAGTCCCGGCGTGTCTTTCTGACGGAGAAAGATGCCCACCTGTACTTCACCGTTGACTTTTCCACGCCTCCACCGGTGACCTGGGAATGGGTTCAGGACCCCGGCAGGCGCAATCTTTGGGGCGGCGGAGTCCGCTGGTATAGCGGGGACCGGCCCAAAGGTCGCACAGGCAGCGGAGCCAGCAATCACTGTGCACACGGTAAATCGGTCAGCACCGAAGTGACCATAGACTGGCGACCATTCGATTATTCCACGATTGATTCGTTCGAGAACGGGAAGAAGATATTCAGCGAAACCATTCGATTAGAGCCTCTACCCGAGGGCGGAACGCGCCTGCATGATTACTGCCAACTTCATCTTCCATTGCCCGGTTGGCTGCAAAAGATTCTGGCCAGAGCAATCATGATCTATCATTTTAAGTATGACCAACTGCTTCGCCAGGCCTCACGGTTGGCAGCGGAAGAATACCAGCGGAGCAGTCCTGTGGACCAGCGGAGCAGTCCTGTGGACCAGCGGAGCACTACAGTCCCGGGCGCTCTTGACGGGGGTCCTGTGGACCAGCGAAACACTACACTTAGAGTCACCCCGCGTGCTTTGGGCCCGGATCCCGCGGACAAATCCTTGAATTCTGAATGACCCGTCTGACGCAGGCGCTCTCGATCAAATCAGGGGAAAGCCGCATGGCTTCGTTGGTGATCGGCATTATGCTCTTCACTGCCATGGGGGCAGCCTTAGGCGGGACAGGCATCGAGGCCCTCTTCTTCGCCCGCTTCGGCGTTGAATATCTCCCGTACATGTTCGTCGGCTTGGGCGTTACCAGCATGATCATGTCCTTTGGTTTCAGCGCCGCGCTGGGAAGCCTTCCACGCCGTATTCTTTACATTTCCATTCCACTGGTCATTGCAGTCATTCTGATCGCCGCACGGCTGGCACTATTCACCGGGTTCAGTTGGTTATACCCGGCATTGTGGCTGGGGAAGGAAATCCTGAACTTCCTGACTGGCATTCTGATCTGGGGAATTGCAGGCGTCGTTTGCGATACGCGCCAGGCCAAGAGACTTTTCCCTCTGTTCAATGCCAGCCGCATCCTGGGACAAGTCATCGGCGGATTTGTGACCGGTGCGCTGGTCAGCACGCTCGGTGTAGAGAATTTGCTCCTTGTTTGGGCAGGCACATTGTTGCTGGCTTTTGTGTTCAGCCGGACGCTCCTTCGAAATCAGCCAATTCCTGCGTCACAGAAATCAAGGCAAAAACAACAGACACTGATCCACGAAATGCAGCGGGGTTATCAATATGTTCGAAACTCAAAACTCATGCGCTGGATTTCACTGGCTGCCATCCTGTTCTCTGTTTTATATTTTTCAATCTCGCTTCCATTCTCACGTGCAGCCACCGAGCATTACATCAATGAAAAAAATCTGGCCGCATTCCTCGGTCTTTTCAATGGACTGAGCACTGCCGCAGCATTTCTGGCTTCCCTCTTTTTTGCCAATCGTCTCTTTGCCCGCTTTGGCATCATGGCTTGTATTTTGGTCTTCACGCTGATCTATCTGGTTGGGTTTGGGACCCTGGCGCTCTTTCCCTTCTTTGCGATCATCATCTCATTTCGGTTCCTCCAGATGCTCTGGCTGTCCGGCATTGCCGACCCGGCCTACCAGGCCATGTTCAATGTTGTGCCCGCTGAACGCCGCGATCAAGTCCGGACATTTATTGATGGCGTCCCGGAACAAGCCGGGATTTTCATCGCGGGGGCAATCCTCATTGTGGGTGAGCAAACCCTGGCGCCTCAGCAGCTTTATATCGTCGGCCTGCTCGCAGCAGCCTTATGCACTTTTGCAATTTATCGTGCCCGCCTCGGATACAACGAGGCCCTGATCGAGGCTTTGCATGAGGGCAACCCACATCTCTTTTACAGCGAAGAGCAGCCCTTTGGTGGTTTCCGGCAGGATGCCTTCGCCGTCCGCGCCGCACTGAACGGACTGGCGGATCATGACCCGATCATTCGACGTGTCTCTGCGGAAATTCTGGGGCATCTTTCCGTGCCCGAGGTGGAACAGGCCCTGATGCTTGGGTTAAGTGATTCGGATGCCCTGGTACGCGCTTCCTGTCTACGCGCCCTGGCACAGGCAAAAGTGACTTCTGCCGTACTTAAGATTGGGGCTTCGCTTTTGGATCCGGAACCGGATGTCCGCTTTGAGGCAGTCACGGCCCTTTCCAGGTTAATTGATTCCTCGGCGGACCTGGTATCTCGAATAGCCCCCATGTTGGATGATGCCGACGCGCGCGTAAGCACTCGAGCTGCAAGTGCCATTCTGAGGCTCCCTGCCCCTTTTGGGAGAAGGACCGGAGACAAGCAAGTGGTTGAAAAAGCCAGATCCTTCCTCCGTTACACTGCGGCGCTGGGCGAGCTTTCTGATCGTGAACATGCCACCATGGCAATGGGAGATTGGGGAGACGCTGAAGCCTTTGATTTCCTGGTCAATGAATTAAAAGATCGCGGTCTGCCTATCCGTATTCGGCGCGTGATCCTCGCGGCATTGGCTCAAATTAGCAGCCAGAATTCGATGCCTTATCTGGTAGATGCCTTGGGCTACACGGATGTGTCCATTCAAGAAACCGCGGCAGATCTGCTGGGCCAGATTGGCCAGCCTGCTGTTGAACCCATTTTGGTTGCCTTGCACAATCCGAGACAAGAGGCGGGCGCATTGCTTGCATTGCAGAGGCTGCCCATGCCGCCGGAAAAGCCTGTCGAAGAATACACACGGGCGGCCGTCTCCCGCGCAGTGGAATACGATTGCTGGATGGGCCAGGTTAGATCTGCGTCGTCGGACGAGGCGGTGGAACTCCTGGCGGAATCCCTGCAAAGAAAATCCAGCGAGTATAGTATCCGCGCCCTGCGCGCGGTTGGGCTCCTGGGAAATCGTGCCATGATGGATCTGTCGATTGAGGTCCTGGAAACGCGTAATTCGGCACAGCGCGCCAATGTGATCGAGGCGCTGGAGTCGATCGCGGTGCGCCACCGAAAAATGATCCAACCGTTGATGCGCATATGGGAAGGGGAAGACTCGTCAAACGAGAAAGTCGACTGGCAGCGCCTGACTACGGATGAAGACCCTTGGATCCGCGATTGCGCATTGTTTGCCGCTCATAAACTTGGAGAGCTGAAAATGGAAAATATTGCCACTCTTTCGCTGATGGAACGGATTTTGTTTTTCAAGCGTGTTCCACTGTTTGCAAATCTCTCGCCTGGCGATATCAAACAGGTGGCAGCCAGTGCGGAGGAGGTCTCGTTCAGTGATGGGGATATCATCGTTGAACAGGGCGAGCTGGGCGATATGATGTTCATTATCGCTTCAGGGATGGTCAGGATCATTGTCTCCCGGGGTCAAAACGAGATCGAACTGGCCCGGCGCGAGGTCGGAGAATTTATCGGCGAGATGGCGCTCATCAGCAAGGAGCCGCGTATTGCTACGGTCGCCGCCGTTGGAAATGTACACACGCTGTGCATTGACCAGAAAAGCTTCGAGTCACTGCTCCGTGATCGGCCTGATGCGAGTTTGGCCGTTATCCAGGTTTTATGTGCACGTCTCCAGGAGGCTTCCAGAAGATTGCATAGTTAGTGCCCCGTTTGACCAGCAGTTGAACTGCTGGTCAAACGGGGCGTGCAAGTGTTCACTGATTACTGATTGCCGAACACTGCTTACTGTCTCGTCTCATCCTTCTGCCTGCACAGCCGTGAGGCTCTCACTGAAACCTTTCAGATCCGGGTGGAATGCCATCCATATCGTCAGCAGCAAGATCAATGCTCCCGGTATGGCAAACAGCATGGTCAGGTTCCATTTGCTTAGTGCCCCGGAGATCGCCTGTGAGATGGGCGCCACCCCGGTGCCGGCAAACATCAGCAAGGCCATGATACGTCCCAGCATCTCCCGGGGAGGGCGGGTTTGTAGCCAGGTCATCAAGAGGACAACGACGAAACCATTGGCCGAGCTCAGCAGGAGCAGCAACAGGACATCCACCCAGGTGGAATTGATCAGCCCCAGCGATCCAATGACGATCCCGAACCCGGCGAATACCGCGATCATCAGCAGGCGAAATTTCGTGCCATCCGGGCGGGGCAGAGACCCGGCAAGCAGGTAACCGAGCAGATTTCCACCCGCAAACGCGGACATCAACAGACCAAACGCCGTGGCGCCCTCGGGCAAACGCTGGTCCGCCAGGACCGGAATACCGACCATGATGGGACCAAACAGCAGGAAATTGATCCCCATCATAAGCGTGAAGATAAAACGCATCAGTCTATCCGTCCACAGGTAGCGGATCCCGGCTTGCATGGATGCCCAAACACTTTCTTTCGTCTGTCGAAGATCCCGCGTGCGGTGGGGTGAAGCCCCGTCAGGGGCAGGGAGTGCACCTGCACCTTCGGCAGGCACATCCTGTTTTTTCAGGCGGATCATCTGCAGCGTTATAGCCGAGACCACAAAGGTAAACGCATCGAACGCGAAGGCAATGCCAACGCCAGTGAAGGTATTGGAGAAGCGTCCGATAATGATCCCGGCAATCGTTGGGCCGATGAAACCGGCCAACTGGGTAATGCCCATGATGACCGAATTCCCTGCCTGCAGGTCTTGTTCATTGACCAGGGTCGGCACAATGCTGGTTTCCGCCGGGATCGCAAAGCCAGCCACAATGCCAAACAGCAAGCTGAACACGTAAATCATCCAGACCTGGACCAGGCCTCTAAAGACGATCAGCGCCATCAGAGCCGTCAGGAAAAGCCGGGTGACATTGGCGATCAGCATAACCCGGCGCGGAGACAGGCGGTCGGTGATCGCGCCGCCGAAGAGGATGAATACGGCCCGCGGGATCCCTTCCAGGGCGAGGACAGTACCAAGCATCAGCGGATCCTTGGTCAGTTGCAGCACTAACCAGGGAGTGGCGATGAAGGCGAAATGATCGCCCAGGAGAGAGATAAAAGTGCCGGTGAATAACAGGCGTAAATTGCGGAGAGATAGCACCCGTGCCATTGGGGTAGTTTTTGTTTGGGAATAGGCAGCATTCATGGTAAGGACCTTTCTGGTTCTTTAAAATATTGATATTAGGCACCGTCCCGAAGGTTATTGGATTTCAACTTCAGTGAACGCTATTCGAAGGATTTTCATCTCACCTGTCCTGGGTAGTACAAACCTCACCTGCACTTGCATGCCGGTGCAAGTGTCGGGACGTTTTGCGCTGGGTGAGTCACTCTCTAATGCTAGAGATTTGGAGGTCAATTGATCGGGATAGCCGTTTGGCTTATCGCTCATCCAAAAGCCCGCAGGTTGGGCTTCACTTGGAGACTGTCGGAACTCGCTTGTATATCCGGCCAGCGATGTCGGCTCCCACAACCACGCCGCTCTGATCGCGGGTGAAGAAGCCGCGTAGCCCGCTCATACCGCCTTCGGTGACGATGAACTCGTCCCCGTCTCCGGGCAGCAGGCCCATCCCGGCCGGAGGAACATCCGGGGGCAGCTCCGTGTTCGTCGCCGCACGGATCTCCGGTTTGATCCCGGCCGCGATCGTCAGCCCCGATCCATCGGTGGAGATGGTAAGGGTCATGCCGTTGATCTCGTAGTTGCCGGCGATCTCTTCGGCTCGTGCCTGGTCGAAGGGCAGCGGCTGGGGATCCCGGTCGATCACGCCCAGATAGTTCTCGAGCACCCAGCGAACGGCAATCCGGTTGAAGGCGAGTCCACCATCCGGGCCGGCATTGGACAAGCAGGCAACGGCGAAATTGCGTTCGGGCACGATCAGCAGTTCAGCGAATTGGCCGTTCGCCGACCCGCCATGCTCGATGATGTGGACGTCGTTTACATCGCGCAGGAACCAGCAGATGCCGAACGCATTGCCGAGCGAACTGCCGCGCAACTCGACTGTTTGCTCCTTCATCTGCTGCAGCAGCTTTGCTGGCAGCACGCGCTCACCACTCGCTCCGCGGGCACGGCCGTCACCCCAGTGGAACCGGGCCCAGCGAAGTTGATCGGACACCGAAGACGCCAGGCCCCCGCCGGGGTTGTTGGCGCGGGTGTCGTTCCACTCCCGTGCGACGGACAGTGTTCCATCCTTGCCGAGGTTGTGCCCCACGGCAAACCGCCGGGTCAAGACATCGCGGGGCAGAAAGAGACTGTGTGAGAGCCCCAGTGGTTGGAAGAGAAGCGAGTCCATTGCCCGCTCGTAGGTTAGGCCCGTGACCTTCTCGATGATCCGCCCGGCCAGGTTGTAGCCTGCCTGGCTGTAGGAGGCCCGGGCGCCAGGCGGAGCGATCAGATCCAGCTCGGGGAGCTTTGCCACATAAGCTGCCAGAGCATCGTCCCCATCACCGGTTTCGACGATGAGCCGTAAGCCCAGGCCGGCCGTATGGTTGAGCAGATTCAGCACGGTAATCTCTGCCGCGGCTCGTTCATCCGCGAGCCTGAGCTCGGGGAGATACCGACGGACCGGCGCTTCCAGTTCGACCCGCCCTTCTGCGACCAGACACATCAGTGCGGTCGCCGTATAAGTCTTCGTGACCGAGCCTAGCACGTACAGCGTGTCTGGGTCGACGGGCAGCGGGTTGGCAATGCTCGTCACACCATGGCACGCGTAAACCTCTTGACCATCCACCCACACCCCGACGGCAACGCCAGGGATACCGAACTTCCTGGCGGTTTTGGTAACGAAATCAGACAGTTTGACAGAGGAAATCGTGTTGGCTGAGGAATAGGCAGCATTCATGGTAAGGACCTTTCTGGTTCTCTAAAATATGGAACCCGTATGAAATTAATAGTCGGACAGAAATACTGGATGACCGTACTGCAAAACGCTTTTCACTGCGAAGAGCACAACACTGCACCGCACTTCGAAATCATTGCTTCCGGGATCAATCTACCGATATCCATTCCGACATTTACCTCGCTATAGGCATTGGTGTGAATGTAGAATGACACTCGTATTTTTCACACTCGCTTTTTATACGCCCGCATCGCAAAGATATAAGCCACGAGCATAATCCCGACGCACCACGCGAGCGCAATCCAGATGTTATTGCCTAGAGGCTGACCTGACAGCAGCGCACGGATGGCTTCCACGATCGAGGTCACCGGCTGATTTTCGGCAAAGGCGCGAACGCCCGACGGCATCGACTCGGTCGGCACAAACGCCGAGCTAATTAACGGCAGGAGGTGAATCGGATAGGCAACTGCAATTGCGCCATCCAGCGATTTTGCGGACAATCCGGCAATCGCCGCGATCCAGGTCAGGGCCAGCGAAAACAGCGCGAGTATACCGGCCAGGGCAAGCCATGACCATACTCCTGCCGACGAGCGGAAGCCCATAATGAGCGCTACCAGAATGATTACGACAATCGAAATCGCATTGGATACCAACGAGGTCAGTACATGCCCCCACAGCGCGGCCGAACGCGAAATCGGCATGGAGTGGAAACGCTCGAATATGCCCCGTTGTACATCGTTGAACAGGCGGAAAGACACGTAGCCATTACTGTTTGCAATGGTAATCAGCAATATGCCAGGCAGCAGGTAGTTCACGTAGTTATCCGTTCCGGTTTGAATTGCGCCGCCCAACACATAGACGAACAACAGCATAAGTGCAATCGGCATGATCGTGGTCGTGATGATGGTATCCATGCTGCGAAGAATATGGCGCATGGAACGCCCAAGCATAACGCCCATGTCGCTGAAAAAGTATTTGTTGATCGTTTCCATTTACTTTTACTCCCTCTTGCCGACGATTGCGAGGAATATCTCCTCCAAGCTCGGCTGTTTTTCAATATATTCCACCTTTGCGGGCGGGAACAGCTTTTTCAGCTCCGCGAGCGTGCCGTTGGCGATAATCCTGCCCTCATGCAGAATGGCAATTCGATCGGCAAGCTGTTCAGCCTCGTCCAAATACTGCGTGGTCAGGAATACCGTCGTGCCGCCGTCGGCAAGCTCCTTGACAATCTGCCAAAACTCGACGCGCACCTCGGGGTCAAGACCAGCCGTCGGCTCGTCAAGGAAAATGACCTGCGGTTTCCCTACCAGACTCATGGCGATGTCGAGCCTGCGGCGCATACCGCCCGAATAGGTGGAAACTCTGCGGTCGGCGGCATCGGTCAGGCCGAAGCGGTTCAGTAGATCATCCGCGATCTGACGCGGGTTTTTGAGGTGCCGCAGCCTGGCGATCATGATCAGGTTTTCTCGCCCGGTCAAGATCTCATCCACAGCGGCGAACTGCCCGGTCAGGCTGATCGACTGCCGCACGCTGTCGGGCTTTGCCGCAACGTCGAATCCGTTGACGGTGGCAGTTCCGCCGTCCTGTTGGAGCAGCGTGGTGAGGATTTTTATGATCGTTGTCTTGCCCGCGCCGTTAGAGCCGAGCAGGGCGAAAATGCTGCCCTTTTCCGCCTCAAAATCGACACCCTTCAGGACATGAAGCTGTTTGTAGGACTTCTGCAGCCCTTTCACCTGGATGGCTTGGTTTTGCATATTCTTCACAGCTTATATAACAGTAACGTTTGATAAATCGGCTTCCATGCCTTTGAGTGCGGCGTAGGTCAGCTTATCCATCGTCGCGCCGTCAAAGGAAATGGTTTTTATGGCACGGTAGTATTTCTTAGACCAGCTAGTCCAGGTAGCCGCTGCAACGAAGGACACATTCTTAAGGGTTGCGCCTCTAAACGTAGCTTCGTTCAGCGCCGCATTGTCAAACGTGACGCCAATAAAGGTCTGCCCATCAAGGCATTGCCCCCGCAAATCGGTATACTTAAAGTCCACGCCGTTAAAGATACAGTTTTCAAAGATCGTTTCTCTAAGGTCGGTCATGGTCAGCTTGACGTCAACCAGTTTTACATCGCTGAATTTTGCCCGGGTCAGGTCTGACGTGTTGAATCCGGTGCGTACCAGAATGGTTTTGTTGAAGCTCGCACCCGTAAGGTCACTGGTGGACAGGGTGCAGTCTGTCAGATTCGTTCCGTCGAAATTAGCTTCGCGTACATCACTGGCATAAAACGAGCTGCCAGTCAAATCTGCACCCGAAAAGTCGGAGCCGCGCAGCGCGCTCGCTTCAAATTTTCCTTTATGTGCAGTAACACCCGCGAAGTCGCTCTTCGGCAAGTTGCTCGCGCTGAAGTTGATCAACAATTGGCGCTCCAGCGAGCGGGAAAGGCCGGCGGCCTCCCGCACAGTTTGCTCAATGTCGCCGATGCTATCGATAGTCATCTGAAAAGCCGTTTCATCGTCCTTGCCCTCGGCTTTGAGTTCACGGAACCGCTCCTGCAAATCGGAGAGCAGGTCAGCCTTTAGTTCGGCGACGCTTTTTACTCCATCGTAAGGCGCAAAAACGCCATTCAAATATTGGTTTAATTTCTCGTTCATAACATCACATCTCCTTATAATAAGTTATCGAGCACGCGCTTTGCATACTCCCAATTGCTTTTGTTGCTGGCGTAGGTGGACTTACCCTTTTCGGTAATCCGAAAATACTTACGCCGCCCGCCCTGAGATTCATCGCCCCAGTACCACTCGATCTCACCGTCCGTCTCCAATCGCCGGACGCTGGAGTACATCGTAGCTTCCTTTAGTTCATACTCGCCACCCGAGCGGTCGGCAATCAGCTTAACAATCTCGTAGCCGTAGCGATCAGCTTCGCATAAAAGCCGTAAAATCATCGTATCCGTATGGCCTCTCAGCAAATCCGATGAGATCTTGTTATCGGTCATAATGTCACCTCAATAGGTATAATATACAACATATTACTATGACTGTCAAGGTACTACGACAAACAAATTACCATTATGGTAATAAGAGCGAACTACGCAAATCCCCTCACCTTACTGCCTGCCGCCTGAGGTTACAATGCCAATTTTCAGCCTTCCTGGGTCAATCATGAACTTCACGCATCTAAAAATGGAAATAATAAGGATGAGCATCCTATTAAACAAAGAACGAAAGCCTCTCAAACCTTTCATGCGCGAGGCTTTCGTCCTTTGGATGTTTGGCAACGCGAATACAAACCAAATCTTGAAAGTTACGGCTGCCATGTACCGTGAGTGTAGATTCCTCCGGATGTGATCTTAATCGGCTCGCTACCTTCAGCGGGGATCACCCACAGGTTTCGACTCGAGGGTGTCACAGCCGTGAAGATGATCCATGTGCCGTCTGGCGTATATCACAGCTGGTAAACATTTTTGTCTCTTTCAATCCTTCATCAATTAATTGGAAGGTTTTTCAAAGCCTGCGTCAGAATTCTCCGACGCAGGCTAGCACAGACTATTGATCTGCGATCTTCTGATAGGGTTTGGCTTCAAGATTTGCCTTGATTTCGGCGAACGGAGCATTTTTAATGGCAACAAGGTGGAGGTGAAGAAGCCCTTGATCATCGAGCCGCCACTGAAGATCGTCAACTTCATCCTCACATTCTTGGCCCGTGGTTTGATAATAAGTCAGGCGCACGATGTCTCCGACCAATTCGTAATTGGCCTGGCATTTGCCAGATTGCCCTTGTTCACCCTGCCACGTATTTAGAAATTTTCCATCCTTGAAGGTGATCGTGTAAAGACCGGCCCAGTCGCTTTGAGCAACAGACTTTAATACACCCGTTCGCACAAAGTCATCCGTGGTAACCTCAGCTTGCCAGGTGCCATTGGGCGGTAACCCTTTTGACCAGACCTCTGGTCCTGCCGTTGGTTGAGGGTTGGCTGTGGGCGGCTACTCAGGCATTTATATTTTTGCCCTTCCGATCGATAATGTTGTAGCACTTGCAAAGTCTCGTCTAACCCGCTCACTTACGACTGAAGAGTGCCAGCAGTATTTGCACAGGGAAGCGTGCCCGTCTGGATCTTGAGATTAACGAACAAGAAAGCCATAGCTTTCGCATCATGGCTTGACAAAAAGTAAAAAGTGAGCCCTCCTCGGTCTAATTGTAGTTGCGCAACAAACAAAAACCGAGGAGGGTTTTTCACGTATAGGAGCACAGTCAAATCCGGCCCCGGAACATTTGCGGGGCTTCCAGCAATCTTACTGGGAGCGTCCTCGCAAGCAGAGTTTTGGACCAGTACAGAACTAGTACAGGATTAGTACAGGACTGGCGAGACGTTCATGGAAGCAGCTGCGCAGCAAAGCATGGAAAGAGCCGAGCAATCACCTTGGTGCTAACACCGGGCAAACCATCCAGAGCGAAAATCCACCGGCGTGGTCAGTCTTTTCTTCGTGCAAGGCCCCCGCCGATCGCCTTCAGCAATGGCTACTCGCCAAAATCCATGTTTTCACTGCTCATCGCAGCTCTCACGTTTACCCTGTTTTCTGCAACTAGGGTGAGCTTATGGTCCGCTTCCTTTTCCTCCTGGAGGGTTTGTCCCAACAGCTCAACAGCCTTCAAATAACCCAATTGCCTGGCATGTGCCCGCGCAGTTCCATACGCGGCGATCTCGTAATGTTCCACACGTTGCGCAGCTCCGATCAACGCCGCCTGCTTTGGCTCTGACTCGAGATCGCTTTGCAGTACTTCCTTACCCTCCTTAAGTAAGCCTTCCATACCCGTGCAGGTTTTACCATGAGGTGTGGTCTTCAAGTCATTGCAAATATCTTCGATCCGCTGTGCGTGCACCCGCGTCTGTTCCAGATGTTGTTCAAGAGCGGCTCGTAAGTCATTAGACTCAGCCGACTTCGCCATCTCCGGCAGCGCCCGGATCAGCTGGGTCTCGGCACTGTAAATATCCTTCAATTCATCTTCAAGCAATTCATCGAGTGTTGTGATTTTCATGAGAAACTCCCGTTCTTAAGAGTTTTACCTGCTTAAACATCCAGGACCCAGATGTGAGAGGCAATTCCCTTTGAAAGGCCTAACGAATCCCACCGGAGAATGTTACTTTTCTACCAATTTACCGACCTGACAACCACCAACTCGACTCTGAAAACTTATAACGGGAACTAAAATAATCTTTACACGTCTAGAAATTGACACTCTACCTGGAGGTACCTATCCATGAAAACTCCTCTGTTCCCCAAACTCGCTACAATCCTGGTTGTCCTCGTCCTGCTGCTATCCGCTTGTGGGCCCTCGGCCAGTATCGCTAAATCTGACCTGCCAAGGATCAGCGTACCCAATGTGCCGGTGGACGAAATCCATGCCTTGACAGATAACAACAATGCTTTTGCTTTGGATCTGTACCAGTCGCTTCGTTCACGTGACGGGAACCTGATCTACTCACCTTATAGCATTTCCCTGGCCCTGGCCATGACCTATGCGGGCGCCCGCGGCGAGACGGAATCGCAGATGGCACAGACTCTGCATTTCCTTCCCCAAAACAAATTACACTCCGCTCTCAATGAACTCGATCTTGAATTAGCCAAACGGGGTGAAGCCCAGTCAAAAGATGCCGCGCCACTGCAGCTGGATATCGCGAACGCCGTCTGGGCAGAACAGACTTTTCCTTTCCTCAAGGATTACCTGGATCTGATCGCCCGGAACTATGGCGCAGGGATCCAGCTGGCTGACTTTATCAACGGACATGAGACCATTCGTAAACAGATCAATAGTTGGGTAAGTAACGAAACCCATGACAAAATTCAAGACTTAATCCCCGATGGAGTTCTCGACCCAAGTACAAAGATGGTACTGGTCAATGCCATTTACTTCAAAGCCGATTGGATGGTTCAGTTCGATCCCAATGATACGCACGATGCCCCCTTTCATTTGTTGGATGGCTCAGATGTGCAAGTCAAAATGATGTCGAAGAGTTTATTCGGATTATCCTACATTCAAGGCAATGGCTATCAGGCAGTTGAATTGCCATATCAGGGCGAGACGGCTGCCATGGATATTATCCTCCCTGATGAAGGAAAATTTAGTGAGGTTGAATCTGGGTTGGATGCTCAAAAACTCAATGAAATTCTGGGAGGTATGCAGCCAGGCGGCGGGCTTGAACTGGGATTGCCAAAATTTCATTTCAGCACGGACTTCGACCTGAAGGACCGTTTGACTTCCATGGGGATGCCTGCTGCCTTTGACCCGAACCTTGCTGATTTCTCGGGCATGACCGGCGGTAAAGACCTTTATATCGATACCGTCCTGCATAAAGCATTGGTCGCGGTAGATGAAAAAGGGACGGAGGCCGCCGCAGCCACAGCCGTGATTATGGCCCCCACAAGTGCAAGGTTGCCTGATGTGAATTTGACCATTGACCGTCCATTCATCTTTGTGATCCGCGATCTGCCCAGTGGGCAAATCTTATTCGTTGGGCGCGTGCTCAACCCGGTAGAATAAGGCGCCGCGCCGGTCGGGCTTGAGGAACAACAAGAAACCCAATAGCCTCAATCCGGCGCTCAGCCATAATGCGCCGCCCAAACCAATGTAATTCGCCAGCCATGTCCCCACCAAGGGCGCGAGGATCATAGACAAATATTGCATGGATTGCGCCAACGACACAAACGTGGCACTATACTCTGCAGGAACCGTCTTCATCAATTCATCAAAGAAGACCAGATCGAGCCCAGCCTGGAACAAACCCGCAACACCGGCATAGAGGATGATCAGCTCGGTGCGTGGGGTAGCCGCGCTCAAGGCCGGATAAAAAGTCATTCCAAGTGTGGTGGCCAATAAAACAAACCTGCCGCCTCTCTGGCGTGAGACCCGCGGCCATAGAAAATATCCCACCAGCATGATCAGGGTCATGGTCATGTTGATCGTACCGATCTGGCTGTCCGTTGCATGGACTTGACGGACGAGAAACAGCGGCATGATCGGCTGGCTCAATACGATTGCGGAAAAGTAAACGAACCGTTTCGAGGAAAATGAGAGAAAGGCAGGATTCTCGCGCATCAGCCGGATATAGTTGCTCAGGTTTTGGCGTGCCGAGTGGCTGGCCGGAAGCGGTGGTGCAACCTGATCTCGCAGTTGAATTTTTCTCGAGAAATAAAAACTAAAAAACCCACCTAGCGACAAAACCATGAACATCACCGCGTAGTTGAGTGGAAAAGCGATCAGGTCGATCAATCGGGTAATCACGAATGTCCCAATGACCCCCGTCAAGCCAAAGATCGTCCAACGGCGACTCAGCAAGGCATAACGACCTTCCGGTCCAGCCACGGCATTCATCACGACCGAAAAAGCAACTGCCAGTGCGGTTTGAGGCAGGGTCGCGAAGGCCCAGATCGCCAGGGTGGCAATGATGGCGAATTTTTCAGAAATAAGTAAAGTCAGTATCCCCGTCAGGGCATAGCACAAGATCACCATCAATCGTGACAGACTGTACCACGGGACAATGTTGCGCCGAGTTTGCAGGAAACGGCCCACCAGGAGCGCCAGGACCAATCCAGTCATGCCGGGCATGGAGGAAAGCAAACCGACTTGAAAATTGCTTGCACCGAGACGGGTGAGAAAAACGGGCAGGAATGGCGCAGCCACATTGGAGATACTTACTCCGATTGCATCGATCTGCACATAACGGAAATTGGTCTCCCGAAAAGCGTCGGGACTATAGTTTTGAATTTCGATTTCGGCTTCGTTGAGTGGTTTCATAGTTGAGGTGTAAGAAATTGCTCGGGCGGAGGGAGCTCGGGCAGGTGTGGCAACACCGCACCGCGGCGCAGTTGTCCAGCGCAGCAGATGATATTAATAGATAGGATGTCAAATGATTATAATGCCCACAAAGGTAATCCTCACATGATCAAAATACGCCATATCCAACCAGACGAAATCCCGGTTGCCAAAGAACTGATCTACCGTGTCGCCCATCAAGTTTTTCATGATACCCGGCCCCTCGAAGAGTCGATCGCATTCTACGAAGGACAGGACTTATTGCAGGACATAGATGATTTCCAACCAATGTATTTCGATAACGATGGAGTATTTCTGGTCATGACTGATGACGATCGGATGATTGGAATGGGCGCCGTCCGCAAAATCGACGATGAGATTTGCGAACTCAAACGTGTCTGGTTTTTATTCGAATACCACGGTAAGGGCTTGGGCTATCGCATGATGCAGGAGTTGTTATCATTTGCACGTGAGAAGGGATATTCCCGGATGAGGCTGGAAACAGAGCCGGAATATCAGAAGCGGGCCTTTGACTTTTACAAACGTCTGGGCTTTTATGAAATCCCTCGTTACAGCAACCATGAGGGTGAGACCGCGATGGAGATGGTTTTGTAGATCCAGTTTGTAGCCGGACCGTGACGCGAATTGTATTTTTGCGGAGCACTCAGTGCGATACTTTATTCTTGGATCGATTTGTTAATCTGCAAAAGCATTACCTACAATTTCACCGCATTCAACCACTCCGGCAGTTGCTCGATCAGCTGCTCCATAATGCCTCTCGCCCGCTCATTGAAGATTTCAATATTATTATAGGCCTCTCCGCCCTCTGCGCTGACCATATCACTGACGCCGCGCAGGATGAGCAGCCGGGCATTGTTACGCTGAGCCACCCATGCCAGTGCAGCCGACTCCCAGTCCGCGGCGATGGCGCCAAGTGATTGTAGGAAGGGGATTTTTCCGGGCGGCAGATCACTATCGGCAGAGGCAATCAGCCCGCGTCGAACAGGAAAAGGATAGGGTTCGGCCAGCCAGCTCAAGTCCAGGGAAGAGGCGTAATAGGAGACAATATCGAGATCTCCCATCATTTCCACGATGTCATAAACATAGGTCTTATCCACCAGGATCACATCTCCCAGGCTGGCTGCACCCTCAAAGCCTCCGCAAGTTCCCAGATTAACAATCAGGTCCGGTGAATAATTATCAATAACATGCTGGATTGATCCTGCCGAGGCGATTTTCCCCCAGCCGCTATGGAAGAACGAGATATGCTCATCCTGAATTAAGATCTCAAAACATTCACCAAAAGGAAACCGTTGCATTTTCGCGTTCGGGAATAAAGGCTTGATCGCATTCCACTCCGCAATAGCTGAAATTAGAACTACCACTTTCATCCAGAAACTCCTCTAGCTTTCATATTCAATACATTTCAGATTAGAAAACTCTTATTAATTGTCGTATAATCGCTTTATGCCCGAATGGATTGGGAAAACGATCGGAAAAGTTCGAATTGAAAAACTCCTTGCCCGTGGGGGCATGGCGGAGGTGTATTTAGGCACGCACCTCACCCTTGAACGCCCTGTTGCCATCAAATTGTTGCACAGTCACATCGAAGCAGAGCCCATGCTGCTGGAGCGATTTCAGCGCGAGGCGAGAGTAGTGGCAGGCTTGCGCCATCCCAACATCGTCCAAATCTTTGATTTCGACACCATAGACGGACACCCGTATATTGTAATGGAATATTTGAAGGGGCCGACCCTGGCGAACTACCTGCGGGGACTGCATGCTCGCAATGAGCGCATCCCACCTCATCAGGTGGCGCGTCTCCTCAAAGCACTGACTGCCGCAATCGATTATGCCCACGAACAAGGCGTCATTCACCGGGATATCAAACCAGGCAACATCATGCTGCTCAGAAAGGGAGATGATATCCCTCTGGATGAGCCTCTGACGAATGACGTGGAAGCCATTGTGACGGACTTTGGACTGGTGCGCATTGCCAATGCGGCTACGCAAACTGCCTCGGGTCTGGTGAGCGGAACGCCCGCTTATATGTCTCCCGAACAAGCCCAGGGCGAGAAGATCGATCATCACACTGATATTTATTCACTCGGCGTCGTCTTGTATGAAATGCTGGCAGGGCGGGTCCCCTTTGAAGCCGATAGCACTTTATCGGTCATTTACATGCACATCCATTCGCCGCCTCCGCCAATCGCGGGGATCACGCCTGCTGTACAGGCAGTATTGACCCGTGCCCTGGCAAAAGACCCGGATGAGCGCTACCAGACCAGCCGTGAGATGGCAGTTGATTTCTTCCTCGCCATTGGAATGACCGCACAGGCTGAAACCATCATGGAGGTTTATCCCGGAAAAGCTGGAGCTACCGCCACTTCAATTCCTGCCTCTACCACCTCGAAAAAGCCCAAGCCCGTTCGCAGCCGTTTATGGGTGGGTGCAGGGATATTTTCGTTTATCTGTCTGGGCCTGCTTGGAGCCGGTGCGTTGGGACTGCGATCTTTCCTACCATTCGCCCCCAAAACACCCGAGACTCTCAGTCCAACGGTAACCGATCCGACGACAGCAGTTGTGCTGCCCGTCACGGGTGATCTGCCTGAAGCTGAGGGGATGGTGGAAGTAGGTGCCGGGAAGTATGAGGTAGGTCTTTCTCCCGCAGACGATTATCATGTCGCTCCCATCACCCTCACCTTGAAGGATTTCTGGATCGACAAGTACCAGATCACCAACGAGCAGTACCAGCAATATCTCACCGCCACGGGAGCTCCGCCTCCACAGGTTTGGCCAGGAGCAGGCGATCACCCCGTCCGGGGCGTGACCTGGGAGGCAGCCCAGGCGTATTGTGGCTGGCTGAAGAAGCGACTGCCGAGTGAGGCGGAATGGGAAGCCGCCGGACGCGGAGCCGGTCCCCAGCCGCCGTTGTATCCCTGGGGCAACGATGCCACCGCCAGCGGACAGATCGCCGGTCTGCCGGACGAAGATACCTATCCGGTTGGGACGCTGACCTTCAACCAGAGTCCTTTCGGGGTCTTTGACCTGATGGGCAATGTCTGGGAATGGGTCGGAGACCCCTATGCTCAGATCCCTGAAGGATATAAGCTCTTACGCGGTGGACGTTTTGGATTGCCATTGCTGGATCTGGCTTACCGGTTTGCGGTTACGCCGGATGATACCCGCTATGTTAAGTATGCCGGTTTTCGGTGTGCCGCCGGTCAAGTCAAGTGAAGGAGGAAGAGGATGAGCAAGCCGCGCATTTATCGTTTCGGTTGGATGCTCCTGAGTGGGGTTGTGATGTTGACGATCGCAGGTTGTGGGATGATCCCGGCGACCGGGGCGGTGCAGGAGCCAACTCCTTCTGCCCTTCCCAGCGCTTCTCCGGTGGCGGCTGCTTCTGCCACGCCCGCCAGTGCCGAGAAGACTCCCGCCGCCATCCCGGTCTCGGGTGCGAATGTGTTGTACCAGGACAACTTCACCGACCCTTCGACCGGCTGGACCGAAGATAAGTTCGACAATTATTTCATTGGCTATCATGAGCCGGAATATTATCACGTCGAGATCACCAGCCCTAACTACAAAACCACGGTCTTCGAACCCAAAAAAGAGAGTTTTGAGGATGCCACCATTGAATTGCAGGTGCTGGCTGTTTCCAAGAAGACGGCTGCAACCGGGGATTTCCGTTATGGCTTAGCCTTTCGCCGGTCGGGGGACCAATACTATGCCTTCACCATCTCCCCTCGCACCAAGAAGTGGTCTGTCCTCAAGAGCTCTCCCAACCAATTGACCGTTTTGATGGAGGGGACAGAGGCGAGTATTCATGATCTGGATACGGATGACAGCCTGCGCGTGGATGCCCAGGGTTCCAACTTCTTCTTCCACATCAATGACAAGCTGGTCGGGCAGGTCACCGATCCTGACTACGCCAAGGGAGAAGTGGGGTTCTACGTCGAGACCTTCGATGCCGCCAACATCCACATCCATTTCGATCAACTGACCGTGCGCAAATTCGAAGCGCCCCAGCCGCAGGCTGCGGCCCCTCTCTACCAGGACGATTTCACCAATCCGGATAGCGGCTGGTCCGAAAAGAAGTTCGACAATTATTTTATTGGCTATCATGAGCCGGAATATTATCACGTCGAGATCACCAGCCCCAACTACAAGACCACGGTCTTCGAACCCCAAAAAGTGAGTTTTGAGGATGCCACCATTGAATTGCAGGTGCTGGCCGTTTCCAAGAAGACGGCTGCGACCGGGGATTTCCGTTATGGCTTAGCCTTCCGCCGTTCGGGGGACCAATACTATGCCTTCACCATTTCCCCTCGCACCAAGAAATGGTCTGTCCTCAAGAGCTCTCCCAACGAGTTGACCGTTCTGACCGAGGGCACAGAAGAGAGCATCCATGATCTGGACAATGCGGATACCTTGCGGGTGGATGCTCAGGGTTCCAATTTCCTCTTCCACATCAATGACAAGCTGGTCGGGCAGGTTACCGATCCCGATTATGCCAAGGGAGAAGTGGGGTTCTACGTCGAGACCTTCGATGCCGCCAACACCCACATCCATTTCGACAAATTGACCGTCCGCCAGGTTGAGATCTCCCTGAGCTGCAATGTAGCCCACGATGCCACCTTATATGTCCGCAGTGGCCCAGGCAAGACCTATTCTCAGATTGCGGTTTTATCCGGTGGCGATACCATCCAGCCCCTCGGACTGAGCCCCGATCAAGGCTGGATCAAGATCCAACCCCAGGGCCAACAAGAGCAAGCCTGGGTTGCCAACTCCTCCGGCTTTCTCTCCTGCAATGCCCCCGTCAAATTGCTGCCCGTCGTCAACCCGTAAAAGCTATATGGCAATACGCCATAATTTTCCGGGTTGGCTTCAAATCACTTACATAGAGTCTGATCGATTCAGATAAATAATCAAACCGCTATTGATTTACGCAGCACCTGAGCGGCTTGCTCGACCAGCCTGGCTGTCACGGTTGCCCACTCTTTCCTGTAAATCGGAACTCTTCGCACGATGATCTTCACCAGGATCAGGGTGTGGAAGAGTCTTGCTCGCGCCAGACGCCCATGAATTGCATCATCAGGCTTTCCTTCCCCCAAATAGCCTCTGAGCAGCTCCGCCTGCGCTTCTCCGATCCCTGCAATCCCTTTAATTGTGAACCACCATTCGAGATCTGCCAGGAACTTTCCAATATCCAGAGCCGGGTCGGTCAGCGTGCAGGTATCAAAATCGATCAGCGTCAAACCTTGCCGGGTAGATAGCAGATGATCAGACTTAAAGTCAGAGTGCGTAAATGTGGGTTTCTCCTGCGGCAGATTAGAATACTGCTCCTCGGCCTTTTCCAGGGTTTCCAGAATTTTAGCGTAGGTTTCAGGTAGAAGGACCTGAATATGCTCACTGGCTCGCTTGACAACCTTAACTTCGTTAGTGAAAGTATTCTGCTTTAGTTCGGATTGTAGTATTTCCGGCCCGTTGTGCAGGATGCCCAGGCCTCTGCCAATCATCTGTAGTTGAGTTGCAAGCCATCGCCGGGAACGATTGAGCTGATGAGAAAGCGGAATTCCGTGGGCATGAGGATAAATAATAACGCCATCTTCCGGGCTCATGGCTTCTGGCCGATTCCCTTGAAGCCCATGCTGATTGGCAGCCAGCCAATCAACGACCCGATTGGCTACCCCAAAAGCCCTGGCAGCATCCTGTGCGTTGGAATAGAGCTTGGCATACAACCTTCGCCCTCGTCCAGGAGCCAACTCAGGCGAGACAATCTCATAACGTAAAACATGACGCTCTCCGGGTCTGTAACGGATCGGGGTGATCAGCGGCACCTGCTTCCGGTCACGGACAATGCCAAGAGATGCGAACATCTCAGCCACATAGGAGGGGTCGCCCAGGCGGACCAGATGCGGAAACTTCGGGTCAAACGGCCAGACCTGGAGCTCAAGCCCCTGGTCGGGGACCTCTCGCCACAGCTCACATTGGACCGGCATCAAACCAGACCGGTTTGCTTCTTCCTGTAACTCATTCCAACTGTCGGCATGATTATCGCCATTCAGGTTTTTTTGCCATGCCACCGCGAGATGGATCAAACCGCTTGCCTGACCCGCAGCATCCAGAGCCGGGAAGGTGAAGTAAGCGTTCAGCTTTCGTGCAGGTTTGAACTTGGCGCGGGTCAGATGGAAGGGCCCGGGCCGATAACCTGGCCGCAGCATCCTGTGCGCTTCACTCCTGAGGAGCTGGCGTGAGGATGGCCCATTGATTGCCCGCTGGATCCCAGCCAGACCAGCGTTACCGGAGAGGACATCTTCCTGGTTCATTGTAGTTTTAGGATTTTGTACGCCGGGAGAAAATGCTCCAGCACGTACATGATATCGTTCAATTCCCGCACTTTAACTTTTGTCCAGGCATGCAGGACGAGAATAAAAAGTTCGAGAGCCTCGAACAGGGCCACACGCTGCCTGTTCACCGGCCCGCGACAACGTTCATACTCCTCCAGAAATTCCTCGCTGGCGGCGATCAACCGTTCGAAGCGTGCCAGGCGGGCAGCCTCATCTGAGGGTCCCGGCCCGACCTCGATATCGTCGAAATCGACGGTGGCCATCCCCGCTCGCAGGAATGCGCACAGGAACAAACCCAGATCTTTGGCTGGTTCTGCTCGACAACAAGAATCAAAATCAATGAACCCAATTTCGCCCTTGTACATCAGCACTTGGGCCGGACGGAATGTGCAATGCGAGGGAACCAGTGGGTCTGCGGATGAGCTGGCCTCCAGGCTGCTCAATCGGTCCAGGAAGGGAAGTCCCGCCGCAGCCAGTTGAGGAACAGCCACAGACAACTCTTCGACGGATTCGCGTGTCTGAGTCTCATCATTTTCCCAGCCATACACGTTATCCAACTGCACACCGCAGCCGTGCAGTTCAGCCAGTGCCCGAGCGGTCTGGCGCAGCGCGTCTGTCAGTTCATCGAATGCCGCCTCCGTTCCTGCTTTGACCGCCCTGACCGTCAAGTCTTTCAGAGTCCTTTCCTGGCGGATCGGACCCTGGATCATCACCTTCATTTCCGCGTCATAAGCCAGCGGCTCCGCAATCCTCAAAGCAGCGCTCGAAGACAAAGGAGAGTCCCAGAGCGCTCGCATGCTGTCATAAGCATTCTGGCCCTTTTCTTTGCGGTAAGTCTTGGCGACGACCAAATCGGGCCAGCGCTGATCAGCACCCGATGGGTAATCCAGATGATAGACAACTGTGCAGCGGCTTCCAGGTTTATAGCGCACGATCTGAGGATGGGAAGCCTCGATCTGCAGGTCTTTATAAGCAGGAGACGCATCTCGAATGCGGCTCATCAGATAATCGCGAGACTGCTGCGGGTCAATGAGCAGATCGAGCGAGGACAAAACCCCTTCCGGCTGCTTGGGCCACAGCTCCAGGTTGAGGGCCGGGATGACGGCGTGCCAGTCTTTACTGCCGAGGGAATTTTCGACGAGAGGCGACGAGCTGGAAATGACACCAGGGGGAAAGAGAGTGCCCTGAAGGTCGATCGTGCTGGTACTGACTTCGCCGGGCTTGCTGACTGTCAGCTCGTAAAAGCCTGTCCAGTTTTCACCCTTATAGCGAATGTTGCTTGAATCACACTCCTGCAGGATAAGCTCGCCAGAACGGAATTCTGGAATGGCCTGGGAGAGCGCCGCACAGATCCGGTCGGGATCCCTGCCAGCCATCATCCAATCAGGTAAATCCTTGAAGGTCTGGAGTCCCTCCCAGATCAGGGTGTCTTGTTTTTGATCGATAGACTGATCTGTTTCTGACATTCGATCCTCTCCTCGAGTAGCGACATGGTTTGCTTCAACCGGCTGCCTTTCATTTTTTCCCAGCTGTGCAATGTCAGGCGGATGAGACTGATCAATTCATAGACAGCCACCCGCCCTCTCAAAAGCGCCTCATCGGCGATCCAACCTTTGGATACGTCGATATAGGTATCCAGGAAAAGAGCGCATAAACGCTCGATCGCTGCGGGTGGGAAGGGCGAATTGGGATCCTGATCCTTGATAATATTCAGCCTTTGATAGGCCAGGTAATGACCCAGATCCTGGGCTGGTTCCGCCTGACCAACAGTATCAAAATCCACCAGTCCGCCTTCCTTGCCTTCAAAGATCAATTGAGTGTAGGTGAAATCACCGTGGCTGAAGCATAACGGCATGGCCGGGTACGGCTGAGCAAATTCGACCGTCTGGTCGATCCAGGATTTGACCTGCGCGCCCAACTCAGGTAAGACCTGGTTTAGAACATCTGCAGCATCCTGTAATTTAGCGACCTGTAGATCAAAGGTGTTGTGGCGCCCCAACTTGATCCCCGATCCATGCAGGGTGGCTGCGATCAGAGCGCAGGTACGAACGGTCTGCTCCAGCGTCACAGCATTCTCGTCCGAACCCGTCTCCCTGCCGTCCCATGTTTTCAGCAATTCCTTGAAAAAAGGTTTGCCAGGCAGGGCTTCCATCAGCAGTAACTGCAGGTCCGGAAAATATCCCAGCGAATGAGGAATACGAAACCGATAAGGGAGCTCAGGCTTGAGCAATAACTCTCTCAAGGCGGTAATAACGGATACAGTCACCCCACCTAATCCGTCCGGATCTACTTTTCCATAAACTGTCACATTTTGCGGGGTTTGCGTCTCCGTTCGAATGCCGTCAATGGAGTAGCGCAGAACACAGCGTTTATAACGGCCATAATGAGCCAGCAGGAGACGCACATCACTAATTAAGAATTGACCGGATAAAACCTCCGGCAGAGCTTGCGCAAAAAGCCTGGCGATCTCGTCTGGATTGGTCGCATCCACCAGGGTGGGGATCAAACCGTCAATGGGGAAGGCGGCCAGGGTCATATTCAGATCTTCGATGACCGCGACCGGACTGGCAAACGGCTTTATTTCCGGTCGATCCTGCATGCGGGTCGCAATCGGTTTCAACCTCTGATCCAGGTAGGTCTTGCACTCAGATAAGTCGCGGAAAAGCCGTGCGTTGACCAGGGTATTGACGGTCTGGTTATTGGCATGATCCAGGATCGTCAACTTGTATTGCATATTGATGATGTGGTCTGGCAGGTAAAGGGCTTTTCCCGGAGTACAGCTAACAAGGGAATAAGCGCCATCTCCTGGGCCGATCAGCACATTCTGCAGAGTTGGCATCATCCGTTCCACATCGAACGCGGCAGCCAGGGCAGGGACCTTTTCCCGAAGTAAAGCGCTGCGTGGCAAGTCGTTATCGAGACTCTCAATTAGTCTTTGGATCGCTGGGTTCGCCATAAGAAAGTTCAACCCTTTTCCACTTTTGAGTTTGCTATCTCAGGTAGCGGGAGAGCATTGCCCTCCATCGCTCGCTGGCCGGACTGCATGGTGTACAGGTTGGCGTACAAGCCGCCGGCCCGGATCAGTTCATCGTGCGTGCCCATCTGCTCGATCTGACCCTCTTTAATGACGATGATCTTATCGGCATCGCGGATCAAACTGAGCTCATGGGAGATAATAATGGTGGTCTTGCCTTTCATCAATTTACGCAGGGCCTGCAGCACCTGATCCGTTGATTCTGCATCCAGGCCGGTGGATGGTTCGTCCAGGATCAGAATTGGCGTGTCACGGATAAAGGCACGCGCAATTGCAATCCGTTGGCGCTGTCCACCCGAAAGATTCGACCCGCGCTCCCCTAATATGGTGTAGTAACCATCTGGAAATTTGGAGATGAATTCATCGGCATTGGCCTCTTTGGCCGCTTCGATGATTTCCAGGCCGGTTGCATCCGGGCGTCCATAAGCAATATTCTCAACGATACTGCCCGTGAACAGGATGGACTCCTGAAGCACCATGCTCAACTCGGCGCGCAGCGATTCCAGGGTGAATTTGCGGATATCATGCCCATCGATTAAGACCTGTCCTGCATCCGGGTCATACAGGCGAGGGATCAGCTGGGCGATGGTGCTCTTCCCGGCCCCGGTATGCCCCACTACGGCCACCACCTGGCCCGGTTGTATTTCGAAGGAGAGTCCGTTCAAAGTAGGACGTGGTTTTGCGTCCTTCCCTCTTTTGGAGGCTCCCATGGCCGGGTACGTGAATACAACATTTCGAAACTCGACGTGTCCGCGGAAATGCGGTGCAGGGACAGCGCCCGGCTCATCGCGCACGGTAGGTTGCAGGGCAATGAGATCGCCAACCCTTTCAATACTGGCGTACAACTTACCAAAAGCGTTCCACTCGGCAATCAGTTTCTTGGTGGGTTTGAACATACTATCAATGTACCCCATGAATGCGCTCAGTTCAGCAACACCCATCACTAATGGTTGCCGGATCTTGATCATGAGCCATACTCCCACCCCGATGACTGCAGCTGTGGCGACCGCGCCTAAAACACTTACCACCCAACTAAAGCGAGCCTGGTTCGCAGCGGCATCCAGGGCGGCATTCATGGCTTTCTCACTCTGCCCCGAAAAGAGCGATTGTTCGTAGCTGCCTTGACCATATACCTGCACGACCCGGATCGAGGCCAGCATTTCCTGTGCGGCAGAAGCCAGCTCGCCTTCGCTGGAGCGCAGCCTTTTGCTGGCTGCTTTGATCCGGCCGGTGAAATAATTAGTGATCAGCGCCATGATGGGGATAAGCAAGACGGCCAGCAGAGGCAGAAGGAACACAGCAAATTCACCACCCGTCCATCCGCCGCTCTTCCTCCAGACATCCACGGACATCCAGATCATTGCCACCAGAAAGAAAATGAGCGTCAGCGTGCTCCCCACGAAATCCGAAAGGTCCGAAATGATGAAGTTTTCCACGGCAGCCACATCTGACGTCACGCGGGTGAGAATATCTCCTGTCCGGCTCTGATTATGGAATGTCAGGGAAAGTTTTTGCAGATGGTTATAAAGGAAAACCCGCATATTGTAGCCAACCTTGCGACCACCCTGGGCCAGGTAAATCTCAGCTAATGAGTCACACAGACTGTTGATCATCGTCAGGCCGATAATACCCAGCATCACAAGAACCAGGGTTTCTACAACCGGGTCGATACCGGTATTGAGGCCCAGACGTCCCAGGGGACTGGGAGGCAACGTGTCTGTAATTCCTTTGATCTTTTCGAAAAGCGCGGTCACGTACCAGATCACATAACGGATCACCTGGGGCGCCAATGTGGCCGTCATGGACTCAAGGATCAACATCATCGCAGCCAGCAGGAAGATGCGCCGTGAATTTCCTGAGAAACGGGCAATAAACCCAACCAGTGGGCGGATATTGAGGGGATTCGAAGAGGCTTTTTGATCGTCAGAAGTTTTCGATTTGCTCATCAGTTCACCAACTTAAGCGACAACATATATTCAAAAGGAAAAAACACAAGTTCACGCAAATAAGACCTTTAAATGGTTCGCAGCCTGAGCGATATCAAACTGCTCCATCACCTTTTTTGAACCCGCACTGCCCAATTGCCGGCGCTTCTCCGCATTATGCAGGAGTTCAATGATGCCTGCAGCAATGCCCTCGACATCATGCGGCGGGTATAAAAGCCCATTCTGGTTGTTATCAACCAATTCGGGAATCCCAGCCACCGCAGTTGTAACCACCGGCAGACCGACGGCCATAGCCTCCAGCAGCACATTGGGGATACCATCCCGGTCGCCATCCTCCGTTTGGATCGGAGTAAGGATAAAAAGAGTGGCGCGCTGAAACACAGCGATTAATTCCTGCTGGGTGGAGGCGCCTTTCAGTATGACCTCGTCAGACAACCCATGTTCTTTGATCCACAGTTCCAGCTGCTGGCAAAGGGGGCCCTCCCCGTAGATAACACACTGGAATCGTTTGCCGCTCGTTTTGACAAGCAACAGCGCCTGTAATAAATCCTGAAATCCTTTTTTCTCCACCAACCGTCCTACAGATAGGAGAATGGGAGGTTTTGGGACAGAACCCCTGCCCGGCTCTGGAACAGATTGAAAATCGTTGAGGTTCACGCCGTGGTAGACCAGCGAGAACTTCGACTTCTGCGCGGGAGCGATCTGGTTCAAGTATTCCAGGTTGGCCCTGCAACAGGTGATCACAGCGCAGGCGCGATCGATCCGATCCGCCAAAACCTTCTCAGGCACCTGGTAGAGATCACGGGCATGAGCAGTAAAACTAAATGGAATGCCGGTGATGCCGTGCACCAGATAGGCAATGAGAGCCGGGTCATGTGCAAAATGGGCATGCAGATGGTCGATCCTTTTTCCAGTTCTCCGTTCATTGCGATCGAGCAGGTAAACCAGGTGCACAGCCTGAAGAAAGCATCTCCAGCGGCTGCTGGCCGTATAGCCTTCATCGATCCCTTTATTCGCCGCGATGTAAACAATAGAACGGAGATAGCCCTTGAGATGCGACCGGGCCACCTGAGCGTTCTCGTTCAGCCTATTCCTCAAAGATCGCGGTTCCAGATCTTCATCCAGATAATGAACAGGGGCCCGAACCTGGTCTACTTGTCTCTGCACAACCTCCTCATGGGGGTTGGTCAGGGCAAAGATCCGGATCGATACACCGATCTTTTCCAAAGCCAGGATCTCGTTCAGTATAAAGGTCTGTGAGAGACGCGGATAGCTGCGGAGGAGGTAGCCAATTTGCTTATTTGAGCTGCTCTCGCCCATCGAGTCGACCTCTTGATCTCTGCGAATTCATATACCGGCACCTCATTGTCTTTTTGCGCGGACCTGGTTTTGGCGTTCTCGAGGATTGTCAGGGCCTGCTCGATCATTAACCAGACCTGCGCCTGTTGTTCATCTCCTTCCGGCCAGGGGCGCGGACCACGCAACTTGCAGAGCTGCTTGGCAATTTTGAGACAGGAGTAGATATAGAAGAAAAGGAATTTCTCATCCCACTGCCAGCCTGTGCCACCGGAATAAGCGTCCAAAAAATGGTTTTGGAGGTTTGTGAACTGGGCCGTATGTTCCTGGTTGCGGTATGCCAGCAGATAAAAATTGGCGCAAAAATGAGCCAGATCGAAGTTCGGGTCGCCCAGGCGCATCTCGTCAAAATCAAATACCTTTAAGCCACCATCGATCAGGATATGCTCGTAATGAAAATCCTTGTGGATGGGAACATGCACGCTAAAGTCAAGCTCGGCCGTCTTTTGGATCAGGTAATCTGCAATATGAGTAGCCGCCTTTCTCTCATCCGGATATTTTTTAGAAATCAGTTCGGCCCAGTCGCGGATATTATCCACTTCATTCTCAAGCTTGAATTCCTTTTCGAGCGGGATGACGTGCGTATGCAATTGCGCCAGCCATTTTCCGGCAAGTTCCATGGCGTGCATCACCTCATCGCCGTCCAACGAGCGCCTGGCGATGTAATCGCCGAGCAATCTACCTTCCGCCGGAATAAAAACGAGCATCGATAAATTTGGAATGACCCCTAATGGCTTAGGTACACCTAATTCGTTGTCATTACAAAACACTTCATCGTCCAGCACTTTCATAACCTTGTAAGCCCGTTCCGATAGATAGGGTTCCGGGTAAAGCTTGCCGTAGACGGAAAAATATTTTTGGCACTCCAGCTGATCCAGGTCATACCGAATAACACCCCGTTTTCCCGGTTTATAAGCCAATAGTTTTACCCGATGGACAATGCGCGCGGAGGTATCAGAACAGACCTCATTGAGCATCGGCGAGAGATCGACATTCATGATTTCGGCATTGAGTGCGCTCCAGAGGGCCGGAAATGGCTTATCTTCGAATACGCGCGGAAATTTCGTTTTGCTGCTGGATGTCCGCAGATGGGCAACCAGAGTCCCGTGCAGATCGCTGATTGTGCCGGCCTCGAGGTTCGCCAGGTCTTCCGTGATCGCCGCAAAGGCAGCCTGGATGAGATGAATGACCAGAGGCCATTCCCGATAGGTCAGGCTCCTAAAGCGCCTGCCCGCAATTTTCAGTAAAGAGGCTGCCTGGTAGACAGACAACCAGCGCTCATCGATATCACCCTGTACGCTCAGGTACCCTTCGAGAAACGCTCGACCAGCACGTTCGACAAATTGAGCGTGTTCCGGCTGGCGGATGGCCTTCCAGCACATATAAGCCAGGAAATTCCCAAGGTCACGGGCCGGGTTTGCCCAGCAGTAACTATCCAGGTCGATCATTGCCAGGCGATCCCCCTGCAGGAGGAATTGATCGGTACGCATGGCGCCATGGCTTGCGACGGCCTTCGGTTCCCTGAAATGATCTACCTTTGTGATGATTTGTTGGATGACCTCTTCATATTTGGCTGCCAGGTCAGACCTGACCTTGGCGATAATCAACGTATATTCATGGAGATCTCTCAGGTCATCGTAGACCGTTTTTGTTTCGCTGGGAGCGGTCGAATTATTATGGAAGACACCTAACGCACGCCCGGCTTTCACCATCCAGTCTTCTCGCACCGATTCATCGTAGGCCGGGTCGTAAGCAAAATTCGTAAATTCAATCCCATCGCGTACGGCTGACTGCAGGATCATTTCCATTTCGGGCCAGACTGCCACCGGTGAAGAGATCAACGGCATTTCCGCATTTTCCTGGCTGGATTTGTGCAGGTCCGTGATTGTTTTCATGAGCCTTTCAGCGTTCCCGGTAAATGATTTCCCATAAAACAGCTCTTTACCGGAGGCTGTTTGCACGGCATAACGGATGACACAGTGCAAACCAGGTTTATAGCGAATTGGGGAAATCTCCAGCAGCTTTGCCTGCTCGCCAAATCCCGGCAGCTCAGCAAAGCGGCGTTGCATCGCACTCATATCGGTTGCGACGGACAGCCACGGGAGGCGATCGTCGGCTGTGTAAATGCGCGGGAGCACGCCTTCGGGAGTAAATTCCAGAACGCCGATCGTCTTTTCCGGAAGTTGATCAGCCTTGCCGATGATCATTTCATACGTTGTCACACAGCCATGGGAGGGTCTGTATTTCAAGTCCTGCAATTTCTTAATGCTTAAAACACCGGCCAGATCCTGCGAAGTTTTCGGTCCAAACAGCTTGCGCTCGAACAGGTCGGCGACTTCATCGAAATCAAACGCGATCGGCAAGTCTGGTAATTGATCGTCAAAATCAAAACGGTATTCCATGCCTACTCTCCTGATGATCAGTTAGTTAAAGCTGCCCGGTCGATCCGGGCTGTGACCAC
>DATGYJ010000354.1:0-2867 GCA_035298105.1 Anaerolineales bacterium | reverse complement strand
TTAGGCTCATGAGGAATAAGACAATGATTCATTCACTGAGTGACAGACGTTCCCTTTGCGAGAGTGATGATCACTTTAATCCCACGCCATCTCTCACCATATTACATCCCCGAATATCTAAAAAGTAAAACGAGATAATATATCTATCTGAAGAAATTTGTCCAGTTTGCTGCAAAATATGCCAATGCCAGGATGATCATTGCTGCCTCAAATCCAGCAAATATCCATCCAGGGATGGATGCAGCGAGCAATACGACGGTCAAGACTTTGCGTATTTGATCCATTTTGGTCTCCCTAATTTATTCAATCTCACAATATAACATAGCTCCAACACAAAAGTATGTGGATATGAGACGTACATTATTCGCATGCAGCTAAAGACTCACGATCTGCCGTAATTTGTTTGCAATGTTCTTTTGCTGCCTTTGGCAGTCTTGTAAGAAGTAAAGTCTAGACATAGGCCACCTAGCACAGGGGTTGTGCATCCCACTGGAAACGGGAGTTCGACCGGATCGTGTCCGGTGTGGCCTACTCTTTCAACGACCTGGAGGGCAAGCAGAGCGGAATCAGCCAGCTTGCGCAGGAAGGACACCTACCGAATCCAGACGGCGTTTTGCCTCTTCATAGACATCCGACGCAAGAGGTCCCTTTTTCACAGCTGCTACATTTTCCTGCAGATGCTCTGGGTAAAGTGTCCCCACAATGATCGTTTGCACATCCGGATGAGCTAGCGTGAAGCGCAGGAGGAAGGCGGTGCGGCTTTCGCCCGGCTCGCGCAGTTCATCCAAATTCGCTGCCTCAAACTTTTTCCAACGCTCCTCATTCCCCAGCCCAACGCCAAATTCACCCCGCGCCACACCGCCGCGGATGATTGTCCCGATGCCCGCCTCCGCAGTTCGGCTGATCCATTCCTCATGCTCCCGCTCCAGAGCGGAATAAGGGATCTGGAAGGTATCGAATACACCCAATTCGAGATACGTGGGCAGATGCGGCAGAGTCGTGGAGATACTGATGAAGCGCACTTTCCCCTGCTGCTGCATCTCTTTGAGGACATCCACCAAATGATTTTGCTCTGTGACGTCCACCGGCGGATTGTGCAGCTGCATAATGTCGATATAGTCGGTTTTCATGCGCTGGAGGCTTTCGTTCAGCCCGCGAAAGAGATTGTCTCTCGTCCAGACATGCGGGGTCTCGTCGGTGTTCTCATCCTTGCGAACCACTGTGCAGCCGCACTTCGTTGCCAGATAAAATTCCTGGCGGCGGTGAGCGATATATTTGCCGATGAATTCTTCGCTCCGCCCGTAGTCATTGGCGGTGTCTATGAAGTTGATGCCTTCATCGAGTACCGCGTTCAGGATCGTTTCCGCCTGCCGATCCGTGACCGGACGGCCGCCCCAGATGCGAGATCCGCGAATCTCCATGGCTCCAAAACTCAATCGAGTGACATGCAGGCCCGTCCGGCCTAAAACGGAAGTTGATAATGCCGTAGACACAATTTACCTCCTTTATCGGTATCAGGAATCTTTTACACATATTATATGCAAAAGAGCATCTAACTTCGAGGAGATAAAGAAGTAAGGAGTGCCCAACTTCGAAAACATAAAAGGGTAATGTCACCCTGAACGAAGTGAAGGGTCTCCAGCGATGTTGAGCCTTTCGGCTCAACATCGCTGGGATTCTTCGCTCCCGCCGGTCGCTCAGAATGACATGTTGTTTCTGGTGTTAGGCACTCCCAAGAAGTATGTCACACCGAGCGACACATGCACTGCATCGCACCTATCCTGACGAATAGTGTCAGGAAACGCCGTGCGGTACAGTGCGGACTGTCCACCTCGACACACTATCCATTCGGATAGTGAAAACTCCTCCGACGGCGGGGGAGTTTTTGGTTTGGCTAATCTAAACTTGATGTAAATCAGGTAGATATTCGCATGTAGCGTCTGTAGCGAATGAAAGTAAAGAAATCATCAAGATATAGAAAATGGAGATCATCATGAACACAAGTATCGCTTATGAACCTATTCAGTCCGGGCCACGAACTGTCCTGGGAACCAAAACCCTGGTGTCTTTTCTGGCACTCACGTTTGGCCTGAGTTGGGTTCCCATGTCACTCTTCATTCTGTTTGCAGATCAATTCACTGCTCTGTTTGGTGAGATGAGCTCACACAACCCGATATTCCTCCTGGCTGTGTACGCACCTGGCATTTCTGGAATTTTCTTGATTTGGCACCACTACGGACTGAAGGGATTAGGCAGCTTCTTTCGACGGCTGACTCTCTGGCGCGCTCCAATCCAGTGGTGGCTGTTCCTGCTCCTGGGCATTCCCGTCATCGTCTATGCCGCCGCTGCGATCAAAGGCACAATCAACGAGCCATTCCCCTTCTTGCCCTGGTACTTGGTTTTCCCAGCGTTGATTCAATCCCTGCTCTTGGGTCCGCTGGGAGAGGAGTTTGGCTGGCGCGGACTTGCTCTACCTCTCCTGCAGCGTCGGTTTTCTCCATTCTGGGCGAGTCTGACCCTGGGAGTCATTTGGGCAATCTGGCATGCGCCTGCTTTCTTGATGAGTGGGACGCCGCAGAGCGCCTGGTCGTTTGGTCCCTTCTTCATCGGACTCATCGCCATTACGGTCATCATGACGCCGCTATTCAATGCCTCGCGCGGCAGCCTGTTGATCGCCATCCTATATCACCTGAATATCATGAACCCCATGTTCCCCGATGCCCAACCCTGGGATAGCTTCTTGTTAGCCATTGCTGCTGCCGTCATTGTTTTCCTCAACCGTCATCAGATGTTCCAACGCGGCTCTGGCGTAACCCAAGTCCTCATACTGGAAAACTGAATCATCTACTGCCAACCACTGGCAACGA
>DATGYJ010000353.1:0-25398 GCA_035298105.1 Anaerolineales bacterium | reverse complement strand
CCTCTTGCAGTCGCCCTCTTTCTGCTTGGTTTAGGCTGGAATTTCTGCTTCGTCGGAGGCTCGGCTCTCCTGGCCGATCAGCTTTCCCCGTTGGAGCGTTCACGAACGCAAGGGACCAACGATTTGCTGGTTGGACTGGCTTCAGCAATAGGCAGTTTGGGAAGCGGCTTTGTTTTTGCCGCATCGAACTACACAGTTATCGCTATCGTAGCTGGTGTACTGGCCCTGATTCCCTTATTGATGTCACTGGTTTGGGTCAGAAAGAAACCCGCCCGTGCAGTCGCTGAAATAAACCTTCCCGCAGATTAATCTGCGGGAAGGTTCTGATATGCTTATCAATTGTGGATCATCGTCAACAGCATTTTGAAGCGGGTTAATGCTTTTAGTGCGTGCGGCTCATTGGCCGGCATGATAATCCCCTCACCCGTTGCCAGGTGAAAGGGTTTACCTGAAATTTTGATTTCAGCGCTGCCGTCCAGTATATGAACCAGTGCATCGAACGGCGCGGTGTGTTCGCTTAGCTCCTGGTCTTTGTCGAAAGCAAAGAGCGTGACATTGCCTGCCTCTGCTTTGGTGATCTGCCGACTGACCACAGAGCCATCCTGATAACTGACCAGTTCAGCCAGGTGTAAAATTTCTGATTTCGGTGCGGTTGCCATGTTGTCTCCAAGATGTCATTGCGAGGAGGGCGATCTTCCCGACGATTGCGTAGCATCCTGTAAGGAAGCAATCTCATCATATTGGAGAAGAGATTGCTTCGCTCACCACTTTGCAGTTCACTCGCAATGAAGTTAATGTTGTTACTTGATCTCGATCTGATAGGCGGCAGGCAATCTCGTAAAACGGGTCGTCCCTGTAACGACAAGCACTGCCTCTTCGCCTGACTTCAATGAAAGCGGGATATCCGCAGTCTGGTCTGCATTTAACGGGATCTGAGTCACGGTGGTGGTATTCCCTTTGGTAATGAGGGCCAGGTGATAGGTCTGAGGCAGGACATTCTCGACGCGCACAAATCCTGCGCCCTGCCAGCCTCCGTCATCTGCCTCAAAATCGGACTGGTAGTTGATCGCATCGATCCGAACATCATCCAGCAAAAAGCCTTCGCCGTTAAGCGCCGCGTCGGTCACGTACTCAAAACGGATCTGCACTTTCTGCCCTGCAAACTGTGAGAGGTCCACTTCTTCATTTTTCCAATCATTGGTTTGACCGTTATAGCCCCAGCCATACGAATTACCGGAAGGATTGTCAGCTGTGCCCGACGGCGTGGTGAGAATTTGCCATGTCTTGCCATCCGTAGATGCTTCCAGGAAGACATAATCGTAATCGGTCTCAAGGTCATACCACATGGCAAAAGACATGCTGACCGGACCGCTGACACCGGTGAGATCGAACTCGTGCGTGAGAGTCATGTCTGATTCATCGCCACGGTTCGACCAATACATGTATTTGCCTGATTTTGCACTGACCGGAAGCAGCCCCACGACCGTTGACCCGTTGAAATGAAGAGTGTAGTTCCCTTCGCAACGAATGGCGTAGTAATCTATGCCATATTGGTTAACAGTACCGCTGGTTGACTGAGGACAATTCGAAATAGCCTCGCTTGAATCAGCTTGTGGAGCATTTGGATAGTTGTGGTAAGTATAGCGTCCATCACCAACCGATTTATCCATAAGATCAAGCGTCACTGCCCAATCCATGAATACATCATCTGCTGTAATGACCTTGCCCGTTTGTGGATCGGTGATGTTTAGTTTTGCCAGCGTGTCATCCACACTGGTCAGGTCGTTTTCCGGGTTGCTGGTGAGTGCTTTGGTTGCTTCCTGCCCGAAGCGATCGAGGAAGTATGTAAGATAGAGAAAACTTTGTCCATAGTGTGCTGAGAAATCCGGGGATGAGTTGTCCACCCAGGTATTCAGCTGCATATCAGGGTTTTGAACATAGATCGAATCGGCGCCACCAATATCATAACCATTCAAAAATGCCCCTACTTCCGCAAAACCTTCGTTGATCCAGGACACGTCATTGCGGTCGGTAGGGAACTGGATCATATGTACAAATTCATGCGCCAATGTAGCGTAAGTATAGGGATTCCCCAGATCCTCGCTGGTCCCGAGCACATAGGTTTCATGAGCGTTGGAGTACTTCTTGACTTGAGGATTATATGAATCTGACGAATTGAAATATCCTGCAATATTATGGCCGATGCTGCTGGCATAGATAACGTAAATATGCGGGTCACCATCCACGCCCGGATTTGCCTCGCTGCCGAAAAATTCGCGGTCCGTTGGATAGATCTTATTTTCGAACGTATCCATCAGCGCTTTCATATCGCCCTCATTCACCTGTGTACCATCTTCCACCCAGAAATAAGAATGCGTCGTGATATAGCGCAGCGTGGCGTTAATTTGAGAATGCACATTGGTGTCCGAATTATCAATCCAGAACTTTTCCTTGTCACCTACACTATATGATTTCGCCTGCACAGTTTTTGAAACATTACACACTGCCTGTAAACGGCAGGCCAGCTCATAAGGATCGTTCTCAGGGACCTGAGCCTGCTGGAGTGTGTCGATGGTTGCCCGCGAAATATCACCCACGGGTGGACGATCAATCTGCGCCGTGGGAGCTGGGATGACCGTATTCTCTATGGTGGGCGTGAAGGGCGTCATGACCGCCGGGATATTCTTATAGGCCTGGTAGCCAAGGATACCTGCGGCTGCAATCGCAATACATGAACAACAGACGAGAATTGCTACAACCACACCGATGATTTTCGGTGTCGATGAAGATGAATTGCTGCTCGTTTCCATGAATAAATGCCTCCTACTGCTTGTTTAAACGTAGACTTTTTGAACTGGCCGTGAGCCTGTTTGAGTTTCAAGTTTACATGATTGGGCGGTACTCTGTAAAATCTTTCGTTCATCTTACCCCGAATTCATGAACTTGTGATTAGGAAAATGGATGAATAAAAAGATGTGGGAGCAGTTCAACTGCTCCCACATCTCATTATCGCTTAACTGCCCCCATATCACACCATCCCACAGCAATTATACATCTGCCGGCTGTTTACTCTTTTTCTTGACCGCCTCGGACCTCTGGAAGACAATCTTATTTTTCTCTTCATCCACATCTACCAGGACGGCCGCGCCATCTTTGTATTTGCCGCTCAATAACTCCACGGAAAGTGGGCTCTCAACGTGCTTCTGAATGGCACGTCGCAATGGACGGGCGCCAAAGGCAGGATCGTAGCCTTCTTTGGCAAGCCACTTCCGAGCAGCGTCGGTCAATTGAACCGTGGTGTTATATTCGTTCAAGCGATCCTGCACTTCCTTCATTTGCAGGACGACAATCTCTTCCATCTGCTCGAGTGTCAGCGGCGAGAACATGATGATCTCATCCACGCGGTTGAGGAATTCCGGTCGGAATGCACCTTTGAGTGCCTTCTCAACCTTATCGTGCGCCTCGCGTTCCTCATTGGAGGCCTTTGGCTGGAGGAAGCCTAAAGTGCCGCCCTTTCTCACGTATTCGGTGCCCAGATTCGAGGTCATGATCAGAACTGTGTTACGGAAGTCCACAATGTTGCCCTGACCATCCGTCATGCGACCATCATCCAGGATCTGCAGCAAAGCATTCCACACTTCAGGGTGGGCCTTCTCGATCTCATCAAACAACAGGACGCGATATGGACGGCGACGGACTGCTTCTGTTAATTGACCGCCTTCCTCATAGCCAACGTATCCCGGAGGTGCACCGAAGAGGCGGCTCACGGTATGCTGTTCACGATATTCCGACATGTCGATGCGCACAAGCGCTTCTTCATCGTCGAACATGAACCAGGCGAGGGCTTTGGCAAGCTCGGTTTTACCGACGCCTGACGGCCCAATGAAAATGAACGAGCCAATAGGACGTGACGGATCTTTCAAGCCTGAGCGTGCCCGGCGGATTGCATCAGAGATGGCATGGATAGCTTCATCCTGACCAATAATGCGCTCATGCAAGCGCGCTTCCATGTGTAGAAGTTTTTCAGACTCGCTCTCCATCATCTGAGAGAGTGGGATTCCCGTCCATTGGTGGACGACTGCAGCAATGTCATCGACATCCACCACTTCATCAAGTTGGTGTTCTGCTTCCCATTTGTCGCGTTTCTCGTGATATTCTTCATCGAGTCGCAAGCGTTCAGATTTCTTCTGTGCCGCGCGTTCATAATCGCGTTCCAAACCAGCCTGTTCTTCTTCTGCCTGTAATTTGTCGATCTCACTCTTCATTGCCTTGAGATCGGGCGGCATGGAGTATAACGCCACACGCAATTTCGCCGCGGCTTCGTCCATCAGGTCAATTGCCTTGTCGGGCAAACGCCGATCGGTGACATAGCGGTCAGCCAGGCGAGCCGCGGCAACGAGGGCATCATCCGCATAACGAACTTTGTGATGCGCTTCATAGCGGTCGCGTAGTCCCTGGAGCATCCTGATCGTGTCGTCAACCGTTGGCTCTTCAACATAGATCGGTGCAAAGCGGCGTTCGAGCGCGGCATCCTTTTCAATAAACTTGTGATATTCATCCAATGTCGTTGCGCCGATGCACTGCAACTCACCGCGTGCCAAAGCAGGCTTCAACATATTGGACGCGTCCATGGCACCCTGCGCCGCGCCTGCACCCACAACGGTATGCAGTTCATCAATCATCAGGATAATATCGCCGCCTGCGCGCTGGATCTCTTCCACCACGGCTTTGAGCCGCTCTTCAAACTCACCACGGAAGCGGGATCCTGCGATCATCGCGCCCAAATCCAATTGGATCACGCGTTTGCCTGAAAGGATTTCAGGCACGTCGTTGTTGGCGATCTGCTGTGCAAGACCTTCTGCAATGGCGGTCTTGCCCACGCCTGCCTCACCAATCAGGACCGGGTTATTCTTCGTACGGCGGGACAATATTTGGATCAAACGCAGAATTTCGTTATCTCGACCGATCACGGGATCAAGCTTGCCCTCACGCGCGGCCTGGGTAAGATCGCGCGAGTATTTCTCAAGCGTGCGGTAACGGGATTCGGCCTGAGGGTCCGTGACCCGTTGCCCGCCCCGCAGGTCCTGAATGGCTGTATAGACGCGGTCACGGGTCAGACCGGCAGATTCCAAAATGCGGGCCGCAGGCGTATTCCGCTCGGTCAGGATGGCGAGGAAGATATGCTCGGTGGAAATATATTCATCTTTTAGGCGGTTGGCTTCCTCGTTCGCAAGGTCAATAATGCGCTTTACACGCGGTGTGATGAAAATCTGCCCTGCACCGCCGCCGAAAATATTGGCTTTGGGACTGGCACGTAAAGTAGCGTCGAGCCGCTCCGTGAGAGCCTCAGGGCTGACGCTTAGTTTTTCCAGAATTTGGGGGATCACTCCGCCAGGCTGTTCGATCAGCGCCAGCAGGATGTGCTCGGTATCGATTTGGTTGTGGCCGTAGCGCTGGATAATCTCGGCAGCGCGTTGGGCAGCTTCTTGTGCTCTTTCTGTAAATCTGTCAAATCGCATCATAGGGAAAGTTCCTTTTCTGCCGCTTATTTTATGATAATTTAGCTTCTTCCATCGATTTAGTTGAAATTCCAGTCTCAGGTTAATAAAATTATGCGGCAATTCGTAAGTGAAAACCCCAAAGGTCATTGCAAAGCAACCCCCGCAGGGGCAGGGACCTCTGGGGCCGAATGACAGGGCAGATTATAACAAAACCGCGTCGGCAAAGTATCAACGCGGCGTAAGAAGTGTATTAGACTTGAAGCGCATAGGCAAATCTATGTAAGTGAGCTTCGTTCAGCTGCGGGATGAACCGGTTCGCTAGCGCCCTCCGGTCACGCGGATGATCTCTCCAATGATTTGCCGGTTGACGGGTGAACCCATGAAGACGATTACGGCAGCCACATCTTCTGGCGTAATCAGCTGGCGGGTTGGCATATGCTGCTTGATCTGCTCACCCTGCTCATCCGAGATATTTCGGCGGGTCCGTTCCGTCATGACCGATCCGGGCATCACCACATTGCTCAAAATACCGGCTGGACCCAGTTCTACAGCCAATGTCCGAGTTAGCCCATGCAATCCTGCTTTCGCTGTGGCGTAAGGTCCCAAACCTGGCCAGCCATCAGTTCCGTCTGAGGAGATGTTTACGATGCGGCCCCAGCCGCTTTTCCGCATCAAAGGGAGGGCGCACTGGATCGTCAATGTGACTCCTTCCAGCGTGCCGCGTATCATTGCTTCCCAATTCTTCAGGGGTACCTCCTCAAACAATTGCCCCGTCGGTCCGGCGACATCCATGGGAGCGGCATTGTTGACCAGTACATTCAGCGTGCCCCATTCCTTTTCGATTGTCGCTATGCTCGAACGGATCGAGTCCGGATCGGCCAAATCATAATGCATACGGAGAGCTTGCCCTCCAGCCTCCACGATCTTACGCTGCGTCTCTTCTGCCCCCTGGCGGTCCTTATGGTAGGTCACGGCGACGCGTGCGCCCTCCGCTCCAAAGGCAATCGCGGCCGCCTGGCCAATGCCTGCTGAACTTCCGGTGACTAAGACGGTAGAGTCTTTTAACTGTAGATCCATCACTAAATCTCCTTATCACGTATTCAAGAGTCAGGTTCAGACAGCTCTATTAATCAGGGGAATTGCCTTAGTTTAAATTCTCCTGTGAAAAGTCTGATCCCGGTCAGATATAGAGATACTAATTGATGATTGTGAAGCAACTATGAAGGGAAGAAGACAATCTTATGCAGCTGAGAGTAGGGGTAGCCAAGAAATGTACGCTTTCAAACTGCGGTCCCAGTTCGGCTTACTGCTTTGTAGCCTTTATGAGCTACGCTGCCCTGCCGGAGGTCTTGGAGTTGGACGGCGGTATCAGAAGGATATTAATTTTGAAAGGAAGTGCTCTTCTATGGGAGTTTAGTGTGTATGCAAAATAGAATAAGGAACCTTATATCCGGCGAGTATCCGTGCTGCAATAGGGACAAAGGATATGATTGACTGAAACTGGAAAGGACAGCAGCGCACCACACTTGCCGCAAGGCACCGCGTCACTGCCTACATCAATCATGAATCCGCAGGACTCGCATACCACTTGCCTGGCCTGTGGGAGAGCGTGAATTTCGGATCCACATGCGCCGCACTTGTGGCTGTCCGTTTGTTGCGGTTTGACCTCGTCATATTCCGCAGCCAGCCCATATAACTTTAAGAGCCGCTCTCCATCTTCAGGTGATAGATGTGGCAGCCAGCCCTGACAAAAAGTTGAATATTCCATTCGGATGGGAACACCCTCCGGCGCATGATCTGGATCCATGGCGAGCACGCCCATTTGATCCAGAAGCGCATAGGTCATTTCCATTTGCTGTTTGAACAACGCGGCATACTCCCAAAAGGGCCCTGCTACTCTCCAGGCACTGCCGGGTGTCGGGATCCGTTGCAGTGCGGTGGTCAGCACGTTCATTCTGGCATCGAGAGAGCCTTGCTGAGGATCTAAATCCTTTACGACCGCGCATTCAGCAAAATAAGCGATCAATTGCTCACGAAAGTTTGCGTCATTCCTGGCACGCGGCGAAACTGCCATCGGACATTCCTGAATCCATTGAGCAAATACCTGACGATATATTTGACGGTATGCCTCTCGATCTCCGCGCGCTCTGGCTTGTGTCAAGGGGAATTGCAGTGTTGCAATGATGCGATGAAAAACGGTGTTCGTCAGTCCAGCATTGGTGTCCGCGTTGGCGATGCGGAAATCATAGTCCATCAACGAGCCACAATAGTCACAGTAAATATAAGCGGTTGCCGAAGGCAAAGATTTCGGCGCGCCGCATTGACTGCAGTTCACCCGTTTGATAAATTGAGAATGTGCCTGGAGGGAAACAGGCAATACATCTCCCTGGCGGGGAAGATCGGAGGAGAAATTGGCTGGCTTTGGCTTTTCTTGCCCACGCTTTTTGAAGAAATTCATAAGGGCCTCTGTTCAGATTAGTAAAACAATCGCGGTATTTTAAGATGATTTCCTAGGCAGAGTTATCCCTCTTTAGATTGTGAGTAAAGTGTTGCCAGGCAGCGATCAGCCATAAAGGCCTACTCTAATTCGCTGACCAACCAGGTCTTTGCAACTTCCGGATCTTCATAGTATTTGACAGGTAACGAGGCAAGCCCAGCCGTTTTCCTGATGAGTCTGTTGATCTTCCAGCGCGCCATGAAAGAGCAGCCGACAATTCCAAGCCTGGTCACTTGAGGACCCATGTGTTCGATCATTTCAACGAATGCCTTGATGACCCGGTCTGTCAGTTTCGTTTCATAAAAATCAATCCAGATCCCCATTGGGCGGTGTTGTTGATTGAAAAATTCTTCTTCAGCTCTCATCATGGCAATCAGCCCCTCTTCATTCGCGAAATAACTGCCCAAATGAAGGCCAAATAGTTCTCCATTCTTGTAATAATACGGGAACATAGCGCCGCTTGGCGATTTTTGTATCTGCATTTTGCGCCTCCTTGTGGCAATGCTCAGCGGTTCTGGAGATGCTTTCGCTCAGGGGAATTATAAGCCCGCGGGAACATAACTCGCCCCGAAATCGTTTTATTCTTGGCTATTCTGTGGGGATTGCCTGCCGTTATCACCTCTCCCTTCAACTCATGCGGATAATCCTGTACTGATCCTGTACTCATCCTGTACTGATCTTGTAGTCATCATTCGGTCTAAATTGGAATAAAGGATACTTAATGTATTGCCAAATCGTTTTTCAGTGCTACATGGAATTACGTTATATCTGATTGCTGACACCGTCTCTCTGGGGTCCAGGTACGGATCGGGTTGAACTTTGTTTTCAATTTTTGAGCCATGCAGAACCTGAGGATTTGTGTTTTCCCCGATGCCATTTGTGATTTGGCACACTGGCATCTCTCCAAAGCTTACACTGCGGATAGGCAAATTGGGCAAAGCCTTAGTTTGCCCGTGATAAGGTCGGTTTGTAGTACTTTTCCGCATATTTTCAAATGCCAACAACGCGCTATAATCTAGCTCGATGAGCTCGATCTCTGTCCCTGTCAGAGCCAATGACCATCCGCACATGCGGCCGCTCAACGTCCTGCGTGATCTTTCTGCGGTCGCAGATCTGATCGAACTGTGCTTCTCGCCGACCATGGACAATGATGGGCAGCGTTATCTCTCGGATATGCGCCGCGCCAGCCGTGACGACAGTTTCCTGCGCTGGGCTTCCCGCATGACGGAAACTGCCTCCCTGCCGCTGATGGGCTACGTCTGGGAGCAGGATGGACAAATCATTGGCAATGCCAGCCTGATCCCCTTCCGCGATAAGAGCAAACGGATCTATCTTATCGCTAATGTGGCAACCCATCCCGATTACCGCCGGCGCGGGATTGGGCGGGCGCTCACCGAACGTGTCATGAAGCAAGCTCGCCTGAAAAGGGCTTCCGCAATCTGGCTCCACGTCCGCGATGATAACCCGGGTGCGATCAAGCTTTATCAAGATCTTGGCTTTCAAGAGATCGCCCGCCGGACTACCTGGCAGGCAGATCCCGATTCGCGCCTGACTTATCCTGAGACCGATATTAGGATCGAGCCGCGACACCCCCGTTTCTGGCCTTTACAACAGGACTGGCTCCGCCGCGTCTATCCGGATGCCCTGAGTTGGTACCACGCTTGGAATCTCAATGCCTTGCGACCCGGCCTCTGGAACTGGCTTTACCTCCTGTTTATTGACTTCAATATCAAACAATGGGCGGCGGTCCGGAATGACGAATTGCTCGCCACATTGACCTGGATGCCGCAGGGAAGCAGGTCAGAGTCGCTTTATCCTGCGACCCCTGCCGCGCTCCTGGAAGAACAGCCTGTCAATCTGAGCAGGGGTGCGTCAGGGCGCTCAGCGGTCGAAGCCCTGAAGTCTGAAGCGTTGACATTCTTACTGATCGAGGCGCGGCGCACAATCCATTACTATTCCCAACTTTCGATGGAATACCCCGCAGATGAGATGGCAGAGGCGATCAGCGCGGCCGGTTTCAAACCCCGTCGCACGCTGTTATGGATGCGGGCATAATACAGGTATAGTGCAACCGGAATGAATGATTTTCGTATGATGACATGACCATCATTGCGAGTCTTTCCTGACGCCGTGCTCCTTTCAGTCGCAGGACGGTGTGAGCAGCAATCTCTAACTTGATGATGAGGTTGCTTCGCGGCGCACTCGTAGTGGTATCTGACTTTGAAGAGGAGATCACATGACAAAATTCATTCTTCGTTGGGCTATCAATGCGATAGCGTTGTATCTGGCAGTGCTGCTCCTGCCGGGCAGGATAGGCCTGCAAAGCGGCCTGATTTCCATCCTCTGGCTTGCGCTCATCTTCGGATTGATCAATGCGCTGTTCGGTCCACTCATCAGGCTGCTGACCTGTCCGCTCATCCTATTAACGCTGGGTTTGTTCACCCTGGTAATCAACACCTTCCTGTTCTGGCTAACGAGTGTCATCGGCCAGCGGTTCGGGTTGGGTCTGGTCATCAATGACCCCGTTTGGTGGAACGCGTTCCTCGGCGGTTTGATTGTGACCGTTGTCAGCGTCATCATGACGATGATCCTGAAGGATGAATTGAAGGGCATCAGAAGCAGAAACTAAGAGATAAGAAAGCAGAAAGAAGAAGAGGACGGGCCTGGCCCGTCCTTTTTTGTTTTAGCGCCTGCATCTAAGTAAATAGCGGAAAGTACTTTTAGAAAGTGGGTTCTTGGAGGCGGAAACGCCGCCGTCCCACGGGGACTGCCGCACCGTAAGGGCGGCGTTCGCAAAGGACGGCGGCTTGAGCAGATCTTTTTATTAAAAGACTTTCCGCATTCCACTTAGACGAAATGCAGACACTCCTTTTAGCACACAAAGATCTTTAAAGTCAAGCCTACTTTGCGAATTATCTTTGAAGTCAGGTCAGCAACCCCGGCACTTCACCTACAGAAGCTGCCATCTTTACGGCACGCAGGATCGCTTCTGCCATCACTTCTGCTGCAAATGCGCCAATGATGGAAACGTCCGCATTTTTTGTCCCGGTGGATAACGTGAAGATGGCGTCGCCATCCAGCATCATATGAGCTGGACGAATCGTACGCGCAATGCCATCCTGTGCCATCTGCGCTACTTTGGTCGCCTGGGTTTTGGTCAGTTTGGCATTTGTCCCTACTACACCAATGACTGTGTTGGCGCGTGCAGCCAGACCCAGTACCCTGCGCCCAACGGAGCTTTTCATCATGGCCAGCGTATCGGCAAAATATCCTTTTTTGCCCACCCGCAGCGGACCAACTTTCCCGGAGCGAAGACCGGCAATGATTACATTGGTTTGCGGGTCAATCACATCACCCCAGGCGTTGACCGCCACCAGCGCACCCACAATGACGCCACCGCCAATGTCCAGGCTGGCCGTTCCCACGCCTGACTTCATTGCGAGGCCCAGGCCGAACATCTTACCGACGGAGGCTCCGGTGCCGGCCCCAATATTTCCCTCCGCAGGTGCCTCAGGCGAAGCCGAAGCTGCGGCGCGATATCCCATAGCGGAGTCCGGTCGAACGTCCGCACGACCGATATTCAAGTCATAGAGAATCGCTGAGGGGACAATGGGCACTTTTGCCGCACCGGTATTGAATCCGATCTTCTGTTCTTCGAGATAACGCATCACGCCGCTGGCCGCGTCCAATCCGAATGCGGAACCGCCTGCCAATACGATTGCGTGCACCTTTTCAACGAGATTGAGCGGGTTAAGCAGGTCAGTCTCACGTGTGCCAGGTGCACCGCCGCGTACATCGACACCGGCAACAGCACCTTTGCGACAAAGGATGACCGTACAGCCAGTTAAAGCTTCTTCATCCTGGGCATGCCCCACTTCAATCCCACGCACATCAGTGATGGCGTTCGCTCTCTTCATGGATTGTGATTCCTTCTTACTTTGGGCAAAACGTCCTGAAGGCGCTGCTGGGGGGACATTGCCTCAGAAAATATTGTTGAGAACTCCAAGCCTTCGGGAAGGTAGGTAATCTCACTTATAGATTTCCCTCGTCAGATTTTTGAATTCGATCCAATCCTCTTCATCCATCCAGACATCTATATTGTCGAATTCCAATCTGTATAGATTCTCATCATCCGGCTTGACTTCATCAATCTCTTTCGCAAAAGCCAGGAATTGATCCCACTCCTCCTGGAAAAAGTTGATGGTTGCGCGGCCAATTTGAAGGTAGTAAGTCGTCTCGCCATCCGGTTCTTCTGCCATCCAGGCCTGGAAGTTATCGGTTTCGGCGATTGTTTCGGTTTTCGGTTCATTATTATGGTTATTATTCATCGGAGTTCTCCCTTGGGTAATCTTTTTCTTTTGGAACATCCTTTTGGAACTTCGATAGGATGAACACTCGGGTACGTGTGATCCATTCGAAAGAGAGGGGCGCTGCGGGTGTAATCTCGCCTGCAGGCCACGGGTTGAGATCAAACATCTTGCGCATCACGTAACGCCCTAACAACATGAGAGTCGCAAGCAGGGGAGCAGCAATGACCACACCCAAAAGACCCAGGAGGTTCGCTGCGATCAATGCGGTGACCAGCACTGCGGCGGGATGGACCCTCAGGGAGCGTGCCATGATGCGCGGTGCAATCAAATTATCAATGATCCAGTCTACCACTGCCAGTGTAATGACTACGATGGCTACATACGGCAGCGAGTGGAGATTGAAAGGTTTATAAGCCTGGAAGTAGGTGACCAGCGCCAGGACTACCCAGGTGATACCGGGACCGATATATGGCAGAAATTTTGCAAGACCAGCCATAATCGCAATCCCAATGGCATACCTCACGCCCAGCAAGGAAAGGATAAAGATGTAGATCAGCGCAGAAAAACCGACAATGAAAATCTGTCCGCGCAGAAAAGCATTCCAGATGCGCCCCAGTTGGCTGCTAAGCTTGCGAAGGTCTTCGCTATAACCGGGGATTTCGACTTTCAGCAGGTCGCTTTGCAGGCCGCTGCTCTCGATCATGACGAAATACGATACAAGCAATACAAAGAATGTCCAGCCGAAAATTTCGGCTGCGCCGCTTGCCAGTGTCCCCACCAGGGTCCCTGTTCGCCCGAGCAACGGTTGGATAAACGAGAGTAGTTGTTGGCTGACCGTATTGAGATCGAGAGTCCGCAGATTGAGTGTAAAGGGTCCAATCTGAAAGACTTGTCCAGAGAGGGCTTGTACGTAATCGGGAAGATCATTCACAATCGTTTGCACCTGACCGATCAGGCTTTGTATCTGCGTTACCAATCCGAAGCCACCGAGGGTCAGCAGGCCAACCAGAAGCACCAGGATAACGAAGTAAAGGATATTGACTGAAACCTTCCAGGGAATGCGCAAGCCGCGCGAGATCAATATGGTCAAGGGGTGAAAAAGGTATGCCAGAATAAAGACCAGCATCAGTGGTGTGATCAGGCTCGTAAAACGAAAGAACAAGAATGCGACAATACCGACCAGGACCAGTCCCACCAGCAGTTTTGTGGTCGGGCTCCAGCGTGGTGAAGTTGTGAAATGCGGTTCCATGTCAATATTCTCCGGGATAGCTCTATTCTATTCAAGAGAGAGGGCTTTTGCAACAGTTTACAGAATATCGCTCGAAAATGGATACCTGAGGTTTTGCCTGCCCAGGATTTCAAAAGTTTGGCAATTGCTGAGACAAGCGGTAAACAAAACGCCCCACGCGCTATTTCTCTCGTGGAGCGTAGGTAAGGTCATGAATCACAGCCACGATTTGCTATGGACAAACACTCCCTAACACGCGGGCGATAATGCTAAATGGGAATGTACACCATCTTGCGCCTGTTGGATCGGCATCCACCCAGAACAGCACCGCAACACAACAGCAAATTGACAGGAGCACAACCACGGCCGCGATAATGATCACCGTATTGTTTCTGAGGGCAGGCGCGGGAACCGCTACGGGGCTGGCTGGCACACTTCCGGCGTAGTCGGAAGGGAGGGGAGGCGGAGGAGCGATTGGTCTGGGAACGGAAGGCACTGCTGCCGCCCGGGGCGAAACCATTGTCGCACCCGCGTCAATGTTGGTTGCTTCAAAAACCAGCACAATTTGCTCGCCAAACGAGACGACTTCCCCTGGCTTCAGAACGCGGGGGCCTGCCAGTCGCTGTCCATTGACAAATGTCCCGTTGGTGGAGCCGAGGTCTTCCAGCACATACTTTCCGCCCTGGAAGGTCAAACGAGCGTGACGGCGTGAGACTTCTGCATCATTGATCACGATCTCATTTGTCGAATCGCGGCCAATCGTAATCTGGTCGCCTTCCAACGTGAAGGCTGCTCCAGGTGTTGGCCCAGACCGCATGATGAGCTGGAACTGTGAAGCCATAATGTATCCTCCAAAAGTGCAAAACTGCACTTAGTGTAAAGGTTTCAGGCAAAAAAGTCAACACACCTGGTGTTACACTTGACAGGAATATGCACGGGCTGTTAAATTGCAGCGCAATCGAGTCGGAGGTGAGATGAGCGTATCTGATTTACCCATTCCTGACTTTTTCGACCTGGAGAAGGTTGGCGATGTTTGGCGGATTCCATACGAAGAGCGTGCCCGGGGGGCGCGTGCCTGGGCACGTCAACACAGATTACAGCCTGCTGCCGGCGATTTAGACAAGACCTGGCTGATGTTGATCGATGTGCAGAACACCTTTTGTATCCCTGAATTTGAACTCTATGTTGGTGGTCGCAGTGGACGCGGCGCTGTAGATGACAATACGCGTCTGTGTGAGTTTATCTATCGCAACCTGGGAAATATAACGCAAATCACCGCCACCATGGATACGCATAAAACCATGCAAGTGTTTCATGCGATTTTCTTTGTGGATCAAAATGGTAATCATCCTACGCCCTATACCGACATTCATGTCGCCGAATTGCGTGACGGCAAATGGAAGTTCAACCCTGCCCTGGCTGATCAATTCGATATCGCTCCGGAATACGGGCAGCAAATGATGGTTCACTATGCTGAAGAGTTGCAGAAAAGCGGGAAATACGCGCTGACCGTCTGGCCCTATCACGCTATGCTTGGCGGCATCGGTCATGCGCTGGTCTCTTCTGTGGCAGAAGCCCTCTTTTTCCATTCCGTCGCGCGACTGGCTCAGACGGATATCGTGATCAAAGGGGATACACCCTTCACCGAAAATTATTCGGTCATCGGTCCGGAGGTCTTGCGTGGTCCCATGGACGAACTGCTGGGAGTGCATGACCAGAGATTCATCGGACAATTAGAGGAGTTTGATCGACTGATCATCGCGGGACAGGCTAAAAGTCATTGTGTCGCCTGGACGGTTTCTGATTTGCTTGAGGATATCGCCCTCACGGATCTTGAACTTGCCAGAAAAGTATATTTGCTCGAGGACTGCACTTCTCCCGTTGTTGTCCCTGGCGTGGTGGATCACACTGAGGCAGCAGATGCGGCTTACGAAAGATTTGCAAAAGCGGGCATGCATATTGTGAAATCCACAGAGCCAATTTCTAATCTCAAATCCTAAATCGTAAATCGTAAATCGAGAACCCCATGTCTATCTTTGATCGCAAACGCCTCACCAATGAAACCTTCAAGCTTGATATTGAACGCATGCGCCGCGGCTGGTATTCTGATAAATATTTTGAGAACATCGGCCGGATGCTGACCATCCTGGCGTCAGAGGGATATAGCTATTCCGGTACTTATCACAATTTGCCGGCAAATGTATCGCCGGATAATATCCCTGTCGGTAATATCGAAGTAGAGATGCAATGGTTCACGCGGCGCATCGGGACTACCATCGTCGTCGGCGTAGATAAGTCGCTGGAAATGCTCCGGCATTGTACTGGTTATTGGGAAGGCGATCAGTTTATTGACACATCCGACCGGCTGGAGGTCTGGGCCGTGCAGGATGGTACGGTCGTTAAATCAGATGGAAACCCTTTGAATGCTGAGGCTGTGCTCAAAGTCCATGGACGTTATAGCGATTTCGCGCTGCTGGAAACGCCGACATTGGGTGTGCTGACCCGCTCGAGCCGTGTTGCCACAAACGTTTATGAAACACTGGTGGCAGCGCGTGGCAAGCCGGTATTATTCTTCCCGGCGCGCTTTGATTTGCATGAAGTCCAGGCGGCGGATGGATATGCCTACAACATCGCCGTCAAACGATTTAATATGGATTATTTGCATCAGTTAGGCCCGTTCGTTTCTACTGATGCACAAGGCGACTGGTGGGGTGGTGCAGGCGGTGGGACGGTTGCTCACGCGGCGATTGCCTCTTTCCTTGGTGATACTGCAGAAGCGATGATGCAGTTCGCGCGTATCCTGCCCGCGAATATCCCGCGCATTGCCCTGGTGGATTTCAATAACAATTCGGTGCTGGATTCGATCCGGGTCCTGGAAAGGTTATTCAACAAATACCGTGAGCTTTGCGATGCTGGCGATAAAACGGAAGCTGCAAAATATATCTTGTATGGTGTGCGATTAGATACAAGCGGAACGGTACGCGACATATCTGTTCAGCCGTTAGGTGATCCGGCCCTGGACCTGGGGGTTACCCCCCGCCTGGTATTTAACGTTCGGCAGGCATTGGATTTGGCATCAGAAAGTTGGAATCTGCCGCCGGATTGGCAGGAAGCGGCCCGCCAGTATTGCCGCGATGTCAAGATCGTTGTCTCCGGTGGTTTCAATCCGGAGAAAATCTACAAGTTCGAAAAGCTGGGCGTCCCTGTGGATATTTATGCCGTGGGCTCGTGGCTGTTCAACAACAACGGCGGCACCGTGACCGATTTCACTGCGGATGTGGTCCGCGTGAAGGTGCATGGCGAATGGATTGACATGGCGAAAGTCGGCAGAAAGCCCCTGGATAACCCGAGTTTGGAACGGGTCTGGTGATGCTTTTACAGCGAGGAATCTTTCTTCTGTCCTCTTTGTGATCTCGCCTGCGCTCGCCGGCACCTGCTGCTCCGGCAGTGCCGGGGGGTGTCGCGTGCTGGGCGGTTCATATCGTGGGCCTCTCTATCTTGAACGGCGTCCCTTCCACGCCTTCCTCCTCAAACTCTCTTGCTGCCAGATGGCCCGAGAACACGGCCTGTGCAATGATATTTGGCGCTTCGGCATCGCCGATGATACGCAATGAATTTATTTTGCCCGCCTCGAGGGCAGGCTTGAGGGACCTGTGGAGCGAATCATTCGAAATCCGATCACTCACCAGTACAACGCCATCCCGTAACACTTCAACTTCGTCACCTGAGATCGTATTCGTGAAACGAACACAGTCGTTCTCAATATCGCTCAGCATATGCTGCGGGTATAACTTCACACCCAGTTTCATCAACTGGCGTTGAATGCGTTCCTGCTCAAGTGTGAACTGTGACCAATAGGAGATCAGCGGTGCAGGCGTAATCAGTGTGACTTTGCATCCTTGCCCGGTCAGGAATTCTGCCAGCACGCCGCCCATGTAATAATGGTCGTCATCATAAATTACCCAATTCCGCATCCCCAATTTACCAATCCCCAACTCTCCATCCATCAAATCATCGGGGCTCAAAACATTTTGCAGGCCGAATCCGGGGATCGGTTTTCGCAAAGTACGACCAACCCCATCACGCCGCCAGGTTGCGCCGGTGGCCAGGATGATATTCTGAGCGCCGGTTTCCAGTATCTCTGCCGCGCTCATTGGGCTGGACGGGTATGCCGTGACATTCTTCAGCTTCCTGATCTGAGTCAAGCGCCAATCAACCACGCGCCGCCATTCGTTCAAACCGGGCAAGGCACATTCGCGGACCACACGTCCGCCCAGTTCTTTGCGCGCATCCAGCAACGTCACTATATAGCCACGTTGACCCAGGGCCCGGGCTGCTTCCAGGCCTGCCGGTCCTGCACCGACGATCATCACTTCCTGGTCGCTCTTCTTTGGCGAAATGATCTCAGGATGCCAGCTGCGCCGCCATTCCTCCCCCATGGTCGGATTCTGAGTGCAGCGGATCGGTACAAAGCGCGTATCGCCGGTCACACAGATGTTACAGCCGATACACTCTCGAATATCCTCGATGCGTCCTGCTTTTATCTTGTCCGGCAAAAACGGATCGGCAATCGAAGGGCGTGCTGCACCGACAAAATCCATCACACCGCGTTTGATCGCCGAGACCATTGAATCAGGTGATGTATATCGTCCCACGCCGACGACCGGTTTTGTCGTCAATTGCTTGACGAATGAGATGTATTGCTCCTGATGGCCTTCTTTCGCAAAACGTGATGTGGCGGAATCGTTATTCCAGCCGCTGATGTTCACATCCCACAGGTCAGGCAGCTCGGCCAGCATGGCGACGACATCATGACCTTCGCCTTGATGGGTCAGCCCATCTTTGCCAAGCAATTCGTCTACCGCAAAACGGACAGCCACTGCGCATTGATCGCCAACGGCTTCCTTTGTCTCCTCAATCAGTTCTCGAAAGAAACGAACGCGGTTCTCGAGTGAGCCTCCATATTCATCCGTGCGGTCGTTAAATCGCTTCAGGATAAACTGGATCGCCGTCGTCATGCCGTGAGCCGCGTAACAATAGACAATATCAAAGCCGGCACGCCTGGCGCGCAGGGCGGCGTCACGGTGCCATTTGCGCACATTGCGAATATCCTCTTTATCCATGCGGCGAGTTTGTACAGGGTCATAACCTGAACCACCGATGGTCCCCATGGAACTTGGCGCCAGTGACGGTACACGTGAATATAGATTTGGCGCGTCGTACCCATTGTAAGAAAGCTCAATCCCGGCCAGCGAGCCATGCCGGTGAACGGCCTCAGCCATCAATGCCAGGGCTGGAATATCAGCATCGCCCCACAGGCGGCCCTCAAAATATGGCGAGAGATCGCTGCTATGATGGATCTCGACTTCCTCCGTGCAGACCACCCCCCAACCTCCCTCCGCTTTCATGCCGCGCATGGCAGCAAGTCCCTGCGGCATGCGATGTCCAAAGCCGTTGCAATGCGGCACCTGATAAAAACGGTTCGGAGCGATGACGGGACCGATCCGAACCGTTTCAAATAATATGTCATATGGGTTATTCATAAAGTTCCTTTCGCACCGAGCGGACTGGCACCGCGTAGTTGAAGCGGTTATGTGAATGCCATAATCCTTCGCCTGCGCCCGGAGACCACTTGGTCAGGACGAAGCATTTACCGCTTGTCCCATTATTAACTTTACTTTTCATTTGGATTCATAGGCTGAGATTCAAACAGGAAGTAAAGAAAATTATGCGGCACTCTGTAGTAGCCGGGGAATGACTTCCAACATTTCGCTCCGCACCTGCCGAAAGACCTGCTGCCTCTCCTGGCGCGTTCCCTCCGCTTTGGCTGGATCCACAAACCCGTGGTGGACGCGTCTACCTGCTTTCCCGGGCCAGACAGGACATTCCTCCGCGGCTGAATCGCAGACCGTCACCACAAGATCAAAATCTTTGGTCGGTAGATCATCGATGTGTTTTGATGCCCCTGAATGCGCGATACCGATCTCATTTAAAGCTTCCAGCGCCATTTCGTGAATATACCCGGCCGGCTTTATCCCCGCAGAGTAGGCTTTCCATTCCGGGTAATGCGCGTTGACAATGGCTTCTGCCATTTGTGAACGGCATGAGTTTCCTGTACAGAGGAAAAGGACGGTTTTCATAATTCATGTCCTTGCGAGGAGCGTTTGTCCCTGACACCGCCCTCGCAATGACGAGGTGCGGTTCTAGCCGAACCTCCCCGTAATGTAATCTTCCGTCCGTTTTTGTTTGGGTGCGGTGAAAAGCGATTTGCCCTCGCCATATTCGATCAGTTCACCCTGCAAAAAGAACGCTGCATAATCGGCAGTACGCCCCGCTTGCTGTACGGAATGGGGTACCAGGACGATGGTGTATTCCTTCTTGAGTTCCTGCAACGCGGCTTCGACTTTACCTGTTGAGATCGGGTCAAGACCGGAGGTCGGCTCATCGAGCAAAATAATCTCAGGTTGAAGTGCAAGGGATCTTGCCAGGCACAAGCGCTGCTGCTGCCCGCCGGAGAGAGCGATGGCAGGGTCATCCAACCGGTCCTTGGCTTCCTCCCATAAGGCCGCTAGCTTCAAACTTCGTTCCACCGCTTCATCCAGCCTGGATCTGCGTTTTTCGCCGGCGAGTTCCAATCCATAGGTCAAATTTCCGCGAATGCTCAAAGGTAAGACGACCGGGCGCGCAAAGACCATTCCTACTTTGCGGCGCAAGCCAATTACATCCGTATCTGGATCAAGAATGTTTTTGCCATCGATCAGGATGCGCCCGGAAGAGGCCTTCACTTCGGTCAGATCATTGAGGCGGTTCAGGCAGCGTAACAAGGTTGACTTTCCACCCCCCGCCGGGCCAAAGAGAACCGTCACCGCCTTTTCGTGGATATTCAAACTGATCCCGCGCAGGGACTCGGTCCCATCCGAATATTGTAGTGACAGGTTTTCTATAATTATTTTATCCATTTATTAAGTCGCCAGCCTGCTCATTTGCTGATTTGCCCATTTGCCGATTTGCTCATTTGCTCATTTTTGATCTCTACCATTGCCGTCTTGCCCTCGCTCTCGAACGGATGACCGTCGCGATCAGATTCATGGTAAGAACAAAGACTAATAAAACCAGCGCCGTGCCGTATTGAATTTGAATTGGCATTTCAGGGACCTGGGTCGAGATCACAAACAGATGATAAGGTAATGCCATTGTTGCGTCGAGAGGGGAGTGGGGAAGACGTGGCAGGAAGAAGGCCGCACCCGTAAAGAGGATGGGGGCGGTCTCGCCTGCGGCCCGTTCAAGACCCAGAATAACGCCGGTCAGAATGCCGGGCAGTGCTTCTTTTATGACAATCCGGCGGATCGTCTGCCAGCCCGTAGCACCCAGTGAAATACTTACCGTGCGAAATGCCTGAGGCACCGAGCGTAATGATTCTTCGGCGGTACTAATGATGACAGGCAGAGTCATGATCGAAAGAGTCAAGGAAGCCGCGAGGATCGATGTGCCGAAATTCAGGAAGATGACAAATAGACCCAGGCCAAACAATCCGTAGACGACTGATGGAATGCCCGCGAGGTTGATGATTGCAATCCGGATCGTACGCGTGAGCGGGGTATCCGAGGCGTATTCCGAAAGATAGATCGCGGCCGCGATGCCAAGTGGAACCGAGAAAATGGCTGTGCCCACCGTCAGATAGAGCGTACCGATGATCGCCGGCAGGATGCCGCCTGCGCGCATACCGTTATGTGGAAAACCTGTCAGGAACTCAAGTGAGATGGCGGGCAAGCCTTGAATAAGTATATAAATGACGACGGCGATAATGGGGAGAACCGTCGCAATTGCCATCAGGGTGATGGCAGTAAAGCCGATACGTTGCGCAAAATGGCGGTTGATAGAGAGTGCGCGTTTCACGACAATATCCTCTCGGCGCGCTTCTTGGCTCGAAAGACAACCGATGATGCTGCGATATTCACTCCCAGTGAGATCAAAAACAAAACCATGCCGATGAAGAACAAGACGTGATAATGAGTGCTGCCATTTGCAACTTCCCCCATTTCAGCCGCGATGGTGGCAGTCATGGTGCGGACGGGTGAGAACAGGCTGCCAAGTTTCAGCGCGAGCACAGGAGCATTCCCGGTGACCATCATCACCGTTATGGTTTCGCCAATGGCGCGTCCTACACCGAGCATGACGGCGGTCAATACGCCGGAGCGGGCTGCGGGGAACGTCACTCTCCAAATCGTCTGCCAGCGCGTTGCGCCCAACGCCCAGGCGCCCTCCCGATAGGCACGCGGTACGGCATCCAGGGCATCCTCGGCAACGGACACAACTGTCGGGACTGCGATCCCGCCTAAGAGCAGGGAACCTGCCAGGGCGGTCAGTCCTGTTGGCAGGTTGAGAAAGACCCGCAGAAATGGGGAAAGGAGCAGAATTCCGAGAAAGCCAAGCACCACAGAGGGAAGTCCACCCAATAATTCCACCAGAGGCTTGAGGATTTCGCGCATCCAACGCGGCGCGATCTCAGAGATGTAAACTGCTGTTCCGAGCCCAAAGGGAACTGCGACAAGTGCCGCGCCGATGGTTACAATCAGTGAGCCAGTGATGAGAGGCAGAATTCCAAAGTGGTCTTCAATTGGATACCAGCGGATGCTGAGGAGCGAACTGAGACTTGTTTCCGCAAAAGTAGGAATGCCCTCACGTACCAGAAAGAAAAAGATCAGTACAACAAAAAGTATGGCTGAATAGCCTGAAGCCTTGATCAAACGGGTGATAACAAATTCCTGCCAGTTAAGAGATTTTTCCATGATTACTCACCTTAAGACTCTAAAGGTTTCTATAGCTGATCATGACTTTGGTCAATCAAGAAAAACCTTTAGGGTCGGTTTCATTTCGCAGGTACAAAGCCAAGCTGGGCCACGATTTGCTGTGCCTCAGGAGAAACGATCCAATCCAGATATTCTTTTACCGCGCCTTTTGGTTCACCATTGGTGTACATGTAAAGGTCACGCGCAATCGGATAAGTTTTATCATTCACCGTCGCAATAGATGGCAGCACATAAGCGCCACCCTCTTCTTTTGCAATGGCGATCATCTTGAGATCTTTAGGCACATACCCAAGCCCATCGTAACCGACCGCATTCGGGTTCTGGCGTACTTCTGCGACGATGCCTTCGGAGGACGGAAGCAACAAAGTATCCATAGAGAAGAGCGTTTTATCTTTACTATTGCCTAGTCGTATAACAGTCTCAAGGAAATATACGTGCGTGCCCGAATTCGTCTCGCGCGAGAGTCGCACGATGGGTCGGTCTTCCCCACCTACTTCAGACCAGTTGCTGATCTTGCCACTGTAAATATCTGAAATCTGCTTGAGGGTCAGCCGATTCACCGGGTTTTCGGGGTTGACAATGACCGCGATTGCATCCCGGGCGATGATATGCTCCACGGGGTCAACGCCATTGGCTTTCGCCTGGGCGACTTCCTCATCCTTGATTTGGCGGGAGGCGTTCGCGATATCCACAGTCTTGTTGATGAGAGCCGCGATTCCCGTTCCGGAGCCTCCGCCTGTGACCGAGATGCGGATTTCCGGGTGCTCAGACTGATATTTTTCCGCCCAGGCTAGCGCCAGATTGACGATGGTATCGGAGCCTTTATTCTGGATATAAGCGGCCGAGGAAGCAGATGCGGCCCCCTCTGACGAAGTGGGACCGCATGATGTAAAAAAGACAAGCATAAATATTACGATGGCAGGCAAAAGGAAACGGTTCATCGGCTCGAATTATAGCCGAAAGTATTATGCATGTCATTGACACGTGACATGATAAAATCGCAGCATGTCCGAAATTCAACCTGCATTCATTGTTAAAGATCTGGATTTCTATTACGGTTCTTCGAAGGCTCTTTCGAAAATCAATATTGAGATCGAGCCGCGCAAAGTGACCGCGTTAATAGGCCCTTCCGGGTGTGGCAAATCCACATTTTTGCGCTGCCTCAATCGAATGAACGATACGATCGCCGGTACGCGCGTAGATGGCGAAATCCTGTTGGATGGAGAGGATATTTACAGCGCTGGAATGGACGTGGTTGCGCTCCGGCAACGAGTGGGGATGGTCTTCCAAAAACCGAACCCATTCCCACAATCGATCTACGATAACGTGGCGTTCGGTCCACGTGTGATGGGGCTGGATGTAAAGTTGGACGATGTAGTGGAAAAGTCCCTGCGGGCCGCGGCTTTGTGGGATGAAGTCAAAAATGACCTGAAATCTGACGCCCTGGGTCTTTCACTGGGGCAACAGCAAAGATTATGCATTGCGCGTGTGATTGCCGTGCAGCCAGAAGTCATCTTAATGGATGAATCGACTTCCGCGCTTGACCCCATCGCCACCCTGCACATCGAAGAGTTGATCGCAGAATTGAAGAAAGACTATACGATCGTGATCGTCACCCATAATATGCAGCAAGCTGCGCGGGTCTCAGACCGCACCGGCCTTTTCTGGCTGGGGGAATTGGTGGAGTTCTCTGATACCAATGACATGTTTACCAGGCCAAAACAGGAATTAACAGAAGCCTATATCACCGGCAGGATGGGTTAGCCTCCCATGCTCGAGCCGCCGTCCTCGGCGGCTCTATTCCAAACAAAAAGACCGCCAGTTCAAAGCTGCTGGCGGTCTTTGCATTATTGGTTTTTCTGTCTTTTCCAGAATTCTGCATCCGTGTTATTGATCTCGATCAGTTCACCTGTGACGATGAAGACCGTACGCTCACAGATGTTCGTCACCCGGTCGGCCACCCGCTCGAGATTGTGAGCTACCCATAAGAGCCAGTTGGCGCGCTCGATGGTCGTCGGATCGGCAATGACGAAGGTCATCAGTTCACGATAGACCTGGTTGTAGAGGGCGTCAACTTCATCATCTTCGATCGGGATCGAACGTGCTGCCTCGATATCTTCATTGACATAGGCGGTCAGGGCGCGGTGGAGCATATCTGCATCGATTTGGGCCATGCGGGGAATATCAATGAGCGGCTTGAGAAGCGGCGCATCCCCCATGCGGATATTGATGTTGGCAATTCCCTTGGCATAGTCGCCCATCCGCTCTAATTCGGAGATGATCTCCATGCAGGAAGCCAGCAGGCGCAGATCGTGCGCCATCGGCTGTTGCGTGGCGATCAGGATCATCAACTGGTTTTCGATCTCAAATCGTTTCTGGTTGACCAGCTTGTCGGACTCTAAAATTTCTTGAGACGCCTGGAGATCGCGTTTCTTTAATGCATCCACTGAATTCAGGATGGCTTGCTCTACCATGCTACCCAGTAAAAGCACACCATCCTTGACCTGTTGGATTTCATGTTCAAATGTTTTACGAAGCATAGCATCCTCGTTTCTCGTACTGGTCGCCATATTATACTGCTTCTTCCTTTCTTCCCTGTTTTATCCGAACCTGCCAGTGACATAATCTTCCGTGCGCTTGTCTTTTGGGTTGGTGAATATTCTTTTCGTATCGTCATACTCAATGACGGTGCCAGAGCGCCTGTTTTCCGTCAACATCATCATAGCCGTGTAATTGGAAACGCGCGCAGCCTGCTGCATATTATGCGTCACGATAATAATGGTGTAGTCCTTTTTGAGTTCCTGCATCAGCTCTTCGATCTTGAGCGTGGAGATCGGATCCAGGGCAGAGGCGGGTTCATCCATGAGAATCACCTCCGGTTCAACTGCCAACGCTCGCGCAATGCAGAGACGCTGTTGCTGCCCACCAGAAATCGATAAGCCTGATTGATTTAGCTTATCTTTGACTTCCTCCCATAACGCAGCCTGCTTCAAGGATTTCTCGACAATTTCATCCAGGTCGTGCTTGCGCCGGACGCCATACAGACGTGGGC
>DATGYJ010000352.1:0-4177 GCA_035298105.1 Anaerolineales bacterium | reverse complement strand
CTCATCACCCACTTTAATTCCTGAGCGCAAAGCGACATTGCGATCCATCACCGCCTCACGCGCCCCGGCGCCGCGGAACTCCCGGCCTGCGATGATGGCAGGCATACCGGGACGACCCGCTTCTGCTCCCAGCAGAGACACTTTGAGCGGCTCTTCGAGAGAAACAATCTGCGTGGAGGAAGTGTAGATCGGACCTGCATCCGCCACCCCGTCTACGCGGCGAACCGCACGCGCCGTGTTCGTCTCCAGCCGGCTGGCAGAGATGTTGTAATCTGACTTGTCAAGAAAAACAATCAACTGAGCATCCAGATTCGCAATATATTGACGGTTGCCGTTCGCAAGTCCCTCCCCGAGGGCAGCGATGAACAGAACAAGCAAAGTGATCAACGCGATCACCAAGCTGACGAGCAAAAAACGCCCGCGGTTCCGAAGCACTTCTTTGAGAGCGAGATAGAAAGCCAGAAAGAGATTTTTCATCATGGCGCTACAGGTCCATTTTCCGGATACATGCATTCTATCATCCGGACAGCTTGCCAGGAGACTGGAACCGTCCTGCCTTATAATAGACTTGAATTTCGAACTTGCTCTCAAGGATTGCTATGAAATTGCATCTCCACCTCGGTGTTTTATTTTTTGGAATGCTGTTTTCCCTAAGCAGCGTTTCCTGCGCGCCGGCTACAAACAAGCCTATACCGCTTGCTTCCTTCAGTGAAAATTACGTCAATGTGTCGATCTCCCTGGAACGCAATACCGGTGGAGAATCCTATTTATCGGGCACATTCACACCACCCGAAGGGTATCACCTATATAGCAAGGATATTCCCATGAATGGTGTGGACGGCTTAGGGCGCCCCACTCTGCTTGAATTGACCCCCGAAAGTCAAATGAAAGTGGTTGGAGACTTGCAAGAGAGCGTGGAACCAGAGGAACCGGATTTTGAACCGAAGGAATTGCTGGTTTATCCGGCTGGTGCGGTCACATTGAGCCTGCCTGTAGAGCTTCCACCTGGTAAAGGTTGGACACAGGCTGAGGTCAAAATTACCTATATGGTTTGCAGCGCCAATCAATGTAAACCCCCGGTGGAGGGAAAGCTTGTGTCCGTCCGCATTCCGGGTGCTGAAATGTTAGAGCATTGATGAAAGGGAGACTCAAAATGAACAAAAAGATCCTGGTATTGCTTATAGGGGTTAGCCTGTTAGCCTGTAATTTCCTGTTTCCTCCAAAAGCGACATCCACTCCAGAACCGGTTGTCGCACCGCCAACGGAAGATCTAATACAACCGAGTGATTCGCAAGACCCCGCGCCCGACGGCTTCACCATTGTCCGCCTGCATCCTAAAGACGGTGATTTACAAAAAATGCTGGCAGAGGAAGCACAAAAGGCCAGCGCGCTCGGCCAAATGCCCATCGTCGAATTTGATGCGACCTGGTGCCCGCCCTGCCAGGCAATCGACAAAGGGATCAAATCCAGGAATGAATTGATGCTCGAGGCGTATCGTGGGACGTACATCGTCAAACTCGATGTGGACGAATGGGGCTGGAAGGATGGCAAGGTCCAGGATTTCTCCTTTACAGGCATTCCGGTCTATTTTAAATTAGATGCGGAAGGTCACCAAACCGGCGATGTCATTGACGGCGGCGCCTGGGGCGAGGATATTCCTGAAAATATCGCGCCTGTGATGGATAAGTTTTTCCACTAAACCAGGCTATGTCTAAAGACATCTTCATCTCCTACTCCCGCCGTGACCAGGAATTCGTCACTCGCCTGGCATCCGATCTGGATGCTCACGTCGCGGGTGTGTGGTTTGACCAATCCACGATTCAAGCGGGGCAAAAGTGGCACGACGAGATCATGGAGGGCATCCATGAATGCAAAGCCTTCATCCTGGTCTTATCCCCCGACGCAATGGAATCCCGTTACGTCCGCGAAGAGATCAACAAGGCACTGGAACTTGGCAAGACCGTCTTTCCTGTCATTTATCGTCCTGCCAAATGGACGGGCGAATTTGAAGCGCTGGTTAGAGACGTTCAAACGCTCGACTTGCGCTCCGGCAGCTACACAGAGAATTTTCAGAGGCTGGTGGATGGTCTCATTGAGGCAGGCGCAGCGAAAGCAGTGGGAGAACGGCCGTTTCTCCGCCAGCCGACGAAAACCAGCTTGAACATTGTCTTGAGCAAAATTCCGGGCTGGGCATTTGCCTGGAGCGTTGGCTGGGTGGTCTTTGGGATTGTACTGCTTATCTTCCTGACGATCCTGGCTGCCAGTCAGGGCAAGTTAGGCAGGGAGGACTTCCTCAATTTTATTTTAATCCTCATCAGTGCCGGGATTGGAGGCTTTACCGGCGGCTTGCTGGCCGGCTTCTTTACGATGCTGGCCTTGCGACCGAACGCCCCATCCATATCCTGGAAACATATGTCTCCCGCCATCCGCATCTGGGGCATCAGCGGACCGCTGGGAATGATTGTCTCTGGCGGAATCACAGTCCTGATGGTTGCGGCAGGAGCGATTAGCGTTCAGCACCAGGAGCTGGATTGCTCAGGAATAAGTCAATGTATTGGTGCTGCTTTCGGCAGTGCCATCGGCGAAGCGATTGGCTTGATCATTCTCGTCCTGGCAGTGTTTCTGCTGTTTGTGATCGTCGCCTGGTTCCTGGACCGGAATGTTTGCCGGATGGCTGGCAGTCCGTCATATTCGCAGGTTAGAACCGGGCATCACCGGAAGGCAAGGCTGGAGTGTCTCAGCGGGTTGGGGCTGCGGAGCGATCCTCGCAGCGGTTGTGATGATCTTTCTTATTGGAATTATTTCAAGCGTATTGCGGCTATAGCGAGCCAGGTGAAGAATTCAAGAGCTTTTTGATTTGCCGTCGCAATGCTGCTGGACTAATCACTGAAACATCAACCCGCTTTGCCCCCAGGAACTTCGCAAACCGGACCAACCCCTTTGCCAGCGCCTCTGCAAACTCGACATCCTTTACCGGTGCATCCTCTTCATGCCAAAAACCTTTGATCTCCAGCGTCATGGTCGTACGGTCGAGTTTGGGGTCGAGCCGCGCCACCAAATCGTCGCCATACAGGATCGGCAGAACATAATATCCCCAGCGGCGCTGGTGGGCCGGCATATATACCTCCCACTTATAATCGAAATCGAATAACTTCTTCGCCCGGCCGCGCGCACTGACAATATCCAGCGAGGCGAGCAGAGTGACTTCTTCCAGCGTGGTCGTATCGATCGGTTTCCACGCTCTCGGGATCTTCCCTTTTTGAAGGGATTCCAACAGCGGGAGGTCTTCCGCCAGGACAAGATATGTATCCCGCCCACCCTCGATTTGTACCTGTTGCGCCTTCCCGGCTTCGAGCCATTCTCCGATCAATTGCCTCACTCCCACCTGTGAGTAGTTGTAACGCAGGTCATATTGCAGGGCTGCTCGCAGAAGGGGTTCACGGAACAACCCCATAAATGAAATATTCTTTCGAATGAAGAATTCCTCTGCTTCTTTTTCACCTGCCACATAATCATATTCCTTCGGGGCAATGTTCTCTCGAAAGTCATAGACGCGCTCAAACCCCTCCCGGTGATGGATCATCAGCTCACCGGAAAGCCACATATCGAACAGCGCCAGGGAGGTATCCTTGCGCCCGCGATAATTTCCCGTAACTTTGTTTCCATTCATATTGCGATTTCCAAGTGGGCCATGTACTTGGAGCTCTGCCCGCACTTGCTCGAACAATTCAGGGTTGGATAGCACAAAATCTTCAACCCGCTTTTCATGGCTACGCCTCTGCATGTGAAAACGGTAATACGGCAGGCTGGTCATGGGGTAAACTGCCAGCCAGCCTCCGTAATCGAAGAACTCGCGTTCCTTATACATCGCCTGGTAAAGATATTCAGGCTTGTAATTTAATACACGGCTGTGGAGAACCAGATCGTGGCTGCGGGCTGTAATATTCAGTGGGTCGAGTTGGACGGCCTCACAGGCTCGAATGGCCTGCGCTGTTCCTTTTTTGCCTTTCCAACGCCGACCCGGCCAGAGTCCCTGTTTGCCGAGGACGAAGCGGCGTGCAACTTGCGCTGAGATGAGTATCGGATTCATAGTTTTATTTGCTCAACGACCTACTGCAATCGTCTGAAAAGTTCGGATGAAATGACCATCGCGATCGGTGATCTCCAGAGTGTAATC
>DATGYJ010000351.1:0-29414 GCA_035298105.1 Anaerolineales bacterium | reverse complement strand
TATGAAACCGTAACTGGTAATTCGTAATTTGTAATTGGAGGCACACATGTCTGCTACATTTGAGGATTTACGTGTTTTGAAAACTGCTGAGGAAATTGCAGATTCGGTTTGGAAGAAGGTTATTCGCTGGGATGATTTCGCCAGAGATGTGGTTGGTAAACAACTGACCCGAGCTGTAGATTCTATTGGCGCAAATATTGCTGAGTCGTTCGGACGCTATCATTTCGGTGAGAAACTTCAATTCCTTTACTATGCTCGTGGGAGCCTATTTGAAACAAAGTATTGGCTCAACCGAGTAAAGACGCGTGCCTTGCTGTCATCATCTGAAGCGCAAACCTATATTGAAGATCTCACTGATTTGGCACGCCAGTTAAATACTTTTGCAGGAAGCCTCAAAACAGTTCGCAACCGGGAGTCGAAACAATCAAAAACGATCCGCGAGATGGCAGTGGACTATCGGATTGATCTTCCCGAAAATTCGTCAGATTGTCTGTTTAGCGACGAAGACCTCAACTGGCTCGAAACCTAATTACCACTTACCAATTACTTGAATATCAATCTCTCGGAGGAAACCGTGAAAATCTATGACTTATCCCAAGACCTGAATCAAGATTGTTCATTTTGGCCCTTTTATCCACCCTTTGAAGTGAAGTACATCAAACGCAAATCAGAACATGGCGTCAATGCACAATACATCCAGACATCCAATCACATGGGAACGCATCTCGATGCGCCGAAGCATTTTGTCACGAAAGGAAAGACAATCGACCAAATTCCGATTGAATGGTGCTACGGCCCGGGTGTGATCGTTGACCTCAGCGATATGTTGGATGACCTTGGTCTTTTCAGGCCTGAAGATATTGAGAAGCGCGCCGACGTGCAGGATGGTGATATCTTATTCATTCATACCGGTTGGCACAGATACTCGTTCTTTAGCGAAGAAGCAGATGAGGAACGCTATATCCAGCGCCATCCCGGTCCGCATTACAGCATCTGTGATTGGCTGTTAGCCAAGAAAATCCACATCTGGGGTGTGGATATGATCTCTACGGATCATCCGATGAATTTGCCTATCGGTCGCTTCCTGGGCAAAGGCGGCTTGGAGCACTGGCAGAAAGTGAGAGCAAGGACCGAAGCCAATTTCGGCGCGGACAAAATGGACGAACTCTTCCCTGATTCGGCTTACCAACTAACCCACAACGCCTTGTTCCCGCATGACTGCATTCACGTGGAAAATCTTGGCGGAGATATCGGCTTGAAGGAATTGCACAACAAACGCATCACGCTTGGGGTCTTCCCCTGGAAGTTCAAAGGCGGTGAAGCCGCATTCTGTAGAGCGGTGGCTTGGGCGTAGAAATACATCGTTGGTCGAGTAGGGCTGGGTGCTCGTTCCAGCCCGTATCGAGACTAACGACTTGGATTCAAACGCTAAACAATTTGAAAACGTGGTGGTCTCGATCTGTCCCACGAAAATCATGTGGGACTACTCGACCACCGAGGAAGAATGATATGGCAACTCGATATTTCGGCGAACGGATCAAACGGAACGAAGACCCACGTCTACTCACGGGGCAGGGATTGTATGTGGATGATGTGGATTTACCGAACATGCTCCATGTCGCCTTCGTGCGCAGCCCCTATGCCCATGCAAGGATTAATAACATTGATATATCTCAAGCTCTGCAACGCCAGGGCGTGATCGCTATTTATACCGCCTCCGATTTGGGCGATTATTGGAAGCCAGGTCCCCTGCTGGTCTCACCGCCGCCGATCGAGGGGATCATCTTCAATGAACGGACGCAGGTTCCGTTAGCAAAGGACAAAGTCCGTTTTGCGGGTGAACCTGTGGTGATGGTTTTGGCAGAGAGCCGTTATATTGCTGAGGACGCGCTGGCTGATATTCACATTGACTATGAACCTCTTACAGCCGTCGTTGACATGGAGAAGGCTTTAGGAGCAGATAGCCCACTGGTGCATGAAGATGCCGGTTCAAATATCGCTGCGCACGTGGTACAGACCAAGGGGGATTATGAGATTGCCAGCAGGAATGCGGCCATCAAGATCAAGCGCCGTTTCCTCTATGAGCACGGCTGTGCCGCGGCCATCGAGAATCGCGGCATTGTGGCAGAGTGGGATCCCCGCGCCGGGCGATTGACTGTCTGGGATACCACGCAGGCTCCTGTTGTGATCCGGAACGGGTTGGCGAACATGCTTGGGCTTTCGGAGCGACAAGTGCGGGTCGTCGCGCCATTCATCGGCGGCGGGTTTGGTCCGAAGATTATGATGTTCTATCAGGAGGAAGTACTTGTCCCGTGGGCGGCGATGAAGCTGAATCGACCCGTGAAATGGATCGAAGACCGCGCTGAAAACTTCGTCGCGACCACCCATGAACGTGGACAAGTCCATGAGGCGGAAGCTGCTTTCGATAAAGACGGACGCATCCTGGGTGTGCATGATGTCTTTGTTCATGATACGGGTGCGTATGTCCCCTATGGCTTGACCGTGCCGCTTAACAGTCAATGCACGCTGCTGGGGCCCTATGATATTCAAAACTATTACAGTGAATTCACCGCGGTCTTCACGAATAAGACTATCGTCACTCCCTATCGGGGTGCGGGCCGACAACACGGCGTGTTTGTTATCGAACGCTTGCTTGATTTCGCAGCCAGGGAACTAAACATTGACCGCGCCGAAATCCGCAGGCGCAATTTCATTCCGCCTGATAAATTTCCATATAACAACGAAATTATTTACCAGGACTTTGCTCCCCTGGTGTATGACAGCGGCAATTACGAGCCGTTGTTAGATTACGCGCTGGAAAGGATCGAGTATCATAAATTCATCAACGAAATCCAGCCGCAATTGCGTGCCGAAGGCAAACATGTTGGCATCGGCATCGTCGCTTATGTGGAAGGTACGGGCATTGGTCCATACGAAGGCGCGAAAGTGCAGGTGATGAGCAGTGGACGGGTCTCCGTGGTCACAGGGGTGGGTACACAGGGACAGGGTCACTTCACGAGCTTCGCGCAAATCGTGGCAGAACAACTCGGCGTGGATGTAAATAAGATCGATGTTGTTACCGGCGATACGGACCAGTTCTATTGGGGCGCCGGGACGTTTGCCAGCCGTGGGGCGGTCGTTGCGGGGAATGCCATCAATGAAGCCGCGAAAGTGGTACGTACGAAAATACTGCGTCTGGCTTCCGAATTCTTTGAAGCCGCCGAAGAAGACCTGGAACTTATCGATGGTCAGGTACGTGTCAGGGGTGTGCCTCAAAAAATGATTTCACTTGGCGAACTGGCAGGCAAAGCCAATCCCACGCGGGGCGCGGTCAAGCCCGGCACGGAACCGGGTTTGGAGGCGACCAACTATTTCGGTCCGGAGAGAGGCGCAACGGCAAATGGCATCCACGCCATGATCATCGAAGTCGATCCAGAGACGATGCAGATCCATATCCAAAAATATCTCGTTGTGCATGATTGCGGCAAGGTCATTAATCCGCTCATCCTGGATGGGCAGATCCACGGCGGCGTGGCGCAGGGTATTGGCAACGCGTTCTACGAGCGGCTCGCGTACGATGAAAACGGGCAACTTCTCAATGGCACGTTCATGGATTATCACCTGCCCACAAGTCTGGAGGTGCCGCGTATCGAAACCGGGCATGGCGTGACGCTTTCACCGCTCAACCCGATGGGTGTGAAAGGTGCAGGAGAGGCAGGGGCAATCCCCGTGGGACCGTTGTTTGCTCAAGCACTTGAAGACGCGCTATACGAGGTGGATCTTGAGATTTTGGAAATCCCATTGAATTCAAATCGACTTTGGGAAATAGTGAATAAGAGAGATTAGAGAATTAGAGATTAGAGACTAGTGGTCGAAGTAATTGGTCATTCGTCATTGGATGAATGGCTTGAATGGATGAAGAAATTGCCTAAACATGAATCTATAAACCATAACAAAGATTAATACACCGTTTAGTTTGTAACTCGGAACAAATTACAATGACAAGCAAAAACGCGGTTACAGCCGCTGAAGCAGGTATCAATGGTGATGAGTAACTTACCGCCGAGCAAAGGAGGGAGGCACCCCAATTTCTATTCTTCAGCCATATACTTATCCACAAACTCACGCGCCTTTGCAACGGCCGAGGTAATATCTTTTTGTTTCAACCCTGCGTCCTTAGCCTGTTTGCGCGCTTGTTTTATGAGGGCGTCAAACTCGTCCAGATCAAGCGGAACAACCCTCTTGAGGATGACAACATCCGCTTCACCGATGACGAGAAATTGTGCTCCCTCTTTCAGATCAAGACGCTTACGAATAGACTCAGGAATGACAACCTGTCCTTTGGACGACATTCGCGTGGTTGCTAAAGTTTCCATGATTTACTCCTTTCTTACCAGTAAGATCATAGCATGAAAGTCAAAGAAGGCATGTGGCGGCACTCAATTTAGCAATCTTGGCGATTCAACTCGATAGACCTTCCAGGAAAGCTTTCACGGCAGCCTGGAACTCATGAGGCTGATCCATGTTAGGTAAGTGCGCTGCGTCCTCGATCCTAACCTTTCGGGCAGAGGGGATTTTCTCTACCATGTAATCTGCCGCAGCCAGGATGTAAGGCGTGTCGTGAGTACCGACGATCACCAGGACAGGGATCTTGAGCTCGCCCAGGCGATCAAAGGCAGGGGCCTCCGTATTCGACAGGCGTTTACCAAGTCCTTTGGCTTCATAATCCAATGCCTTACGATTCATTTCATAGGCCAGTTTACGCATCACTTGATTTACTTGTTCTGGCCTTCGATCGGTACCGTCGAACCAGATCTGGGTTTCGAGCTCGGCGACCAGATCCAAATCGCCAGCCTGATAAGACTTCTCCGCCTCAGCGAATTTGGCCGGTGCCGGCACATCCAATTCCAGGCCGCTGGGACCTGAATCCACCATGATCAACGCTTTCACTCTGGATGGATAGGTAAGTGCGAAATCCATTGCCAATCCTCCGCCCATTGAGCATCCCATCATAACGACAGGCTCTTGAGGTTCCAGCGTATTGAGTACGGAAAGTAAATCGCTCATATGGCTAAACTCGCCCTCTACAGGTTCACTTTTCCCATAGCCGCGCAGGTCATATCGTATGACCCGATAGCTCTGGGCAAAAAATGCGAACTCGTTATTCCATTGACGACTATCGGCTACGCCGGCATGAATCATGACAAAAGGTGTGCCCTTGCCAGCAGTTTCGTAATAAATGCGTGCCTCGTCGATATTTACAAAGCCAGATTTCGTTTCGGGTGTTGACATGCTAAACCTCCATCATTAATCTCTTTACCAGGATCGGTTTCTCTTCAGCCGCAGAAGCGACGGCTTTATCGTCGGCTGTAATTCTTACAGCATTTTTGTATCTTAAGGAAATGTCCGGGCGGCGCCATGGAAGCGCAAACATCATCACCGGTCCGATCCCGAAAGGACAGGTTTAATGTCGACGACCGGCGTTCCATCGATCGCCTCCAGTGGCGCAACCCGCAATTTCTGATCTATGACTTCCAGAACTGAAACACGATGCAAGCCAATGGGATTGGGACGGTCTGGCGACCGCGTCGCGAATACGCCTGTAAGTGGTCTGTTGAGGTCGCCGCGTGGGTGCACTTGTAGCACATCCCGCTGGGCAAGATGAAGCCAGGTCAGCACGATGAGTTCGTCGCCAGCCTGAATGCCCATCATTCCCGGTGCTGCCTGCGGCATGAGCTCCAACCAGGCCTCGGGCGCTCCTTCGTCTCCCTGCATGGGCGCATTCTCAAGCTGCTTCAGCTCAGAGCGGATAAATCCAATCGGTTCAATCGTATAGAGAGTTGATCTCATATCACATCCTTCTGATGCTTAAGGTCGAAACGAGCGTACTTTGTTCAATCATCGTGCCATAAGATAGATGGTTTCCTGCTTTTGCCTCTTCAACTAAATTTGTATAATGAACAATATTCGAAATTATACGTTATCGAAATCCATGGTTCTGGTCACAGGGGCTCTCAAAATTGGAGTGAGTTTTCAACTTCGTTCATAGAGGAGAGGTTGCTTTGCGAAATATTTTATCAACTGCCAGTGGTTATGTGGCTCTCACGATTGGGGTCATCGCAATTGTCGGTTTGGTATTCATCATTCTGTTTTACAGCACAGGTGGACCTTTTGGCACGCTCAATGATCTGTGTGTAGCCGTAGGCGGAATATTAAGTGGAATTTTGGTAGGGCTACTATATCCGATGTATGGCGCATACGCTCCACGTTTCAGCCGCATTGCACTTGTCCTTGGACTAATAGGAGCGTTACTCGCGCCTATTGGTTCAGCGCTTGTTGTCTTCGATATCACTGGTTGGTTCCTGGCTGGTTTGGTGACAACCTTTGGATACGCCTTGATTGGTCTTTGGCTTCTGGGATTCAGCTACGCTGCGCGGCGGGATACAGCATTTCCTCGGCGGCTCGCTCAATTCGGCGTTGTCGCAGGTGCATTTACTGTCATTGGCTTATTGGCCGGACCAGGAATCCTATCCAGAACAGATGCAATCGAGACGGCAGAATGGTTTGTCTTAGCCGGGCTCTTTCTGGGAGGTTTGGGTTGGAATCTGCTTTATACGATTTGGTGTATTTGGCTAAGCCGGTTTCTTTTATCGAAGACGCAGGCTACTCCAAAAGCGCAAATAGACCAAAGTGAATGAGAACAGGGACTTGTGGGACAGCAGACCCTATGTGTTATAGATTTTGGAGAGATATGCACAAAATGCTCAAAAAGGTACTCCCATATTTGGGGGTCATTTTGGCACCCGGTTCAGAGCGAGTTTAGAGCGAAGGAAGAGCGAATTCAGAGCGAGTTCATATTTTCAAAACGTCGTTAGCTATACGCTATTTTCTGCCCCCATATGTGGGGGATCTTGGAAACGTGTGATGATGGAGTTTGCAAAAAACGCTTTTGTACACGGAGTTTTCCTTGAACAATGAGCTGCGAAGCGTACTTTCAAGCCGTGAAGACTACACGGATTGACGCCGTCTGTATCCAGGAACTCTAAGCAGGCTGAAAGATCCCTGTGATGGAAAGATTCTCCTGAGTGTAACAGTCGTAGTTATTTATTCGTTCTTAAGAAAGCCGCAAGTTTAAATATTAGTCTATTTTTGCCTTGACGAAACAGAACATATATTCTAGAATTAGGATAGAATTTGTAACCATTTGGTTACGTATACGCATGAGAAGAGACGTTTTCCAGGCCATCGCCGATCCCAACCGAAGAGCCATTATAGGTTTACTGGCAAATCAGAAACTCACCCTCAGTGATGTGGCTGAACATTTTTCTATAAGCCGCCCGGCTGTCTCCAAACATATCAAAATCCTGGCCGAGTGTGGGCTTGTCGTTATTCATCAGCAGGGCCGTGAACGTTATTGCGAAGCTCGCTTAGAGAGCCTTGAGGAGGTTTCAGATTGGGTCGAACAATGCAGAGACCTATGGGAACAGCGCCTGGACCGGCTTGATCAGTACCTGAAGGATTTGCAAAAAAAGGAGAAGAACCGTGGCAAAAAATAAAGCGATGGGTGAACAGACAAGACAAGAAATCATTATCACACGTATCTTCGATGCTCCGCGTGAACTCATCTGGAAGGCGTGGACGGATCCGGAGCACTTCAAGCAATGGTGGGGTCCAAAAGATTTCACCGTGCCTTTCTGTGAGATTGATCTGCACGTGGGAGGCAGGTACCTCAATTGTATGCGATCTCCCAATGGTAAGGACTATTGGAGTACAGGGGTCTATCGTGAAATCGTTCCATTGGAGCGTATTGTTTGCACCGATTCGTTTTCTGACCCGGAAGGCAACATCGTCCCGGCGACATATTATGAAATGAGCGCCGATTTCCCGTTGGAAATGCTGGTGACAGTGACGTTTGAAGATTATGAGGGCCAAACAAAAATGACTCTGAAACATACGAATCTCCCGGCTGGAGAAATGAGTGAACAAACCGGGGCTGGCTGGAACGAATCCTTTGATAAGCTTGCCAAAAGTCTGCGCTAACAGCGATTCCATTCGTGACAGTAGGAGACAGGTATGCAGACTTATTTGAATCCCACCATTCTTAACCGAGCTGAATTGCCGTATGACGGCAACACGTACGAGTTTGAGGGCGTTCAGTATCAGGATACTGAGGTCTCATTTATCTGGGTGGACATGCCTCCGGGAGGCAGCGTACGGTTGCATAAGCATCCCTATCAGGAGATCTTTATCATACAGGAAGGCATATCTAATTTCACGATTGGTTCTACTACACTTGAAGCACGCGCAGGACAGATCATCATTGTCCCTGCAGATGTGCCACACAAGTTCATGAATTTGAATGATCAACAGTTGAAGCAAGTCGATATCCATGTCAATAAACAGTTCATCACATACTGGCTTGAGGACTAAAGACAGAAATGAGAAAGGTGAGTGCATCCTTACTTCAATCCAGGCACCTTGGTTCTTCACTACCGATCAGATCCAAAAGCCCCCGGACTGTGAATACATTTATTAATAAGGAGATAAAGTATGCAAACCAAGAAACGCTCAAGGTCATCAAAGACTAAATCCAACGTTCTCTCAATTGAAAATCTTCGTGAGACCTTCAATGGCAGGGTGGTCGCACCCGGCGATTCCGAATATGATGAAGCGCGGACCCTTTTCTACGGCGGGATGGACCGCCGTCCGTCGGTCATCATTCGTGTCAAAGACGCGAACGAGGTCGCGCGTGTCGTAGCGCTCGCACGTGACACAGGCACGGAGCTTGCCGTCCGCAGCGGCGGTCACAGCGTTGCGGGTCACAGCGTGTCCAATGGAGGCATCGTGCTTGACCTTTCAGAGATGCGAGACTTGCAAATCAATGCTGAGGATCGCACTGCCTGGGCTGAGGCAGGTCTGACTGCCGGCGAATATACAACTGCCGCAAATGCCTATGGCCTCGCAACCGGCTTTGGCGATACGGGTTCGGTTGGGATTGGTGGGCTGACGCTGGGTGGTGGTGTTGGGTATCTGGTACGCAAGTACGGTCTGACGATCGACGATCTGCTGGCGGCTGAGATTGTGACGGCAGATGGCCAACTCCTGCAAGTAGATGCCCAAATGCATCCGGACCTTTTTTGGGCAATCCGTGGGGGTGGAGGTAATTTCGGGGTTGTAACCCGCTTCAAATTCCGCCTGCATGAGGTTGATTCGGTTTTTGGAGGGATGCTCTTTTTACCTGCGACACCTGATGTGATCGCCTCATTCATCGCCCTTGCAGAGTCCGCACCGGAAGAACTCTCGGCAATTGCCAATGTGATGCCGGCTCCACCCATGCCATTTCTGCCTGCGGAGCAGCACGGCAAGCTGATCATCATGGCGATGCTGGTCTACGCCGGTGAAGCTGGAGAAGGTGAGCGCGTCATTGCGCCATTCCGGGCGCTGGCTACACCTATTGCAGATATGGTTCATCCGATGAAATACCCTGAAATCTATCCACCTGAACAGGAAGGTTACCATCCGGTCGCGGCCGCGCGGACCATGTTTATGGATCGGATCGATCGTTCCGTGGCTGAGACCATTCTTGAATACCTGCGCAGTTCTACTGCGATGATGGCCGTTACGCAGCTCCGTGTGCTTGGCGGCGCGATGGCTCGTGTTCCCAGCGATGCAACGGCGTTTGCTCACCGGAAATCGCGGATCATGGTAAATGTCGCTGCACTTTACCAGCAACCTGAAGAAAAGCAGAAGCACGAGGCCTGGGCAAGGGACTTCGCCGCGGCACTGCGTCAGGAGGATCATGGCGCCTACGTTAACTTCCTCGGTGATGAAGGCGAAGAACGCATCCGCGCCGCCTATCCCGAGTCCACCTGGAACCGACTGGCAGCCATCAAGGCGCGCTATGATCCAACCAATCTCTTTCACCTTAATCAGAATATTTCCCCTCTGCCAGAGGGCTAAAGATGTCCGATATAGCCCTTCTGCCCTGGGCAGAAGATGACCTTCCACTCCTTGAAAAGTTGCTGGGCGACCCTGATATGATGGCGCATGTGGGAGGACCCGAAAGTCGTGAAAAGATCCGTGAGCGCCACCAACGTTATGTGCAACCGTGGGAACCCGGGACCGGACAAATGTTCAAGATCGCCTGGGGACCTAATCTCGAATCTGTGGGTCATATTGGCTATTGGGAAAAAAGCTGGCGAGACCAGCTCGTCTATGAGACGGGCTGGTTTATCCTGCCCGCATATCAGGGTCGCGGGATCGCTACGAAAGCTGGTGAGGCGGTGATTGAACGGGCGCGCCAGGAGCATAGACACCAATTCAAGCATGCGTTCCCCTCTATCGCCAATGCCCCTTCAAACATGATCTGTCGCAAGCTCGGTTTCTCTTTGATCGAAGAGTGTGAGTTCGAATATCCGCCTGGACATTTCATGAAGGTGAACGACTGGCGTTTTGATTTGTTTGGAAAGTAAGCTGCTTCGAAATCATCGCAGCCTTCCTCGATGTGCCCACGTGATTGCAATTTCATAAAGCATAACGACCCACCTTACTGAGAAGAGCTGCAACGCTGGCTGATGCAGGTAACGTGGCGGCATTCGTCGCCTCAGACCTGGCCCGCACCATGACTGCCACAGAAGTCAATATCTCCTGTGGCGCGATTATGGACTAGTTTGAAGGATCGGAACACTGGATCCTTGATCCGGCCGGTCATCCCGACCATCGCGTGTCTGTGAGCGTCTAGTGTTTGGAATAGCTGTTAGGTCCGTAAGTGAGGTAAATCAACTGGAAAACGGAGGGATTGGCTTAAAACATGAGTGACAAAAAATCTGTCGATGTTGGGAATGTCTGGTGGTTCTGGTTTTCAACCAACGCGTTCGCCGTGGATAAGAGTCTGCGTCGAATATTCCGGATACTTCCACATGACCCGCGCTGTAAATTTTGTAATGCGCCCTTTCAGGGAATCGGAGGAGCGCTTGTGCGCGTGCTGTTTGGCAAACAGCGTTCAGCATTGAACCCTCGCTACTGTAATTTGTGTGATATTGCTTCGCGCGAATTCCCTGGTGGAGCTGAGGTGGAGATGTCTATGCTTTTTATAGATATACGCGGCTCGACAGCGCTTTCCGAGAAAATGAGCCCCACAGAATTTAGCCAATTGATCAATCGCTTTTATGCAGCCGCAACGAAAGTGATCATTGAAGAGGATGGATTGGTGGAAAAGCTGGCCGGCGACGAAGTGGCGGCTTTTTGGGGTGCCGGGTTTGCGGGACCAGATTATATAGAGCGAACGATAAAAGTCGCGCAAAAGCTGCTAGGCGTAATGGAACGCCAGAAGATCCCGGTGGGGATCGGCGTTCATGCCGGGATCGCTTATTTTGGTTCCATGGGCACAGCTGAAGGTATGCTGGATATCTCTGCCAAGGGTGATGAAGTAAATACAGCGGCTCGCCTGGCTTCGAAGGCTGCGGCAGGCGAGATCATTGTCAGTGAACAGGCGCTCAAAAAAGCAGGGATAGAAGGCAGCCAGCTGGAATCTCGCAGCCTGGAACTAAAGGGGATCAGTGAACCGGTCATTGTCCGCGTGATGCATGGCTCCTAACCGAATTCTCGGGCCGAAGATCAAAATGTGAAGTTCAGATTTGACTGTCAGTTTTAATGGTTTGAGAGAAAATGAAGAAGACCCTCCCCAAAAAATTTATCAATATAAGCGCCCCGGCGCGGGCTGGACGCCGTGAGTGGATCGGCCTGGTTGTGCTCGCTCTGCCCTGCCTGCTCTACTCGATGGACCTGACCGTTCTGAATCTGGCCGTGCCATCCCTGAGCGCGGACCTGAAACCCAGCAGCACCCAATTGTTATGGATCGTAGACATTTACGGCTTCCTGGTGGCCGGCTCATTGATTACCATGGGCACACTGGGTGACCATATTGGCCGCCGCCGGTTGTTATTGACTGGCGCCGTTGTGTTTGGCCTTGCCTCTACCTTTGCCGCCTTCGCCAATAGCGCCGGGATGTTGATCGCAGCTCGTGCACTACTCGGCTTAGCCGGAGCGACGATTGCACCCTCGACTCTGTCTCTCATTCGCAACATGTTCCATAACCCTGATCAGCGAACCTTTGCGATTGGCGTGTGGGCTACCAGCTATTCTGTGGGCGGAGCGATTGGGCCGCTGCTCGGCGGGCTGCTGTTGGAGTATTTCTGGTGGGGTTCCGTCTTTCTGCTGGCTGTACCGGTGATGGCACTCCTGCTGGTGCTTGGACCTTCTCTGCTGCCTGAGTTCGGAGAGCCGAAAACTGGACGGTTGGATCTGATCAGTGCCGGGATGTCTCTGGCGGCAGTGTTAGGAGTTATCTACGGCCTCAAACATATCGCTCAAGACGGATTGAGCTGGCTCTCTGCACTAACCATCCTGGCCGGGCTGCTAATGGGTGCCATGTTCCTGCGCAGGCAACAAATATTGGTCAATCCGTTGATCCAACTGCGGCTCTTCAGGTCACGCGTATTCAGCGCGGCCTTGCTCATGAACCTGCTTGGTACATTCATCGTTTTTGGAATCTTCCTCTTCATTGCACAATACCTGCAACTGGTGCTTGGACTTTCGCCTTTGCAAGCAGGTCTTTGGACCTTGCCCCAGTCTGCCGGCGTTATGGCCAGCTCAATGCTGGCGCCAGCCATTGTGCGAAGGTTTCGCCCGCAGTTCGTTGTCGCTGGCGGCCTGGTGCTCCTGGCGATCGGTCTCGGATTGCTGACCCAGGTCGATGGCCCGGCAAGTCTTCCGGTGCTTGTCATTGGGAGTGTCATTCTCTCATTAGGCTTGGGACCGTTATTTGTCTTAACAACCGACCTGATCCTTGGCTCTGCCCCACCTGAACAGGCTGGCGCAGCCTCTGCTCTCTCCGAGACTGGTTCTGAGTTCGGTGGAGCAATGGGCATCGCAGTGCTGGGCAGCCTCGGAGCGGCCGTGTATCGGAGCATGATGGCTAAGATTAGCGTGCAGGGCCTTCCTCTGGAAGCAACTGAGACGGCCCGGGGCACGCTCGGCGGCGCTTTGGCTGTGGCCCACCAGCTTCCCAACCAGCTTAGTGTTGGGCTGCTTGGCGCGGCGCGGGAAGCATTCACACAAGCCTTCGAAACGGTTGCTGTCCTTGGGGCGATCATTGCGCTGGGCACGGCAGCTCTGGCGTTGATTGTTTTGAGAAAAGTGGAATTGAGAGCCGAGCAAAAAGCTCAACCCCCTGCTCCTGCTCAAGCGACAACAGATTGATGGGCAATCGCACATTTCCATGCTGCGGCTCGTTGGCAGCAGGACGACGTCCACCGGTGTGTTGATCGCTACCTACCAGCTCGCAGAACCGCTGGCCGGAAAAAATTCCGCAGATTGAATAGGTACGCAGGATAGGAGATCTCATGAGAAAAGTATTCTTGTTCAATATGGTCACACTTGATGGGTTCTTCGAAGGACCCAACCAGGATATCAGCTGGCATAACGTCGATGAAGAGTTCAATGAATTTGCCATCCATCAGCTCAATGAAGTGGACACTCTTTTGTTTGGGCGGGTAACATATCAAGGCATGGCAAGCTACTGGCCGACTGAGTTCGCGCGAAAAAATGACCCTGAGGTTGCCGAGCTGATGAATAACATGCCCAAGATCGTCTTTTCGAAAACTCTGGACGGAGCGGACTGGAATAATTCGAGACTGGTTAAGGAAAACGTTGTGGAAGAAGTTTTGAAACTAAAACAACAGCCTGGAAAAGACATTGCCATTTTCGGCAGTTCCGGTTTGGCGGTCACTTTAGCAGAGCAGGGCCTGATCGATGAGTACCGGATTATCGTAAATCCCGTTTTCCTGGGCCATGGCACACCTTTATTAAAAGGGATCGAGAATCGACTTGATCTAAGACTGCTGGACGCCACCATATTCAAATCCGGGAATGTTTTGCTTTATTACGGACCTAAAGAATAAGGGCGGAGAGTTAGTATGAAGAAAGTGATTTCGAAAGACGGAACCACGATCGCGTTTGATCGCTCGGGTAAAGGACCGGCACTGATCCTCGTCGGTGGCACGCTCGAACAACGTGCCATGGAGACTGACACGGCAAAACTCGCCGCATTCCCATTGCTGGCAGAGAACTTCACTGTGTTTCACTATGATCGTCGGGGACGGGGCGATAGCACGGATACGCAACCGTATGCGGTTGAGCGCGAGATCGAAGACCTCGAAGCCCTCATTGATGAAGCAGGAGGATCGGTATTCCTGTCCGGTATCTCCGCAGGTGCAGCCCTGGCTATGGAGGCCGCGATCAAGCTTGGTAACAAGATCAAGAAACTTGCCATGTATGAGGCGCCCTACAGCGATGACGCAGCTTACCGGCAGGCAGCCAAGGAATTCAAGAAGCAACTTAAGGAAGCCCTTGCGGAAGGTCGCCGAGGCGATGCAGTTGGGTCCTTTATCATGTTCCTCGGGGGAACCCCCGACCAGCTTGATGGGATCCGTCAGCTTCCCGTGTGGCCGATGTGGGAAGCTGTAGCGCCGACCATTGCTTACGAGATGGAGGTCGTGGGTGAGGATCCCTCGGTACCCACTCAGAAAGCAGCCCGTGTTGCAGTGCCTGCGCTTGTGATGGCCGGGGCTAAGAGCGACTCATCGGCGCATGCTACAGCAAAGGCGCTCGCAAAGGCCATGCCTCACGCAAAGTACCGCGCGGTGGAAGGTCAGGCGCACGAAGTAGCCCCGGAGGCACTCGCTCCTGTGCTGATCGAGTTCTTCAAAGGCTGAGGCGACACGTAGCGGAAGATTTTGTAGGATGTAAAGTAAGCAGTATAAGGAGAGATGTCTATGAAATACGGCTACATGTATGTGCTGGATGGGATGGCAGATTGGGAGCCTGGGCTTGCCATCGCCGAATTAAACACTGGAAGATTTTTTAAGCATAAAGGTGAGCGCTTACCGGTGAAGACATTCGCTCTCGATCGTACACCTGTGACTACGATGGGTGGACAAAAAATCACGCCTGATTTAGCGATTGTCGATATTAAACCCGTGGATGCCGCTTTGTTACTCCTGCCTGGTGGCAATCTCTGGCAGGAAGCCAGGCATGAAGCTGCTCTGAGAACAGCGAGTGTCTTCCTGCAGGCGGGTGTACTGGTCGCTGCCATTTGCGGAGCCACCGAAGCCATGGCCCAGGCGGGTATGCTTGACAATCGCCCGTATACCAGTAACAGTCTCGACTACTTGAAAATGGCTTTCCCCAACTACAAGGGCGAGACAAATTTCAAACACGAACCAGTGGTCGTGGACAAGAATTTGATTACGGCAGCCAGCACCGCGGCAGTTGATTTTGCATACCATATTCTTGACGAGCTGGATGTCTTTTCTGATCGCACCCTCGAGGCCTGGCACCAGCTTTTTCAAACCCATGACCCCAGGCATATATTAGAGATCATGGAGTCTCTGCCTCAAAACTAGGCCAGGGCTTGCATGAGTTTAACAATGATTGGTCTGAACGTGCAGGAATGGAGGTCTTATGAGTAAAGTGATCCTGGGTATAAGGGATCCATACAAAACACCGGCGCGGTAGTGATGGAACTCCCCGGCGGAAGAACACACCTCAGATTTCGGGTTGTAGAGGAACGAGAGAGAAATGAATAAGAAGAAGCAAGTATTGTTTATCCAGGGCGGTGGAGAGGGTGCATACGATGTAGATAAGAAATTGGCGGGAGCTCTGCAAAGCGCACTCGGGGTTGAATACGAAGTGCTGTACCCGAAGATGCCCGAGGAGGAGAGCTCAGGTTACGCGGCCTGGAAAGCTGAGATTTCAAAAGAACTAGCCGCATTGCATGGCAAGCTGATCCTGGTTGCGCATTCAGTAGGCAGTTCAATGCTGCTGAAATACCTCTCTGAAGAGAGGACCGAAAAAACTATTGCAGGCATTTTTCTGATTGCCGCGCCATACTGGGGAGTTGGAGGCTGGCAGATGGATGAGTTTACATTGGATGAGGACCACGCCTCAAAGCTCCTCAAAGCATTCCCGGTTTTCTTTTACCATAGCCGCGACGACGAGGTGGTGTCGTTCGCACACCTTGCGTTCCATGCCGAAAAGTTTCCCCAGGCCACTATTCGTGAATTCGATGGGCGCGGGCATCAGTTTAACAATGATTTATCGGAAGTCGCGGCGGATATAAAAAGCTTGTAAGTTGAATGCGGAAGGTCCTTTAATAAAAAGCGCCTGCTCCAGCCGCCGTCCTTTGCGAAGCATCCCCGTGGGACGGCGGCGGGGAAGCCACCGGGAGCCGTCTTTTTAAAAGCACTTTCCGACAACCACTTAAGATCTAGATGAGTCATAAGAGGTCAAATAAGGAAGAGGCTTGATGATGAAAAAAGTAACTCCTAAAAATCAGGTTGGTAGCTCGTCCGATCGGTCGGAAAGCGATCTGCCCTGGCTTGCACAACCTGCGCAGCGGGCGCTTGCTGCAGCAGGCATTCAGAGCCTTAAACAACTGGCCAGGTTCAGTGAGGCCGAAATCCAGCAATTGCATGGCATTGGGCCAAATGCATTGAATCAACTGCGCCGTGCCCTCCAGGCAAAGGGACTGTCATTCGCGCAGGCAAAGGGAAGATAGGGTGAAAGCTGGCGATTCAACCGCTGATAGGCAGTCTGCCCGGAAATCAGCTTGCATTTCACAAGGCTCAGATCTCGAAAGTCAGGAGTAAATTATTGGAAGGAAACTATGCCAACAGACAGATGACGTCCGGGCGAAAAAGACAGCTCTGGAGAAAGTATTAAAAGATTTGATCACGTACCAAACTCATGAGGAGAGTGTATGAAAAAAACAGATTCGAAAGACAGCCTGACTGCCTCTCAGCACATCGACAACTATATCGAAGAGCTGGGCGACTGGCGGGGCAAGCTGCTCATCCGGCTGCGCAAGCTGATTCGCAATTCTGCTCCCGAACTCACGGAGGAATGGAAATGGGATATCCCGGTTTGGTCTTATAAAGGCAACGTTGTTGCAGGTGGCGTTTTCAAGGATCATGTGAAGCTCAACTTTTTCAAAGGTGCTTCTCTGGAGGATCCGAAACGCCTCTTCAATGCCGGGCTGGATGCAAAGGCAACGCGTGCGATCGATTTCAGTGAAGATAGCAACATTGATGAACCGGCCTTGAAGGATCTCGTTCGCTCTGCCGTCGCCTACAATACGTCTGGTGGCAAAAAGAACTAACCGCGCACTCCGATGAAAAGACCGCCTCATTTTTTAGCAAGGAAATGAATGTCTGGAGATCCACGAAATACAGCCCCTTACTCTTATACAGCGTCATGGCAGGTGAGCGGAAAATTGGCAATTCCCTTACTTCAGCAGTGATTGCGAAGAACTCAATCGATGAATATTTCCTCGCATCAAGACAACAGCCGGTTTGCAGCCAACATTCCTCGCTACTTTGTTTACACCGCCCTCAAGGGTTTTGGCTTCGGGCTGATCACAGCCATGTGGCTGATTTATCTACAACAGCGGCGTGGCTTGAGCCTCACCCAGGCGACATTTGTGGATGTTGCCTTTTGGATCGCGGCTGTTCTTGGGGAGGTACCGACAGGGATTGTCGCTGATACGTTTGGTCGTAAAACATCGTTGGCTGTTGGGGTGGCTCTGATGAGCCTGAGTATTTTTGCGTGGGCGATCGCACCGACCGTGCCTCTCATCGTGCTCGCTTATGCTGGCCTGGCGATTGGCGTAACGTTCCTCTCCGGAGCCGAGGATGCGTTTTTCTTCGAATCGATCCAAATTACCGGGCGCGCAAACAGCTATACTCATCTTGTCGGGTTGGCAGGGGCGACTATGCTGGGTGCTACGGCGCTCGGCAGCGCCGCGAGTGGCTTATTTGCGTCCGTTGACTTGATCCTGCCCTTTTTGATCGCGGGTATCAGCCTGCTGGCAACACTGGGAATTGTACTGACCTTCAAAGAACCCCAGATCGAAAACAAACTGGATGGGCGGCCGCGAAAATCCTATGCAGAGATTCTGCGCCAGTCGTTTGCTTTGATGCGTGCTCGTCCCACACTGCGTTCTCCCATGCTTTATCTGGCGCTTGTGCCGATGGCTGCCCTCGTCATGGAGACGTTTTTCCTGCAGCCCCAGGCAGTTGCCTTGGGTGTGCCGATTGCCGGGATCGGTATACTCGTCATGGCAACGCAGTTCATAAATATGGCCGGATCAACCTGGGCAGATCGAATTGCCGGGCGCTTAGGCGAAGGGAGAATACTGTATCTGACCCCGGCGATTATTGTCATCAGTCTCGTCCTGCTGGCAGTGTTTCAATTGCTTTTCTCATTGTTGTGGATCGCTGTGATCAGTTTTGCAACGGCGGTCTTACGGCCGATTGTTTTGAACCGTATTCAGAATCAAGTCTCGGATAACGTCAGAGCGACGATCCTCTCGATGCAGTCATTGCTGGCGACAATGCTTTTGGCAGTGAGTGAACCCATCCTGGGCGTAATGGCCGATCGCTCCGGACTCCCGGCTGCTTATTTCACGTTGGCAGCCGGGCTCGGTATTCTCGTCTTGCTCCTGTTTTGGACAAGCTCTCAGCACTTGTTACTCCCTGAGGTTGTAGAGCCTCATCAATCGGAGGTGGAGGTATGATCTTTGACTTTGAAGAAAGACCATCGGACTCGCCTTTTGTGGAAAGAATTTGGTGCGCGCAAAGTGAGCGCACAGGCGATTTTCTCTCAATCGCCGCCAGTCAATGGGAGATGGTGGTATCCAAATACCAGGGCGCGCTGACCGTGACGGTCCGCGGACCGGAGACAAAAGCAACCTCGATGCAGGTCACGCTGGTGGGAAGCGAGTTCTTTGGCATCATTTTTAGATATGGCGCATTTATGCCTCGTTTTCCTGTAAGCAGTCTCGTGGACGGAGACCTGGACTTGCCTAACGCGTCAGGTAAATCGTTTTGGTTGAGTGGTTCTGCCTGGGAATTCCCCAATTACCAAAATGCAGACGTGTTTGTAGAGCGGCTCAGGCGGGAAGGTTTGCTGTTCCATGATCCAATTGTAGGGCGGGTACTGCGCGGCGAGCCGCAGGAGCTGTCACGGCGTTCCATTCAACGTCGCTTCCTGCAATCCACAGGCCTGACACAGGGTTCCATCCGGAAAATTGAACGCGCCAGGTCCGCCACACGACTCTTACAGGAAGGTGTCTCCATCCTGGATACGGTGGAACTGACCGGCTATTCCGATCAGGCGCACCTGACCAGAGCGCTGAAGTACCTGATTGGCAAAACGCCTGCGCAGATCATCCGTAAAAGTGAGCCTGAGCAGATGTCGCTTTTGTTCAAGACAGGGCCTTTTTCCTGAGTTACCATTTATACGTTAAAAAATTACTGGTAAAGGAGAGAAAAAATGAAAAAAGTATCTTCATGGTTGTTCATGTCACTGGACGGTGTTGTCGAAGCCCCCAACGAATGGCAATTCGATGTGATGGATGACGACATGATTGCGGCTATTACTTCACAGATGGATGCAGAGGACGCCATGCTCATGGGAAGAGTGACCTATCAGGATTGGCTTCCCTATTGGCCGACTTCTACTGACGAACCCTATGCAAGTCATATTAACAACATGCCCAAGTATGTTGTCTCCACGACTCTGGACAAGGTCGAATGGGGGAAGTGGGAAAAGCCAAAACTGATCAAAGGCAACCTGGCGAAAGAGATCGCCAAGTTGAAACAGGGATCCGGAAAGAACATTGGGGTCAGCGGCAGCCCGACACTTGTGCGATCCTTACTTCAGGAGAACCTGCTCGATGAGCTTACGCTCATGGTCCATCCCGTCCTTGTAGGGCATGGAAAGCGTCTCTTCAACGATGGCGACTTGACGAGACTGAAACTGGTCGATTCAAAAGTGACCGGGACAGGCGTCGTGGTCGCCACGTATCAGCCTGCAAAGAGCGAGAAGTGAAATGGCGATCACGGTCTCCAAAGATGGAACCAGGATCGCCTATGACAAAACCGGTCAGGGACCGGCGCTGATCCTTGTGGCGGGTGCCTTTCAGGATCGCATGGCAATGAGCGTCTATGCGGGGCCGCTTTCGGAGCATTTCGCAGTTTATAACTATGATCGGCGTGGCCGGGGAGAAAGCGGTGATACCCAGCCTTATGCGATTGGGCGCGAAATTGAAGACATTGACGCACTCATTCAGGAAGCCGGCGGTTCCGCCTTCGTCTTTGGCGGCTCATCTGGTGGTGCCCTGACCCTGGATGCGGCAGCTCAGGGCTCGAAGATCACCAAACTGGCAGTCTATGAACCGCCTTTTGTCGTCGATGACAGCCGTGACCCTGTTCCCGAAGATATTGTCGATCAGCTGAAAGACATGATCGCCTCCGGTCGGAGAGGGGAGGCTGCTGAGGTGTTCATGACCAGGGGCTCTCTGATGCCAGCGGATATGGTTGCCGGAATGCGGACACAGCCTTTCTGGCCAAACGTGGAAGCAGTCGCCCACACGCTCGTCTACGATGCAGAGATTATGGATGGCACGATGCAGGGGAATCCATTACCGGTTGACCGCTGGGCAAGTATCAAAATACCTACACTGGTTATATATGGTGGCGCGGGTCCTGCCTGGTCACGTAATGCTGCCGAGGCTCTGTTCAAATTACTGCCACACGCTGAGCGAAGAATATTGGAAGGCCAGTTTCATGAGCTTCCACCGGAGGTGCTCGCGCCGGTCCTGGAACAATTCTTCCTTGGGTAAGAAAAAACGCATTTCATAGAGAGTTGCTGTGAAGAGTGACATTGCGCAGCATGTTGCCTTACACTCTACATCTGTAGACATCGACTATGGGATCCGGATGATCGTCTTTACTCATCTGCAAGTTTATTTGCCTATGCTTAGAGAAGGATAGAGAAGTATGAGACCACGTATTACAGTCATAACAATCGGTGTAGATGACCTGGAAAGGTCACTTGCGTTTTATCGTGACGGCCTTGGTCTAAAAACCGATGGGATCGTTGGCGAGGAATTCGAGTACGGCGCTGTCGTCTTTATCGACCTGGAGAATGGCGCGAAGCTCGCACTGTGGCCAAGAAAAAGCATCGCCCGCGATACCGGGCTCTCGCTGCAAGATCCAAGCGCAACGGAATTCACCCTGGGACACAACCTGAATAGCAAAAAGGAAGTCGATGAAGTGATGGTGCAAGCCCAAAAAGCCGGAGCAAAAATCGTCAAACCCGCCCAGCAAACTTTCTGGGGAGGCTACTCGGGATGCTTTCAAGACCCAGATGGACACTTGTGGGAAGTGACATGGAATCCGGACTGGAAAATTGAGGATTGATCCAAACAGAATCTGTGGCCTGATCTTCATCTGGAGTGAATTTTGTACCCCCACTCCTGAGTCGCTCACATAAGTGCTGGAGGACTTCTACCTGCTTAAATTCAGGAAAGGAGAGATGAAGTGGAATCTCCCAATAAGGGAATGCGAGGCCTACTTGGCGCCCACCAGTTGCTGCGTCTGCTCGGTTCTCAATCTGCATCCACCTATGCCAACCAGGTGATCGCCTTTGTGATTCCGTGGCTGGTGCTGACACGCACAGGCAGTGCAGTGAGTGCCGGGACAGTGGCCTTTGCGATGGGTATCGCGGCCTTCGTCGGTGTAATGACCGGCGGTCTGATCACCGACCGGATCAGTGGTCGCAAAGTTTCCATGATCGCCGATTCGCTGAGCACAGTCACGGCCTTGCTGCTGGGCATCGCCTTGTTCTTTGACTTTTTCTCGCTCTGGCTGGTCATTGTGTCGCAGGTCATCGGCGTCTTCTTCGACGGACCGGGACAGATCGCGAAAAACACCATGGTGCCAGGTGCAGCCACACAGCACGAAGTGCCGATTGTGCGAGCTATGGGCCTCCAACAAACACTTCAGAATGTAGCTAACTTTGTCGGCCCATTGAGCGCCGGTATCCTGGTTGCACTCCTGAGTGAGAGCGTGACCCTGATGTTCGCCAGCGTGCTGTTCGTGCTCTGTATCTTTCTGGTCCTTGGGTTGCCGCGCAAGATCATGCTGCATGAACATCCCATGAGCCTGCGGCAGGCGTATGAGGATATGCGTGAGGCCGTGCAGTTCCTGATCAAAGACCCTTTTCTTGGGCCGATGCAGCTCTTTGGACCGTTCTTCGCCTTCGTGGTCGGACCAGTCAGTGCGATTGTCTTCCCGGCCTGGTTTGTCTTCGCTCACCAGAGTGCCGCGCAGTTGGGGATTTTCCTGGGTGCCCAGGCGCTCGGCGGCATGCTCGGCGGCTTTCTCTTTGCAGCTTTTGCGCCGAAAGTATCGCAGCATAAATGGTTGTTTGGCGCCACGGGTGCTTATGCCCTCGCCTTGCTGGGTCTTTATTTCCTGCAGCCCGGATCGATCAGCGCCATCCTGGTCGGTTTTCTGGCAGGGATCGTCTTCACGGGCATTATGGCGATCCCGTTTTCTTCTTTTTACACTCGTACTCCTGAGAGGCTGCTCGGTCGCGTGAACAGTCTGGGTGCTGGCATGGGTTCCGTCATCATTGCGCTGGCTTCCCTGTTCTTCGGCTGGCTCATTCATGTCACCTCGGCACAGATTGGCTTATTGGCTTGCGCCATCGGGATGGGGTGCATTGCTCTCGGCGTTTTACTGTTCCCCTTTATGAAGCATTTAGACGACAAGGTCACGCCTGAAGAGGTTCAGGAACTAATACAGAGTTAGGCTTGGTAAAGCAGGCAGTGATCAGTTTTTATGGAGGTCTTATGGAAAAAGTTCTATCAGAGAAGGCCCTGGACGAATTACAACGATCGCTGGCAGGTACTGTCATTCGCCCAACGGATGCCGGATATGATGCAGCCCGCCACGGTTTCAACGCCCTGATCGACCGGCGTCCGGCGGTGATCGCACGTTGTGTGAGCGCAGGTGATGTCGCGGTCGCTTTTGATTTCGCCCGGGCCTATGAGCTTGAGGTAGCCGTGCGTGGCGGCGGACATAATCCTGCCGGACACTGTGTCTGCGATGGTGGGCTCGTTATCGATCTCTCGTCCATGCGTATGGTAGAAGTGGATGCTGATGCACGGACTGCCCGCACGCAGGGCGGGGCAACCTGGCTTGATTTTGACACGGCAACGCAGGCTTATGGTCTTGTCACACCCGGAGGTGTAGTCGTTTCTACCGGTGTGGTGGGGCTCAGCCTCGGCGGAGGCATTGGTCACCTTACAGCCCAATATGGTCTAACGTGTGACCATATTATCCGGGCAGAAGTTGTCACTCCGGACGGAACAGTAATTCAGGTAAGCGCCGATGAGAATGCAGACCTCCTGTGGGGGCTGCGGGGCGGAGGCGGTAACTTCGGCGTGGTCACACGCGCGGAATACAGTCTGCATCCGCTCGAACAAGTGGTAGGTGGTCACTTTGTATATAGTGGAGAGGGCGTGCGTGAGGCACTTCTGCGTTATCGAGATGTCATGACGCGTTCGCCGCGTGATCTTAGCTGCCAGGTGGCGCTCGGGACGAATGAAGCACTCGTACCGATATTGGAGATCATCCCTTGTTACACGGGTCAAGATACGGACCCTGAGGAACTGCAGGTGCTGCGCTCAGCGCCGGGGCTGAGCGAGGATACTGTGCGCGTACAAACCTTTCTTGCACAGCAGGCTGTGGTCAGTTCGACGTACGGTGCGAACCGGCACTATTGGAAAGGTCACTTTGTGCGCGAGCTCCCAGACGAGCTGCTCGATGAAATGCTCAAATATCTTGTTGCGCTGGGGCGTCCCCCGGGAGGACTCATGATCGAATCTCTGCATGGAGCATCCAAAGATGCTGATGTGCCTCCTGGGGCGGTTGGTTTTCGGCAGGCAGCATTCAATGTGAGCGCCCTGGCAGTCTGGCAGGATCCGGCCCTTGACGCAGAACAGATTGACTGGGCGCGTCAGGCCGCAGCGGCCGCGGAGCCGTGGTCATTCAGTGGCGGCGGATATGTCAATTACATGCAAGCTGATGAGCCGATCGAGCGTGTACGCGCGGCATTCGGAGCTGAAACGTTCGACCGTCTGCAGAGGCTTAAACAGCGTTATGATCCGCACAATATTCTGCACCGCAATCAGAACATCCCGCCGTTATAGATTGGTACGCCTTCTCTTGTAATCACCGTCCCGAAGGTTCTCGGTATCCAACATGAAGTCAGCAGATCGCGCGGGATTTACCATGGTCGCTCGCATTGGCACGGCCAACCTTCGGGACGTTTTATCGAATTTGATTGTATAAACTCATTAGATCGGTACGGCCTGTCTTGCGAAAAAGATCGGCAGCTAAGCACTAAAGTAAAATACAATATGTTCCCGGAACCGTTCTGCCCTCATGATTTCAATAATTGACCAGCCATTCAGGAGGATTCAGTTATGCCAACTGTGAAAGGACCGGACTTCATTACCCTGCTCGTGCGCGATCTTGAGATCTCTCGGCATTTCTATGCCGATGTGATTGGCCTTAAAAACTCACCGGAAACCCGGCCGAATGCGGTTGCCTTTGCAACGGAGCCGATCGGCTTTGCCATCCGTAAATCGCAAGTTGACCTCGCTGCCGTCCCTGAACCTGGTAAAGGTATCATCTTGTGGTTTCGTACGGATGACGCGACTGCTCTTTACCATCACCTGAAGGAGAACGCTGTGCCCGTCACCGAGGGGTTGGCAGATGGCCCGTTCGGCAGGATGTTCACGTTTCGTGACCCGGATGGTTATCTCATCACGGTTCATGACGGTGGTTGAGAGATGAAGATCCATTTAGTAGATGGCACCTATGAACTTTTCCGTAACCACTTCGGCGCTCCTCCGAAGAAGGCTCCAGATGGGCGGGAGGTTGGCGCGACCCTTGGACTTTTGAGAAGTCTGCTTATGCTGCTTACCAGTCCCGGGGTGACGCACGTCGCAGTGGCCTTTGACCACGTCATCGAATCCTTCCGTAATGACCTCTTCGCCGGATACAAAACAGGGGAAGGTGTTGATCCAAACCTGCTTGCCCAGTTCCCCCTGGCTGAAGAAGCTGTTTCTGCGCTGGGAGCAGTCGTCTGGCCGATGGTGGAATTCGAAGCGGATGATGCTTTAGGCACTGCTGCAGCGCGCTTCAAAAAGAACAAGACGGTGGAGCAGATCATTATCTGCTCGCCGGATAAGGACCTGGCACAATTAGTCTCTGGCAAGCATATCGTCTGTTGGGATCGCCGGAGAGACCTCCTCATTGACGAAGCGGGTGTGGTCGAGAAATTTGGCGTGCACCCACAGTCCATCCCCGATTGGCTGGCGCTGGTCGGTGATTCTGCGGATGGTTATCCTGGCATCCCGGGCTGGGGAGCCAAGTCCGCTTCTATTGTGCTGGCGCGCTATGAACACATGGAGTCGATACCGGTTGATCCGGCCAAATGGAAGCTGAGCACTATCACTCCTGGCCGGGCAGCAAGTTTGACGGCCAGTCTCTCGGAACACCGTGAGGAAGCTTTGCTTTATAGAGAGTTAGCTACCATACGCCAGGATGTTCCGCTCCAGGAGAAACTCGCTGATTTGAAATGGCAGGGCGCATATAAGCGGCTGATGGAATTCTGTCACAGGTTGGGGGATGAGAAAATTCCACTGCGCATTCCGCGCTGGCGCTAAGTTCTCGCGCTCCCGGGAGGCTTTCTCGGCGTAGTGGCGACTTTAGTCGCTTTTTGCCCTAAAACCAACGACTGTACCCCCGGCACCGTCCGTGATTTGCCCCTCTGCACTGCGTTCCGGCGCACACCTGCCCTCCCACTCCGCTGCGCTCCGGGGACGCTCCGCAGTGGCGGGCGGTGCCAGGGAGTGCCGGGGAGTGTGTCCTGACGGACGGTGGCAGGAAAGTCGTTACTACTGTAAACCAACTTGCGTTACTCGGAATAGAATAATAGCTATCATAAAAAACTGATATGAATAGTTTTATGTTTGCTGGTTTTACTCGTAAACAAATCAAAACGAAAGAAACGACCATCAACCTCGTTCAAGGGGGCAGCGGCTATCCCGTCCTGTTGTTACATGGCTACCCACAAACGCATGTCTGCTGGCATCGCGTTGCTCCAAAGCTGGCTGAGCGATTTACAGTTATCTGCCCTGACCTGCGCGGTTTTGGCGATAGCGGTAAACCGCCAGGCGACCCCGAACACCTGGCTTATTCCAAGCGGGTGATGGCGGCCGACCAGGTTGAGGTAATGCAGAATTTAGGCTTTCGAGAGTTTGCCGTGGTCGGGCATGACAGGGGTGCACGTGTGGCACATCGGATGGCGCTTGACCACGCCGAGAAAATTGCCCGGCTTGCGCTGCTGGACATCATTCCGACCGATACGGCTTTCGCCAACGTCGATAAGGAAATGGCGACGACGGCCTTCAACTGGTTCTTCTCTATTCAGCCTGATGACCTGCCCGAGCGCCTGATCGGGGCCGAATCGGATTTCTATCTGCGCTGGATCCTCGATCATTGGGCAGGTACCAAAGGAGCGTTCGCGGCAGAGGCCCTCGCAGAATACCTGCGTTGTTTCGATACGGCGGCAATTCGCTCTAGCAATGAGGAGTTCCGTGCAGCCGCGACGATCGATCTTGCTCATGATGAAGCCGATCAGGAGCGTAAAATCTCCTGTCCAACGCTGGTATTATGGAGCCTGACGAGTTGGACGAAATTTGACGTTCTGGAAGTCTGGCGAGCGCGCGCTGAAGACGTGCAAGGCGCTGCTTTTGATTGCGGTCATTTTTTACCGGAGGAAGATCCGGAACGAACAGCAGCGGAGCTCATCCGGTTTTTATCGTAACCATTGTCAATTGGAAATAAAGACCTGATCTTTACTTTCGACGAAAGACAAGCAGATTCATCTTTTGTGGAAAGGATCTGGCGTACGCAAGGCGAACGCACTGGTTCTTTTAGCTCGGTTGCCATGAGCCATTGGGAGATGGTCGTGACGAGGTATAACGGCAATACCACCTTAACCGTGCGTGGTCCTGAGTCGAAAGCGACGTCATTACATGTCTCTTCTGTGGGCGCTGAGTTGTTTGGCATCCGGTCTAAGCTGGGCACCCTGAGGAACGCCGCGCTCGAGGGGAAAGTGGGGATACGCAGCCATATGCGGTAGAACGCGAGATCGAAGGTCTCGAAGCAGTGATCGATCAGGCGGGCGGCTCGGCGTTCGTATATGGTACGTCTGGCTGTGGGATCCTGGCGCTCGAAGCCGCGGGATTACAAGGCGCAGCTCACCAGGATGCTGTCGCCAGGCTGGTGATAGAGAAGTGTTCAATCGGCAGATAGGTTTGCCCACACATCATCTCGAATAACGAAGCTAAGCACTTATCGCTATGGCCCTGCAATCCTAAGATACGTCAATGCCTATCCTCACTAGTCCTAACGTTGCTTCCTGATTGACTTCAAGAAAGCTAAGCGTCAGGGGTTATACGACTTGACAAACTATTGGCGCTGTGATATTGTATCTAAATCTGATATATCAGGTCTTGATAGTAGTCTTGAACCAGGAGAGGAGGTCTTATGCATGAAACTGCATCGGACCCAAAAACATCGCTTCGCCTAACCCCCGCGGCTTTTCATATCATGCTGGTACTGGCAGATGGGGAGAACCACGGTTACGCTATCATGCGGGAAGTAGCGGAGAACACGCAAGGGAAAATGCGACTCGGCCCCGGCTCACTTTACGGAACAATCAAGCGCATGCTGGCTGACGGCTGGATCGAAGAAACGGATGAGCGTCCGGTTCCCCAGCTTGACGACGAACGCCGGCGTTATTATCGCCTTACCGGCGTCGGCCGCAAGCTGGTACAGGCAGAGGCAAAGCGCCTGGAGCAGTTGGTCAATATTGCGCGGGAGAAAAAGTTGCTACGCAACCCAAAGCCTATGTAATGATCCCAAGGAGGAAAGATTATGGACAACTCCACCCAGGCAAACTCTTTATCAGCTTCAGTGCGTGTCTATCGTGCTCTGCTTGTGGCCTACCCGAGGAAGTTTCGTGAACATTACGAAACACAAATGGTGCAGGTATTCCGAGATTCATTGCGAGATGCATATCGTCGCAATGGGACCTCTGGTGTGATAGACCTGTGGCTTCATACTTGCGCTGATCTGCTTGTCACTGCGCTCATAGAGCGGATTACAGAAAGGAGTCAGTATATGTTCTCTCCAAAAGTCGTCTTGTGGGGCGGCCTGGCAAGTGTATTGGGCGGCGTGCTCTGGCTGATAGCGGTCGCGCCATCCAGCGGATGGGTACCCGTTGTGTTAGCCGTGGTACTAGGGCTGGGTGGGCTGGCTGGCCTCTATTCCCGGCAGTCGGGACAAGGTGGACGAGTAGGGTTGGCAGGCTTTGCCTTGGGGATACTAGGTACGGCTTTGGAGCTTGCGGCAATATTGTGGGGTTCCGCTTCCGGTCGCTTATCTTATTTAGACAGACATCCAACTTTTAGCGCCCCAGCAGTCTTGATCCTCTCTTTGGGAATGATCATCTTAGGCGTCGGAATTGTGCTGCTTGGTGTCACCAGCTTGCGCGGGAAAGCTCTGCACCGTTGGCGAGGCCTGCCCCTGGGTTTGGGTTTGCTGAACACTCTAGGCGGTATGGCGTTCTGGCTAATGTATTATTTGCCAATGAGTCAGGGCCGCAACCCTTGGGCTCTGTGGAGCCTCATTGGAGGGCACGTGATTTACCCTGCTGAGTATGGGTTCAACGGCGTCGGTGTGTTGCTCGGTCTCGGCTGGATAGGTCTGGGAATCATGCTCGCGACAGAGGCAAATGCTCAAGTTGTGCCACCTGCCCCTGCTTCGGCGTAGACTCGATACTCAAAATCCTGGCCGGCGGATATAGAGAGGTCAGGCTGATCGTCAGTCTGGCCTCCATGCTTTTCATGGTGACGCGTGCACGCCGTGTACATGCTGTACTCTCACTCCACAAATTCTGTTGCTTTTTACTGGACAGGTGTTACACACTTCTGCTTTGGGTTTGTAAACCATAACGTGTTCCGATGTTCGTCGAGAAACAAGTGGGAGAATTTGTCTCTGGGGACAAACATAATGTTCATTCTCAGCATCATATTGAAAGAGCTTGGCCGGATAATACTTAGTGCGCTCACTCAAATCCGAGGTCGGGAGATAGGCTTTGATGCCATGTTCTTCTAATCCAACAATATTAGGCACAGTACCATACTTGGCATCGCCAACAGCAAGCTTGGGATCTACCATCCACCTGGAACGCACCCAATCCACTAAATCCATGAGAGTTAGTTGGGCAATTGCCCTATGAATTTGAATCAGTTGAGGCAGGAAAAGAACATAATGTCGGATGAAACTGCATAGTAGATCTTTCTATTTTTTATATTCCAGAATGTCTCCAGGCTGACAATCTAAAGCTCTACAAATCGCATCCAA
>DATGYJ010000350.1:0-22595 GCA_035298105.1 Anaerolineales bacterium | reverse complement strand
ATTTTCAATAAATCACGATTGTGGAGTCCAGGAGCTTGCTCCTGCCATTTTGGAGTGCAGGACGCCTCACAAGGGGAGTGTCTCTGCTAATACGCCAGCAAGCTGGCTGACTCCAATGCCAAACTTGTGATCTTGGATACTGATCGGTCAGGGGATTCCAAGTCGCTGCGCTGCCTGCCGGCAAAGGCTGACTCCATACTTTTCGTACCATTCCGTAAGCATGGCACTTGAAGTTGCGCCGCTGCGTGCGTCTTCATAGATCGGCGCGCCGTAATAAACATAGCGCTTGGTTTCCGAGGGCCATAACCATTCACTGCGGGCGATCACACCAACTCCGCCGTTGTAACCGGCCAGCGCCAAACGGGGATTGCCAGACGCTTCTCCCAACGAGCGAATAAGATAGCTTAAGCCGCGGGTAGCATTGGTTTCCGGGTTATAGGGATTGTCGCCGAAACGAAAATGGAACGGCATCACCTGGAACAGTCCCATGGCGCCCGAACGTGAGGTGGCACGCGGGTCTCCGCAGGATTCGATCTGCATAATGGTTGCAGCCAGGTTCGGGTCCAGCGCAGCGGCGTTGGCCCAGCGGACGATGTCGTTGCCCCAGTGCTGGACTTCCTTCGTGAAGATGGGGGAGAGTGCGCCGGGGGCGGGCATGTTGTCAGATGCAAAAGACCAGATCGGCGTGACTGCCGCGTCGGGAGAGTTTAAGGACAGACCAGGGATTTGGGTAGGTGAGACCGAGTTGTTCATCGGCGGTGCTGCGGTCTGGAGCAGCATGGTCGAATTATGCTGGGCCATGGGTAAGGCCGAAGGCGTCAAGGGTGACTTGAAGGCCAGGAATGCCACAAAGCCTGCAATCACAAGGGCTGCAAGCGGTGGAAGCATATAAAATGACAAACAGCCGCTACCAGTTTCAGAGGCCACGGCTGTTTGCCAGTCATCTTGATTTTGGGAGCGAGCACGGGGCATAGTTAGGGTACCTCAATTCTAGATAAGGGACCCGAGCTCGAATTGAGTTCGGATATTAAATTGTGTTCTTAGTTGACCGAGTACGTAAAATCTTGTCCTTCTAAATTTAGGCGTCGTAGGATCGTTCGTTTGTGTGTTCGGGGTTGTTCTGACCATAAATGTTGTGGTACGTTGGCTCCTGTCGTGCGAAAGAAGTTTGCTGTGGATTATTGACTTTCGGCGCGGGACGGAATGTCGCCGTATTGCTCTGTGCAGGGCGGCTCAAACTTGAAGCCGGGCGAATTGCGCCTGAAGATTGAGAAGTCCCATACGATTGCCCCGCTGCAGGGCGAGGGTTGTTGTAGTAAGAACGGTGCTGCACATCCGTGGTGAACAGCCGGTCGCCCGCCAGCGAGAATGTGCCAATGATCAGCACGCGGATCAGGAGGATCATCGCGGCGACAAAGATCGGGACAACTTTTGTCATGGTCGCAACGCTGATGACTGCACCCGCAGAAGCGCTGGCGTGACTGACGATCGCGACCGAGACCCCCCACCAGGTGAGCATGGCATTGAATGCAGCTGCCAGGAACCAGGCGCCAAAGAGGTAATAGACTTCTTTAGGCTCATCGGCACCTTGTTCGGGTGTGAAGATGCGGGCGATGCCAGCAAAGTCAATGCCGCAGAAGGCAACGGCCAGGATGGTCGCCCAGCGGAAGCCTGCAAATGTCAAGTCGCCTAAGACATCTCGCAGCGCGAATTGGGTGGTACTGTAGTTGAAGACCTCGAATGCCAGCAATGCACCGATGATCATCATTCCCCAGGCCGCACCTCGATTAAAACGACGTCCGTGAGTCATGTCACGGAACAGGGCACGCAGTCCATCCCCGGTATTCCTACGGTATGTAGTCATCTCGACCTCCTTTGCCGAATGATAAGTGACAACTTAGGTCGAATTATAGAACACGTGTTCTAAACAGTCAAGGTTTTTATCTGCCGAAATATTCTTTCATGGGCTTGAAATAGAAATCATCCCAGCCCTGCCGGTACGATTCAACCTGATCTTCGGGCATGTCACTGTGGTTGAATGTGACCTTTGTCCCCTCTTCTACTTCTTCCAGCAAAACTTCAAGTTGTGAATCGGGCGCCTCTTCAGGGAATTCAGATGTCCGCCAGGCCTGCACGATACGCTGATCCGGCGTCAGCTCAAGTGTCTTCCCGAAAATATATCCGTCCCAGGCGCTGAACTTGCCTCCCACTTTGCCATCTACCTTGGCGGGACTGCCGGTCATGGCGGCGTGACCCTTACTGCTCAGCCAGGCCTTGTAAACTTCTGCCGGTTTGGCGGGAATAACCTCAGAGAGCCGAAACCCATTTTTCATCTAAACCACCATGCGCTTTTCATAGGCGCGCAATGCCTTGGCGATCTGGGCTGCGAGCCGAGCGTTATTGAGCAATAATGCCAGATTCGCCTGCACCGATTTCCCCTTGGTCAGGTCACTGATCTTTTGGAGGAGGAAAGGGGTCAGTCCCTTGCCGTGGATGCCTTTTGCCCGCGCTTCCTGGCTGGCCTGCTCGATATACGGTTCCATCTCGGCCTTTGGAATGGCTTCCGCGGCCGGAATCGGATTCGCCACCAGAATGGCGCTCTGCAAGCCGGTGTTCCAGTGGGTCTTGGCGAATTCGACTATGGCCTGCGGATCATCCAGCTTGAGGCTCACATCCAAGCCGCTCTCGCGCCAGTAGAAAGCGGGGAACTCATTCGTGCCGTACCCAATCACCGGGACGCCCATGGTTTCAAGATATTCAAGCGTGGCTGGCAGATCCAGGATCGCTTTGGCGCCGGCACAAACAACGATCATGGGGATGGTCGCCAGCGCCTGTAAATCAGCGGAGACATCAAAACCCGTCTCACGATGGACGCCACCGATGCCGCCGGTAGCAAAGACACGGATATTGGCCTGCTTACAAGCCAACATTGTCCCTGCCACGGTTGTTCCCCCACAAGCTTCCTGGGTGATCACCGTGGCAAAGTCGCGCGGGCCTACTTTATAGGGATCTTTCTCAGCCGCGAGCCTGTCGATCTCGCTATCGCTCAAGCCGATATGCAGATACCCATCCAAAAATCCGACCGTGGCAGGTGTGGCCCCCTCTTCCCGGATGGCACGTTCCATATCGTGGGCCAGCTGCAAATTCTGCGGGCGCGGCAAACCATGCGTCAGGACGGTCGATTCGAGCGCAACGATCGGCAATGAAATATTCATCGCCCGTTTGATATCACTGGACTTTACCAAAACTTCTTCGGAACGGATCATGATTTTTTATAGGAAATGACCAAACATATTGTTGATATGGGCTATGGCTTCTTCGATCGTGGGCGGCACCGCCTCACCTTTGGCGCGCATGAATTCGGCGGCTTCGAGCAGTTGCTGGTGGTAGGACAGCAATAAGGACCTGAGGGCCTTTTTGTGTTCCGTTTCAGTGTTGATCGCGTTCAAGTGAGCCGCGAGCGGGACATCCTGGATCAAGGCAATCGTCTTTTGCATGATGGCTTCCTGCTCAAGTTTGCCCAGCACTTCCCTGCTCTCACGATAGAGATTGTCGTTGCTGAGTTTCCAGGCTTCCAGATGTTTTTCAGGAATGATCTCAACCGCTGTTTTCCAGGTGCCCACCCCGATCCAATGCAGCTCCACCCCGCTATTGCGAGTTTTTTTCGTAAATTCTTCGGTGAACTCTGCGAACAAATTGGTGATCTTATAACGCGGCTGGAATTCGGGCAGGTTATTCTGCTCGTTCGAAGTGAGGAAATCCTCCTCCGAGCGGGTTAATTTTTGGGCTTGTTCAGCGATCGATTCTTCCCGCTGTTTCAGCTTTTCAAGCTCCGGCATGCCGGTGCTGGCTAAATAGGCAGCCAGCTTATGCCTGCTCATGAACGCGCCCAGTTCAGCGCGAATGATGCCGATCATCTTATTGACCCATGAGAATTCGTAGGTGGAGGGATTAGGAAGCTCAGGCGTCACCCGCGAAGTGGCCTGATAAATCACCTGTTCCACGGCTTCCTTGCTGAACGGATAGGGGTTGTCGCCGGAGGGCTTGACACCGCCCCGGTAAACACTGAACATGAGCCGGACATCGGTTGCCGTGATCGGGATGCCATCCAGGCTGCGGCTTTTGACGGACTGCGACCTGGGGTCCTGGTCGCGCAGGTCCACGTAGTGATCGCGGATATCGACCGCCTGCCGGAAGCGTTCAAAGCCATCCAGGGCGGCTCGGCCGCGCGGTTCGTTCCGGGTGGGGCCAATCACACGCGGCGTGCCATCCGGCTTTTCGAACAGGGCAGCTGAGTCCAGGTCGACGATCACCTTGCCAGGACCGCCGATCAGGTAGGTCGGCGACTGCTGGTTGTCCTCAGAAATACTTCCCTGGCTGACACGGATCGTCTCCTCGCTGCCGCTCAGGGCGACTGCCCAGATAAAGCTCCTGGCCACACTGACGTGCTCCAGCTCAAAGACATCTGCCAGGTAGAGCGCCGCACACTGCAGGGCAATGAAAAACGGCGCCAGGAAAATCGGGAAGTATTGGAAGATACGCGGATCGGTAAGGACGTAATAGGCAAAGGAAAGAAAATTCGTGATTGGATTGCCGAGGTAGGTGGCTGCAAAGTCACGATTGAATAAATAGGAAAAGATATCCTGGATGTATTTCGCCCACATCGGCAATGGGTAGATGCTCAGGCTGATCAGGAAGCCGCAGACCAGGAACAAGATGATGAAGTAGCGGGTGCGGCGCGCCGCCTTCTCGGGTCGCAGATCGAAGATCCTGTTCAGGAGCGCGTCGACCAGACGTGAAAACAACTCTCTGAAGAGCTTGCTTTCTTTTTGCAGAGCCGTCTCGGTGGTGCTGGGAAGCGGGGAGGAAGATGAAATGGAAACGTTCATGCTCCGCTCCCTTCGATCCAGCGAATAATATCTTCCAGGTCCTGCTGCTCCTCGCTCATGCGCTGGCGCAATTGCGGGTTGTTCATGATCAGCGTGCGCGTGCGCAGCAGCAGGGACTTGAGCGTTTCTTTGATCCCGACCGGCTTCTTTTGGACCAGGTCCTTGCTCAGGAAATCGGCGTACTGGCGGATGGCGATCTCCTGCCCGGTCGTTTCCACCAGGTTGCGCTTTCGCTCGACCTGCTCGCTCTCCAGCTTGGCATTCAGCAGCCAGGTGCTGGTCCAGCGCTGCACGATCGTATCCTCAATGGTCGGGTTGAAGCGCAAGTTGCCGATATTGACACCCAGGACTTCCAGGCCGCGCTCCTGCAATAATTTGTATTCCGGGCTTGGGACGGTGCCCTGTCCTCGCACGCCGTGGTCATCCATCATATCCACCTCCGGCTGCGTCAAACGGGCTTTCACCATCTCATTGATGATCTGCAGGGCGGTTTTCTTCTCTGGCTCCTTTTTGAGAGGCGGCTCGGCGGAAAAGGGCTGAGGCATAGGCGGCCGCTTCACTTTCTCTACTCTCTTCGCCTCGAGAACCGTGATGGCTTTTGACATCATCACGTTGAGCTCGCGCACCATTCGAGCGAGACTATCCTGCATGGTGTCGCGGTTGGCGCTGACCTGGATGGGTTGGCTCAACGGGTCAATTTCCTCTTCTGTCGGTTGAGGAATATGCGGGGGCGGAGGTGGGACCGGCTGGTCCAGCTGGAACAATTGGTCGAGGGTGAACTTCCCGGCGTACTCGCGCCAGACATCCACTGCCAGAGCGCCGGGCAGTTCATTCCAGGCGACGCGGCGGCGTGGTGAATCCAGCACGGCAGTCGGGTTGATCCCCTCTCCCAGAATAGCCCTACGGATAGATTCCTTATCTTCCTGTTCGTTTTGCTTATCCCGCTTGGTAACACCCGTGCGGTATCCAAAGCGTGAGCCGGAATGACCTTCTTTGGGATAGCCGGTCTTGACGCGGAAGGCGATGGAGATATTGGGGATGACTTCGATCCCATCCCGCATCAGCGCGCTGACCTGCTTGCGGCGGTCCTGGACCTGGTCCCACTCTTCTTGAGCCTGGTCCTCCCTTTTCGCTTCGAAGGGTTTGTCAGACTCCTTCGGTCCGATCAGCGAAGACTGGACATGCAGATCCACCGTCCCGGCCACGTATTCCCACCGGCCGGTGAAATGCACACCCGGACCAATGGTCTGCCGGATCGAGACCGCCGAACGAGTGACTGCGGCGCTGCCTGAATCGAGCCAGAGCACACCCGGTCCTCTTTTCAGTCTTTCGCCGGAATGTTCCTTGATCCGGCCGTTCTCGATGAAGAGGGCGGGTCCATGGAAGCCGAAGAGATAGATCAGCAGGCGCTCGAGGATCTTCTGGCGATCACGAACCGTGCGGACCGGCAGGACAAACTGTGCGAAAAATGCCATCCATAAGAGCAAAAGCAGGGGGAAGATACAGGCTAAATCAAGGAAAATACCCGGCAGGTTGGCACGAATTCCACCCATCCGAAAAACCTGCACGCCGTAAAGGATCAGCAAGATTGCCAACCAACCGGCGATGAAAGCCCAGGGACGTTTGTACCAGGGAGTATCGTCCATATGGATAGATATTATAACAATTTTTAGAATTTGGCTAAGAAATGGAGAGATCAGAGAAATAGAGATTAGAGAGTAGAGAGTCGTGCGAGCCTTGGAGAGAGACGATTTGGCTCGGGTTCCAGGGTGGTCTTATGGGATGGTATTAGGATGAGATTGGGTCTATATTACTGATATTTGAACAATTAATTTCCTGTTCCCCATGTCATTGCGAGGAGTGTCGCGCTGACCGGAGGGGGCGTAAGTTGCCCTGCGGAGGGACAGTGACCTTCGGTCCTGCAGGCGAAGCGCGAGCGACGAAGCAATCCCGTGGCTCAAAATACCCTAAATTTGTTTGGAAAGAGGAGACACTTGTACCGCTCGCAACGACATAGATGCGGCGGAAATTATTTACTTGACTTACGCAGTAACGCGAGACTGCGTAGCGTCTCTTCCACACCACGGATATCGATAAAAATGGGAGGATTGCTTGCCATCTCAACCGCACGGGCGTCAACGCCCCGTGCTAAGAGCGGAAGCCCGTTGGGCTGGAGGCAAGAGGGCGGTGTAGCGCCCTTAGATCCTCAGCCCGCTGGCCGAAGGTACCCACGGGCGGATTTCTCAGTAGGTGTCGGCTGGTTCCTGGAAGCAGAGGATTTCTTGCGCGATGAGGGATGGATGAAGGTTCGATGGATGTGAAGTGCCCTCATTTTTCAATCCGTTTGTACAATACCATCCCCCACATATGGCGGTCAAAAACTGCGCATAAGTGTGTTTTTTTCGAAAATAATCCCTCGCTATTCCTTCGGTATTCCTTCGCTGATCCTTCGCTCATCTCTTTGAGCCAAATCGACCCCCCAAATGTGGCAGGTATGTTTTCAGGGATTGCAATAGTGGCAGAGAGGAGGGTGTGATTTCCTGTACGCACCGTCCCGAAGGTTTGCACTTCCAAATGCTGATTGGATGAAAAATTCTTCGAATGGTGTGTACGAAAGTTGGATTCCAATAACCTTCGGGACGTTCTGATTTCGACTCCAAAGCCAAACCTGTGATTTCCTGAATCTGGTTCTCGTTAAGGACATATAATTGAGCCGCTGCGTTTCCCCTTTGTGTAGTGCCATTGGAGGCCCTGGTCGCATGAAAACTTCCCCTTATTTTCTGCTGATCGTGAACGCATTCCTGGCTATTGGACTCACCGTTATCTCATTTCAATATGTTCAGCCGAAGAATTGCTACAATTTCTGTGATCCGTCATATGTAATACCTTGTTCGAAGGGGTCATGTTATTTTGGAGACCAGAAAGCCGGTTGGCCCATCCCGGTTATTGTAGACTCCCCAGGCGGAGGTTCTCCCACAGACGGCTGGGGGGTGCTGGGAAATGAAGATCTTCCGCATCCTATATGGATGATTGCGGATGTCCTGTTCTACAGCATTCTTGTTTGGATTGTTTTGTACGTAATTCAATACTTCCGTCACCAGGCATTTTCCCCGAAGCTTTTCCTGAGGTCATTGCCGTTAAATGTTTTTCTGGGGGCTTCCTTATGGTTCTTCTATCTGATTTTCATACCCACTCTGAGTGTCCAGGTTATTGGCCGTGGTCATCGAGAATCGCTTTATGTGAAGACGTCAAAGGACATAGACCTACATACTGCCATGGCATTTGCGCCCAGGGACTCAATCCCTCTTGACGAGGTGGTTGCGTATTATGGGGAACCGGATTATGTCTGGTTTACTTCCGATCCCACCACGGAAGGCAGGACAACCGGCCTGCTGCTCGATTGGGATTCAGTCAATATATTCGTCGAACTGCCTCAGATTGCCGACAAAACCTATACGGTCCACAGGAAGACCGGTATTGAAAGGATCATTTTTTCCGATGACCAGGATGTTATTTCTGTGGCAGGGCGACAGCTAAGTGAAGAGAAAACGGCATGGAGGGGATATGGCAATTATCAGCCCTGACCGTTTCCGGGAATGAGTGTCAGAGAGAGGAGAGCGCCTCATGGATCGGCATCACGTGTGGGTATGCCCTTGAAGGAACGACCACGGCTGAGATGGTGACTTTTTTGGATGAAGTGCAATATGTCGATTCCACTGAGATATCGTTCGGAGAGTATTACAAGCGGTGGAAGGGCTATGGCACTTATCAGCCATGACTCATCGGTGAACACCATACTTAAAGGCTTGACTTGTACGATACTACCCCCCACATATGGCGGTATAAAACTGCGTATAGCTGACGTTATTTTGAAAATATGAACTCGCTCTGAAATCGCTCTTCCTTTACTCTAAACTCGCTCTGAACCTGGAGACAAAAACACCCCCAAATATGGAGGGTCGAGATTCAGAGATTGGAGGAGTGGCAGGGAGGAAGGGATAGGGGACAGGCTCGAAGCGTATATTATTGCCGCCACTTGCCTGCTATATCGTCATCCCAGTCCTTGTTGAGTTTTTGCAATATTTCTTCGCGGCTCGCACTTGGATTCCTTTCCTGTTCAAGCCGGATCAGCCGTTCGACGGCGCTATAGTCATCGATCTTTTTCATTAGCTGGTCATAGAGTTCACGCTCTCGTTGGGTCGGCGGAATATTGGAAGGGGGAGGGGACACAAACCGAGCCATCCCTCGATTAAGATAGGATATGGCCGCAACCAATGTAGGCGGAATGGGCCTTTGATTGCTGCGTAATGATTCAAAGTTATCGTTGAGTTGTTTCAGATATTGTAGTAACAGAGTTCTAAAGGCGAGGTTGCGATCAGTAATACCTCGAATCCTCTGCTCATACACTGCCAATGGCACATCTTGAATCATCGTCAGAATTTTTTGTGTTCTCGCAGCAGCCTTGACTTTATCCATTTCTTTATCAAGACCCTCATTCTCCCGGCTCATCTTCCAGGCCTCAAGGTGTTTTTCTGCTACAAGCTCCACGGGCACATCCCAGGTGCCAATGCCAATCCAGTGCAGTTCGATGCCTTTGCCTCGGGCCTCATCGATAAACTTCTCTGTAAATTTCTTGGTGAATTCATCGAACAAATCGGTAATGTCGCGACGCTCTGTAAATTTTGGTAGAGGCTGAGGTGATTTCGCAGGTTCAACATCTTCAAGCGGCTCAAGCACCGAACGTGCTTCTTCCCAGATCTTGTTCTCCTGTTCTTGCGCTTTTGCAGCTTCACGGTTACTGATACTCGCCAGGTACTCCGTTAGTTTTTTCTCGCTCATAAACCTGTTCAATTCCCCACGTACCAGGCCCAGCATGGAACTCTCGAAATTAAAATCATATTGAGATGGGTCAGGTTGGGAGCGGGTTACTTTCGAGGCGGATTTATACACCTGTTTCTCAATGGCCTCATCCGTGTATGGATAGGGCCGCTCAGGCGAGGGTTCTTTCCCGCCCCGATCTATACTGAACATGAGGCGCACATCGGTCGCTGACACAGGAATACCATCCAGACTGCGACTTTTGACCGCCGAATTCTTACCATCCACCTCGCGTAGATCGATAAATTGATCGCGCAGGTCAAACGCCTGCCTCAAGCGTTCGAAGCCGTCCAGGGTAGCCTTGTGCTTTGGTTCTTTTTCCGTTGGGCCAATGACATGCGGACGTCCATCCGCTTTTTCAAAGAGGGCAGCCGAATCCAGGCTGACAATGACCTTACCAGGGCCGCCGATTTTAGCGATCGGCGAGTCTCGATCCTCCGGTGCAATTTCGCCGCCGGTGATGTGGATCACTTCTCTTCCGCCGGTCAGCGCTACATGGCGAATGAACTTGCGGGCAATGCCGACATGCTCAAGATCAAAAACATCGGCAAGATAGAAGGAAGCTGCCTGGTACGCAATGAAGAGCGGCAAAAAGAATGCCGGAGCATACCAAAGGACATAAGAGCTGCGATAGGCATTGAAAATGAATCTCACGAGATCAAATGTGCTGCCTATGATTACAAAAAGATCGCTTGACTGAAACACATAAACAAAGAATTGCTGCAGATGATTGCGCCATTCCTGCCACGGATATGGTGTTAAACTCACGATGAACCCGGCCAGGATCAACCAGATGATTAGATAGGCAAGGCGGTGACGCGCGCTGCTCGGCTTAAGGTCGAACAACCTATTCAAGATAGCATTGACGAGCCGCAGAGATTGTTCGTTGAAAGCTTGCAGCTCCTTTTTTAGCTCGCTTTCCGTATTGATGCCATTGGATGGCGTCATGATTGATCCTCCACCCACTGGAGTATCTCCTCAATATCTTCCCGCTCTGTGTTCATGCGGTACTGTAATTGGTCATCGCGAACAATGGTCAGACGTGTACGCATGAGCAAAGCTCTCAATCTTTCTGCCGGGCTTATAGGCCTTTGCTTCATGATGTGACGCGCCAGGTTGTGAACATATTCATTGGCCCCGTCCTCTTCGCCTTTGATCTCGACATACCTCCGGCGCCGTTCAATTCGTCCCCTCTCGTCCCTGGCATTGCCATACCAATTGGCAGACCATTGATCGATACGGTACTTTTCAATCGGTTCTTTGAGGCGAAGATCGCTAATGCTTATGCTCAAGACTTTCAGGCCACGTTTCCCTAAGAGTTCAAATTCCTTGCTTTTGCTCGGCCCATCAGCAGGAATACCTATATTATTCAAGGATGGAACGTGAGGCTGTGTAAGCCGCTTTTTGACCATCTCAGTAATGATTTGCATAGCAGTCTGCGTTTCGGTGCCAATCCTTTGTTTTTCAACCGCAGCTTCGCTGTGACCCGGCTCAACACTTTCAGCCTTGTCTTTGATCTCCTTCTTGACATCGATCCATTTTGTAGCAGCAGCCATATAACCATTAAGAACCCTGAGCATGTCTGCAATACCACTCTGCGCCGGGTAACGTTTTTTAGAGCCGTTCGTTCCGTCGGGATCCGGAGATTTAGGTGCTGGCAAAAGCGGTGGTTCTACGATAGGCTTTTGCGTTGCCAGAAATAGCTCGTCGAGCGTGAATTTGGCGGCATACTCGCGCCATACATCTGCCGCTAAGCGGCCGGGCAGTTGATTCCAGGCGATGCGATGGTAAGGCGTCTCGCCCGGGACGGTTGGGTCGATCCCTTCGCCTGCCAGCGCGTCATAGATCGCCTTTTTATCCTTCGCCTCATTCACTTTCTCTGTTGAGGAAATGCCCACCCGATAGCCAAAGCGCGAGCCAGGTTCATTGCCTTCGGCAGGTTGTGTATCGACCCTGAAAACGACCTTGATATTCGGCACGACCTCGATCCCGTCGCGCGTGAGCGCACTGGTCATTTTGCGGCGCCTTTGTATCTCGTTGTATTCCTCATCACTTTGATCCGCAGTCTTCTGCTCAAAAGGCTTATCTTTCTCGAATGGCCCCAAGGTATCGACCTGAGTATGCAGATCTAAAGGTCTGGTAAGCGTTTCATGCTTTGTAGTAAAGTGAACACCAGGACCAATTGCCCCTTTGAACCTGGTTGCGGTACGTATGACGGCAGCGCTGGCAGTATCCAACCAGACTACTCCAGGACCTTTCTTTTCACTTTCTCCGGTCCCCTCAACCTTGTGACCGTTTTCGATTGAAATAGCCGGACCATGCCGACCAAGCAGAAAAATAATCAGACGATCAAATATCTTCTGTCGCTGACCTGCTGTCCGAACAGGTAGTACAAATTGCGCAAAGAATGCTAACCAGATCAATAGGGAAACTAATGTTAAGATAATGACCCAAACCTTGTGATTCCAGAATCTGGAATACCCTGTTCCAACGGGATAGATATTCTTGGGCTTGGCAATGTCATATACTTGCAAACCTTTCCAACCCTTTGCCAGGTAAACAGTATCATTCCGGAGTCCAACACCAAACGTGTTAGGCGGGGTCTCGATCTGAGCAATCTGCCTGATTTCACCATTGTCTCGAATGTTGGCGATCAACAGACCCACTCCTCGCCGGGCAATATACAATCTCTGATCCACGACCAGCACTTGCTCTATGTCTGCTTTTCCGACATCAAAAACTGGAAACGGATCAACTTGTTGAGGGTTTGTTACATCCACGAGCTGCACTGCGTGTTTTCCAATGGTAAGTATTGCTCTGATGGTCTCATTTCCATCAGGTGTAGGAACCTTCTGAATGGTCAATTCTTGAATACTTCCATCCGCCTTGTACTGGCCAAGTCCCTTGGGGTTTGCAGGGTCACTGATATCATAGATGTCCAACCCATCATTTCCTCGAGCTATATAGGCTATATTTCCATCTACTTCGACCTCCAGAACCGTTCCCAAATTTGCAACGGTCCCTATCTCAATGGGATAGGCCGGCATCGTAATATCCAGTATGTGTACGCGATCGGCCTGATCAGCGAGATAAGCGGTGTTTCCATTCACTGCTATGGATTGAGGGATTCCTACCGTAGATAATTCACCGAGCTTTTTGGGGAGAAAGGGATTGCCGATGTCTATGATATAGAGCTTATGATCCTCTGGGAAGAGACCATTGGTGATTACATAAGCGTACAATGGCGTTACGAGTAAGTCTTTTATCGTATAAGGAAAACTAATCGACGACAATTGCGTAATCTGACCTCGAGGTGCCAAGTTCACAATTGAAAACTCATAACTCTCGGCCAGATATCCCAAATCTCCTCGAGTATAGATCTTGTTAACCGAAGGTGAGGGAACAAGCACCAGATATAATATTAGTAATAGGAATGGAAATCCTAAATTGAGAAGTTTGCTTCCACGCATGACACCCTGGTCCATTTGTAAGTAATTCTATATGTATTAACATGAAAATGCAATTCTTAGATTAATGTCTATACTGCGTGTAGAATTCTCATGTCATACCATTTATTTCAAACACCCCTAACTCGCCCTGTCGAGTTGATCGCTACCTGTTGGCAAAGGGGATTGGCCGTGGTATGCCAGCGCCAGCAGTGCAATCGCGAAGCATCTTGAAGGAATCAATCTCCGATTTTCGAGCAATTTCGTGGCTGATAACGAGATTGCTTCGCAGCGAACGCGCGCAACACTTGCACTCGATTTGCTAGGCAAATCTTGCGTTTGGTGCAGTGCAGGTGTGACGGGATATACTACGGGCTGGAGTCAAATTTTCGCCTTTGCCACGGCAATCACGACCCCCAGGCAGAGATATTCCGGGGTGATATTCACCGGATCGTAGTCAGCCCCTTTGAGGGAGGTCTCAGACCTTAGCTGCTGTTCCTCTTTCAAATATCTTTTTACCATGGATGCATCGGCTTTGGAGACGATGACGATCTCATTTTGGTCAGGCCATCCAGATTCATAAAACAGAACGTAATCGCCCTCCTGAATCGACGTGGGTTTGGCGTCCTTCATACTGTGACCGTGAACTTTTACCCAGCCATACTGCTTGTCTCTCGAAAGGGTGATCCGTTTATCGCCCAGCCGGACAGGGTGGATATTGTAGGCCTTGTCTTCAATGTAGATAATTGACAGGTCGCTTTGTTGTTTGATCTCCTGCCCGGTACGGACAGGCCCGTTCAAGCCTGCCTCTACTTCAATCTGTTTATAAACAGGAATCCATGGAATGGCGATATAAAATTCGTTCTCAGCGACAGGCTCTTCAGTGATAACAGGTACGGGGCTGGAAGCAGGCTTCCTGGAGGGCGTAGTCTTTTTTTCGGGCTTATCTGACCTATCTATATTTTTGAGGGTCTTCTGAATCTCCTTGATATGCTTTTGGCAGCCTTCGGCCCCTTTATATTTGCCTTCAGTTTGGAACTCCGCACGGAGCGAGAACAGAATTTCCAACGCCTTATTCAACGAGCGTTTCGCCGGGTCTTTGTCCACTTCCTGCAAAAGGATGATCCCTTGCAGCCAATAGGCAATGGCCTTGTTCCAGTTCATGCCGCGTAGATCGAAGCCTTTGACCGCTTCGTCGACGAGTAATCTGGCCGTCTCGGAGGCCTCCAATTCCAAATAAGCGAGCGCAAGCAGAAAAGCACAAAATGGCTGGCCGCCACAGTGCAGGCAATCTTCCGTTTCTTTTTCTCTGGTCACTTTTTCGATGAACTGAACCGGGGATAATGTTTTTTTAAGCACGCCGGTCGCCTCACGCCCCAGCGAAGCGGTGAGAATATTTTTGTGATCCAAGGCCTCCAGGATGATTAATCTATCCTCTTTCATTCTTTATCCATTTCCCAGGTTAGCAAATGCTGCCGATCTATTTCAATTGGATGAATATTCCGGGGCTTAACTCTAAAAGCCTTCTTTTAGCATTTTGCGGACTCGATCCAGCACGGCGAAGGACTCTTTCGCAATGAGTGGTCGCACGATCGGATCATCGAGACCCTGATCCAGGATGCCGGATAAGGAGAGGATCAAAGGTTCCGTCAGATTCTTGGGGTCAACTCCCTGCAGTCTTTGCGTGATGGTATTGAGCATGGTCCTTTGGGCTTCGGCATGCGCCTGCTCACGGATGCGGATGCGGTCTGCTTCGGCGCGGCTATTCCTTAGAGCGGCGACTCTTTCTTTCGCGCTTTCCCAATATTTCCTGCGCAGCTCCTGCACTTCCTTTGGGACCTCAACGCCGGTGATCTGGATCGCCAGGACCTTGACGCCATTTTGAGCCAGGCTTCTTTTGGTTTTGTCGAGCTCTTCTCTGAGCTTGCGGGCAAGGATTTGTTCGATGTCCTCGGGCGCGCCATTGCCTGTCCGCCCCATGTTCACACTTCGATCGGCCTGGGGCGCCAGAAATAGTAATTCATCCAGGGTGTGACCGGCCACGTAGGCATTGATCGTTCCCGTAAGGGTGCCCCAGGCGCCTTCCAGCCAGGGGGCCTGGTAAAGCTCCCCATTTGGCTTTGTTCTGACGGCCATACGTTCGACTGCCGTCTTCACCGCCAGAGCGTCAAACGGAAACATGAATTTGGACGATTGAGCCACCGCTTCGGGGGAAGCGTCAATCTGGCACTCCGCCCAGATGGTGAACTTGATCAGAATACCATCTTTCGTCCACAGGGTAAGGAGGTCACTTTTGGTCTGAGGCCGGAGATCGACCACTTCCTTGATCCGTTCATGCTGCTCGAGGAAAGACATCGGTGCGCCGGGTCCTACCACGCGTGAAAACTGGTTCCCACGCTCCAGATAGACTGCGATGCCATCATAAATGACCAGGGTAGCCGGACCCCCGAGCCAGCGGGACCAATGGGTCTCTGCCAGGGAGGGCTCCCGGATGACGACAAAGGGATACTTGAATACAAGATCGAGAGGCGGTGGTACGGGCATTACTCCCAATAATCTGCGCTGGATCAGAGGCCCGATTTTTTCATCTTCCTTTGTCTGGTAAAAGCTGCGCATGAAGGAGGCGGCTTGTTTGAAGATAAAGATCAGACCTACCGCCGCTGCAATCAGGGGCGCAAAAATTACAAGTGTGAGCCGGAGAACATAAAAAGCAAATGAAAACCGGTTGAGATCTTCAGGAACCCAGGCTTCCATATGGATCAATTCATATCCGGCGACGACATACATGACTGCCAGAAATACCAGACCGACGATCGGGATCAGGAAGGAGCCAGTTCTCTGCAGGTCTTTCCAGCGGCTTTCAGAGGCCGAATACCGCCGTGGCCATGTCTTTGGGTCTGGGAGGGAATCCGAGGCCGTCATTCGTTTGCCTCCGTGCGGTTGTAAAGCAGGAAGCCCTTGATATCATCCACGCGCTTTTTCGATTCGGCACTATCGACCCCAGGCTGCTGCTTAATGTATTCTTCCAGAGCATGAACGTAGTATTGAGCGATGACGTGCCGCGGCAGTTCGTTGCTGATCACTCGTGCAGCATTAACACTTTCTGCAATCGCATCCAGCAGGACCGATTTTGAAAAGGCATGGGCCTTTTCGATCTCCTCCCGGTAAATCGCTTCGGCGTCGGCGTGCGCCTCGGTGATCTGCTGCTCCCAAAACGTGCTCCAGGTTTTTATGTTTTGTTTGACAACAGGACTCTCTGGATCGAATTTATAGTTCACAATGCGCACCCCAGACAGCTGGACGCCAATCTCTGCCAGGCGGGGAGCCACCTGCTGCCGAAGCACGACTGCCATTTCATCGAAGGCACTGACGCCCGGCCCGTCCTTGCGCGGGCGCCAGAGCTCATCCAGGCTGCGTTCTGCCAACACTTCGCGTGCAGCCTGCTCAACCAGTTTGATGATCCATTCGTCCCAATAGATTTCCGGTCTTTCCCCATCCTGGAGGTTGGTATTAATGCCGACCGTGTTGATCGCCTTGCGGACCCGGGCCGATGAATAAGGATAACTGCCCTGGAGATAATCGAGTTCTGTATTGCCTCCAAACAGATATTTCATCCTTGAAAATTGTGCTTTCGACCACTCTGTCTTGGGCCAAATTCCCCTGTCAATGGCGAAGGCCATAAATACGACAGCAGTTACCTGCATCCCATCACTGGTGACCGCCTCGACCTCCCTGGTTCGCATGTGGGTCCGCAAATCGACCAGGGCAACCGGAGTTTCGTACATCCTGGTGTAGATGGTTCCGGGTCCATCCACCCGGTTGAATTCAATCCCCTTGGATATCCCTGCCACTTGATGCGGCCAGGTCCAGACCAGACCAGGCTGGCCGTCATCGCTGTTGGGATCTCCGGCGATCCTTTCATCGAACCCGCGGCCGGCTTTTGTGCTTGCGACTCTGAATGGATATTGGATTCCAAGCAAATAGTTAACGAATACCCGCGTCTTCTGTTTTCTTTCGTTCTTATCTTCCGGGTTTGAGGACGGTAGGATGATCTGGGCAACTCTGTCCACCACAAAGATAAAGATAAACAGGACGGGGAGCGAGATGAACAGGATCCCGATCCAGCGGTCATATCCCCAGCCCAGCAGGAGGGTCGTCATCAGAATCAGGATCGAGTATAAGCCGCGCCGGCCGCTGTTCTTGCGCGTGCGGGGATATATCCAGGCAATCGCCAAGAGGTACAAGAGCGCCCAGCGCAGGGTGACCGGGCTGATAAAATTATGAATAACTTTTGAAGTGAGTTTGGGAAGATAATCGATGACCAGCACCAGGAGGAGGAGCTCGATGCCTGCCAGGACGCCCAGGTAAATCGCTTTGCCCAACCCGTCTTTTTGGATCCGCTTGCGTGTATAGGAAAGAATTGCTATGATTAATGCGGCTATGCAGATGGCAGGGACTAGCCTGTCCATGGTCTTGTTAAAAAAATCAATGAAAATAACAATATCTGGGTTTATCATATGACCACGATGATAGCTGCGCTAATACTCCACTCCGTTTGCCTCCTCCATAAAATTAGTATATAACTTAACCCCCCTTTGTCAAGTTGTATAAATTACATTTTTGTTACGATGACTCTCCTGATTGAATTCCACTGCCATACGAATGCCTCGAAGGATTCCTTGGTGCGCCCGGCAGATTTAGTGACTGCCTGCCGCCGCAAAGGGATCGACCGTGTCGTGGTGACGGACCATAATACAATTGCCGGCGCCCGGGCGGCTCAAGCCCTGGACTCGGATCTGGTCATCGTGGGGGAGGAGATCATGACCACGCAGGGTGAGATCCTGGCTGCGTTTGTGAGGGAGGAGATCCCCAAGGGGCTTACGCCGGGAGAGACCCTCCGCCGTTTGAAGGATCAGGGCGCCTTCATCAGTGTTTCGCACCCCTTTGACGAGTGGCGCAGAGGCGGCTGGCGGGAGGCTGATCTGCTCGCAATCCTGCCGCAGGTGGATGCGATCGAAGTCTACAACTCACGCTGTATGCGGCCGCGCTTCAACCGGGCAGCCCGCCAGTTTGCGGAAAAGCATAACGTGGCGGGGACGGTTGGCTCGGACGCCCATGCAGCCTTCGAGCTGGGGCGTTCGCTGCTGGCTTTGGAGGAATTCGAAGGTCCGGAAGGGCTGCGGACCGTGATCCGCACGGGCATCTTGCACGTCAGGTGGTCACCACCGTGGGTCCATTTCACGTCCCGCTATGCCATAGCTTACAAAAAGATTGCAAGTTACAGGCGGTCTTGACATTGCCAAATAGACATGATAATCTTGCCTGCGTTGTGCCCGTTTCGCCTGTGAAAGCGTAAGGTGACGGGCATAAAATTTAAGTCTCAGCAGGAGAAATGTAAGATGTCAGAACGTTATGTTGGCACCGTCAAGTGGTTCAATGCCACCAAAGGCTATGGCTTCATCGGTCGCGAGGGTGGTGAGGATGTGTTCGTTCACTTCACCGCTATCCAATCTGACGGTTATCGCAAGTTGGAAGCTGACCAGAAAGTTGAATTTTCCGTTGAGGAAGGCCCCAAGGGATTGCAAGCCGCAAATGTGGTGCCCGTCTCGTAAGACTCAGCCGGTTGGCTTGCCCCCCTGGCTTTAGTTTTGCGAACCCAACAGAGTTGCCGTGAGGCAACTCTGTTTTTTTTAACCCTCCCCCCACAAATTCCCAAAATATTAAAACAATGCTTTGAAGTTCAGTTCAGCCACCTGACAGTTACAAATTTCAACCAGTGGCCGTTGGTCGAGTAACGACGAGTGCTCTTCGAGGAGCGTATCGAGACCACAACATTTCATGTAATCTTTCATTTACGGGTTACTTATTGGTCTCGATACCTGCGCTCCCCGGCACTTGCACCCGGGGCACACCTGCCCTGGCGGGCGGTGCCAGGGAGTGTGCGCCAGGTGCAAGTGTACGGCGGGAGAGCACCGCACGCTGCGCAGTCGACCAACGGATTACTTTTGAAACCAACTGTCAAGTAGTTACATAATAATGGGTCTGCCGTTTTTAACGGGAAAGTCCAAAACCTCAGCCGCGAATCCCGCGAATTCACACGAACTTATTAACCAATTCGCGAAAATTGGCGACATCGTGCCCGCAGGGTAAATTCGCGGCACACCCCCTGGCACCGGACGCCAGGACACACTCCCCGGCACTTGCACCCGGGGCAAGTGTGCGCCGGAGCGCAGTGCAGGTGGGTGTGCCTGATTTGCCAGGCAAATCAGGGGCGGCACCTGTGCTGGCGCACGGCGTCAGTATGCCAGGGAAGAAATGATTCTTCACAGTCTCATGCCGCGCAAAACGGGAGAGCCATAATTATTTGAAGTTCAAATGCATATTTGGGGGAATTAGAGGAAATTCATGACATAATGATGACTTTTGTCATATCGCAAAAGTCTATAATGATTCCAAAAGCGGAAATCTTCTTTCCATTGAGCGGTTATTAAAAACATGTCATTTCTCAGACTTTTCAAGCGAGATATAGATAAGCACACGGTTCTCGCCTCGGGGCAGGTGGTACCTGATCCGGCGCGCTGCGTGCAGTGCGGAATTTGTACTTATAACTGTCCCATCGGCATCGATGTGCGTGCCCATGCCTGGCGCGGGGAGCCCGTGATACACAGCCAATGTCTCACGTGCGGCGAGTGCGTAGAGCGTTGTCCCCGCGGCGTGCTGCGCTTTGCCCAGACCGACCTATTCGCCAAGGGGGAAAAATGAAGTATGTCCTGATCGGGTCTGGCGTAGCTGGGATCGCGGCGATTGAAGCGCTGCGCTCCATAGATACGACCGGCGAGATTACGCTGATCGGGGATGACCCGTATGGATTCTATTCCCGCCCCGGACTGGCCTATTACCTGACAGGCGAGCTGCATGACAAGGCCTTGTTCCCACGCACGGCCGAGGAACTGCGTAAGCTGAATTTCCGCTATATCAAACAGCGGGTCACGAAGATTGCGCGTGCTGAACATGGCTTGGAATTAGAGAACGGAGCAACGGTAGCCTACGATCGTTTATTGATCGCGGTGGGTGCGCAAGCGCTGCCTCTGGAAGTTCCCGGAGCGAACCTCCAGGGCGCCCTAAAGCTCGATCACATGCAGGACGCAAAACATATTCTGAAATCTGCGCGGCGCCGTAAGACGGCTGTTGTGGTAGGCGGGGGGATCACTGCCCTTGAGTTGGTAGAAGGGCTCCTTTCTCGGGGCATGAAAGTCCATTATTTGTTACGCGGGGACCGTTATTGGAGCAATGTCCTCGACCAGCAGGAATCGCAGATTGTCGAGCAGCGCTTGCATGAAGAGGGTGTCACGTTGCACCATCATGCCGAAGTCATCGAGGTGACCGGTAAGAATGGCAGAGTCACGGGCGTGCATCTCCTGAATGGACAGATGCTGAAGTGTGAACTGGTTGCCTATGCCATCGGGATCCGACCGCGCCTCGATTTGGCGAAGCAAGCTGACCTGGCTGTCGATCGCGGCGTGCTGGTGAATGAGTATTTACAGACCAATGACCCCGACATTTTCGCGGCGGGAGATGTCGCGCAAGTCTATGACCCCATGAGCGGACGATCCGTTCTCGATAGCTTATGGACGCCCGCACGCCAACAGGGCTTTACCGCCGGCCTGAATATGTCCGGGAAGAAAACGGCTTATCTCAAGTCGAAGCCATTCAATGTCACGCGGCTGGCCGGCTTGACCACCACCATCATTGGCATGGTCGGCCGCGGCCGTGATGATGACCTGGTCGGGATTGCACGCGGCGACAGTGAGGCATGGCGGCAGCTGCCGGATGCGATGGTGGCTCAAACAGGTTTCGAAGTAAACCGCTTACGTTTGCTGGTCGGGGAGAAAACGTTACTCGGCGCGATCGTGATCGGGGACCAGAAACTTTCGTTTCCGCTGGAGAAGATCATTTCCGAGGATATGGATATTACCCCGATCCGGGCGCGGTTGCTGGCACCGGATGCCAGGGTAGGTGAGGTGATCGCTGAGTTTTGGGCAGGGATAAATTAGGTTAGTTCGGGAGAGGGAGTTTCGGGAGGGCACATGCTGCGTGGAAGTAGAGAACTCTGGTCCGCATTTCTGGCAATGATCCTGATTACGGGGCTATATGGCCTGGTCCTTATTTTTACGCGTGAGATTCCGCCTGCCAGAGAATTTTTTGGTCACAGTATCGGGATCGTCGGTTTTATTTTCATGCTCATGACCGAGACCCTGTATAGTCTGCGGAAAAGAAGCCGGAGCGTGAAATGGGGGCGAATGTCCAATTGGCTGCAGTTTCATATCTTTACGGGGCTGGTTGGACCCTATATGGTCCTGCTGCATACCTCCTGGAAATTCAACGGTATCGCCGGAGTGACCACGCTATTCACGGTCATCATTGTCGTCAGCGGATTCGTTGGACGCTACATCTTCACGCGCATCCCGCGCACAATGGATGGACTCGAAATCGAAGGCACGCTTTCTCAGGAGGCCCTCAAGCAGGCGCGCCGGCTGATGGCGCTCTGGCATACCATCCATATTCCCATCGGCATGGCGTTGTTCGTGTCCGCCTTTGTCCATATCGGCGCGGCATTGTATTACGCCACTTTCTTGAAATAGACCTGGAGGGAGAATGCGAAACAACCGTCTAGGCTGTTTATCGGGCACAGGCCTCCTCGCTGCGCTGATCACCGCGCTGGTGATCGCCGGCTATGCATATGCGCGCGGGAGCATGATGTATAGTCCGGGACCTTTGAGTACACAGGGCGCCAGATCCCTGGGCGGCGTAACCTCTCATGCGGAGACCGGTGGGGATTGCCAGGCCTGTCACACTGCACCATGGGAAGCTGCCACGATGGCAGATCGTTGCACGGTTTGCCATAGCGATATTGCTGCACAGATGAGGAATGTGGCAACAATGCATGGGACCTTACTGCACGATGATCCCAGGCTCGGCTGTCGTCATTGCCACCCTGAACACCGCGGGGCGACTGCCCAACTCACCGTGATGGAGGACGCCTCCTTCCCGCACGAGGTGGTGGGATTCTCATTAAAGGGCCACCAGCTAACCGCTGCTCGCAAACCGTTCATTTGTAAAGACTGTCATCAAGGGGATATCAGAACCTTCGCTTTGGACTCCTGCGACAACTGTCACCGTCAAATCGACTCAGCATTCATGACTGCGCACACATTGTCCTTTGGTTCGGCCTGTCTCGATTGCCATGACGGTGTGGACCGCTTTGGGAAAAACTTCGATCACAATGTCTTTTCGTTCAAGATCACCGGCAAGCATGTCGGTCTGGCCTGCGTCCAGTGTCATATCAATGCGCGCGGGTCCGGTGATTTCCAGGCGGCACTCC
>DATGYJ010000349.1:0-8057 GCA_035298105.1 Anaerolineales bacterium | reverse complement strand
AAGGGCAGCAACCTGTCCTCCAGCCAGCGAAAGTCATATTCCTTGTCATAGGTTTGCTTCTGATAGGCCTGCGTGGAAATGTGGAAACGGTCCACGATCCACGAATAATATTTTTGCAGCTCGAACATGCGCGCCCAGGTGGCGTAGGTTTCTATTGCCAATGGCTCTTCCTGCGGCTCGAAGTTGATCGGTCCGCGCCCCCAGGGATAGTTGGTAAATGTGCACCACTCCGCCGAGATCAGCGGCGAGTGATAGCGGTACTTACGCGGACCTACGACGCGCGGGTGTTCATTCAGTTCAAAGGCAATTTCTGTTTTAAAGGTCAGGCGGGTGCCTTCCAAAATGACTTTTGGGCAAAGTTTGTTTCCCATGGTTGCTTCCCTGGTGATAGGGTTTCTCCGCCAGTATAACCGAGAGCCGGTACTAGCGGCGGAAATGGGCGTGAGATAGGCCTGACCTATGGTCTTCTCCTAGTCGCTTGACAAGATCCAATACGCTCACGCCGCCGTCCGCGGCGCAGGGAGCAGATTTGCTAACAGCTTTTTAGCGCGCCCTCTTCTCCTGGTCGCTTGAGAAGATCCTCTTTCTGAGTCCTGCAAGGGTGCCAGGGAAGTAGACCGGGACCGGGCACAAAACATGAACCGCCAGCGTCATAAGACAGGAAGGGGGGTGAACTTGAAACGAGACCCTGCTCCGGGGTCGCACGCTTCTCAATGCAATACAGTCCAATGGCTGCCAGGAAAGAGTACCGGGATAGGAGTACAGGATCAGTACAGGATTAGTACAGGATTACGCCAGGATCACCGCGAGATCCGCATGAAAGGAGCGAGGCAGCCGGATCAGAGGAGAGTACATTCTCCGGGCGAGCCTTCATTTTGTCCGCGAACTTGGGCAAATACCCTTTGGGCATGATGTCTTCTGGGGGTTCGCAATCAATCGCGGACTCATCTTCGTTCTCGAGAAAGCCATGAGGCATGACCTCCAATCAATTGTCTCTGCTAGACGAAAATGCTATACTTTTCGCCGGCTTTCGGAATATTGCGTATGGAACCAGAAATCCGATCACTACCTGTTATCCGTACATTATTACTGTGACGTCCCTCATCTGTTCAATGAACGCCAGAGTGAATTATCTATGAAAGCGATGAAAAATAAAGCTTCTTTCGGTAACCTGCCGGCGCTGTTGAGTACCTTCATCGGGCGGGAACAGGAGATTCGCGAAATCCGGCAGTTACTGGCAGTGAATCGCCTGGTCACGCTCACAGGTCCCGGCGGTTGTGGCAAGACCCGGCTTGGCCTAAAGGTTGCGCAGGAACTGAGCGGGGCATTTCAGGAGGGTGTCTGGCTCACAGAGCTGGCTTCGCTCTTTGATGCTAATCTCGTGCCTCAGGCAGTTGCCTCGAACCTGAATATTCGCGAAGGGTCGGGGCGGTCATTGATGGAAGCTCTGGTAGATTATTTGCTGCCCCGTCAGACCCTGCTTGTGCTTGACAATTGCGAGCACCTGATCTCGACCTGCGCCCAATTTGCAGAAACGCTGCTACAGAAATGTCCCGATCTGAAAATTCTTGCCACGAGCCGGGAAGCACTGGGAATTACCGGTGAAGTTGCCTGGACGGTACCTCCCCTTTCCATGCCGGCTCAACAACCCTGGACCAACCCGGCCAGCGCGGCCGAGGCCCTGAAGCTCTACGAAGAATCAGAATCGGTTCAATTGTTTACGGTGCGGGCAATGGCAACCTCACCGGATTTTCAATTGACGGCCGAGAACGGCGTATGGGTGGCTGAGATTTGCCGCCACCTGGATGGAATGCCGCTGGCGATTGAGTTGGCGGCAGCGCGGGTGCGCAGCCTGTCGGTTCAGCAAATCGCTCAGAGGTTAGATGACCGCTTCCACCTGTTGACAGGTGGCAGTCGGACGGCGCCGCTCCGGCAACAGACACTGGCCTCCACCCTCGATTGGAGTTATGCTCTCCTTTCCACTCAGGAGCAAAAGGTATTGCAGCGTCTCTCGGTCTTTGCAGGCGGCGCGACGTTGAATGCCGCAGAGTCAGTCTGTGCGGGCGAGGAAATCGAATCTGCTGATGTACTAGACGCGTTATCCCGTCTGGTGGATAAAAGCCTGGTGATGGCGGACAAGCCCGAGGATGGAGAGACGCGCTACCATCTGCTCGAAACGATCCGCCAATATGCTCTTGAGAAATTAGCGGAGTCAGGTCAGATCGCTGAATCCAGAGACCATCATTTGAATTATTTCCTCCAGCAGGCAAAGAAAGCAGAACCTGATCTAAATGGTCCCGAGCAAGTGGAATGGCTGGATTGGTATGAAGCTGAACATGATAACCTGCGGGCCGCATTGGAATGGTCCAACGCCGCGGCTGCGAAAGCGTTATCAGGTTTGCGGCTGGCTGTATTGTGCGGACGCTTCTGGAGATTACATGGCTACCTGAGTGAAGGTCGCATGCATTTGTCCGCCGCGCTTTCACAAGCCGGCCCGCAGGAACGTACCATTACCCATGCCCATGCCTTAAACCTCACGGCCAATTTGGCTTATCTGCAGAGTGACTATCCTGCCATGCGTCCCATGGCGGAGCAGGCGCTATCCATCTGGCGCGAACTTGGCGAGACGGGGAGGGCCGGAGCAGCATTTGCACTTGACCTTCTGGGCGAACTGGCTACCGAAGAAGGCGATTATGAGAGCGCTCCCAGGTTATTTCAGGAGGCTCTGGAAATATACAAAGAGCTAAACAATCCCTGGGGTATTAGCCAGATCCATATGCAGTTTGGCTGGGCAGCCATGCGCACAGGAGATTATGAACACGCCAAGAGTCACCTGGAAGAATTTCTACGCCTGGCGCAACAAGTGGGAGACCAGACGAGACTGGCTTTCGCGTTCTCGGGTCTGGGAGAAGCGGCTGTGCGGCAGGGACAATATGCGCGGGCAATCTCGCTCCTTGAACAGGGTCTAAGTCTGACCCGTGTGCATGGCGATAAATGGGGAACAGGGACGTTACTTGGTTCATTGGGATGGGTAGCACTCAGACAGCGCAATTTCAAACGCATGAGCGAGATCCTGGGCGAGAGTCTAGCCATTCGAATGGAGATCAGTGACAGAGGGGGTATCGCCTGGTGTCTGGAAAAACTGGCAGAGGCAAAATATGCACAATCCCAATTTCAGGAAGCGGTGGAAATCTTTGGGCATGCGGAAGCTTTACGTGCACCGATCGGGTCAGTGATAGACCCGGCCGATCAACCTGAATATACCTGTATGCTTTCCGCACTGCGGTCTGTTCTCGGTGAGGATGAGTTCGCGGCGCTGTGGGCAGCAGGGGCGGCCAGGCAGCTTGAAGAAGTCATCGCTTATGCTTTATCTGAAGTCAAGTCTTCATCGGAAGCGGCGGGTACAGAAAAGGAAAAATTTGGCGGGTTGACCACGCGCGAAAAGGAAGTAGCCGCCCTGATTGCCCAGGGTAAATCGAATCGTGAGATTGCAGAAGCGATGACCGTGGGAGTGAAAACTATCGAGACATATGTGACGCGCATCCTCAACAAGCTGCGCTTCGACTCGCGGGTCCAGGTTGCTACCTGGGCAATGGAAAAGGGGTTAGCTTCAGCGGTCAGGGACGCCGGTCAGCATTCATGATGAAATTATTGGAACGCGAGTCGTATTTGCAGCAACTCGGCCTAACACTGCAGGAAGCAATGGCAGGTCACGGTCGTGTGGTACTGGTGAGCGGCGAGGCGGGCATCGGGAAGACCTCGCTGATAGACCATTTCACCAGCGCTCAGGCTGATTCCGTCCGTATTTTATGGGGCGCGTGCGACTCTCTCTTTACTCCCCGTCCGCTTGGGCCATTGCATGATATTGCCACCCAACTAAAGGGTGAGCTGCCTGCGCTTCTCCATTCAGAGGCAAATCAGCTCTCGATATTTTCTGCCTGTCTCGTCGAAATGCAGCGGTTGCCGGGCATCCTGGTCTTCGAAGATGTTCACTGGGCTGACGAAGCTACGCTGGATCTGATCAAGTTTCTGGGCCGGAGGATTCAGCTTACGAAATCATTGCTCATTCTAAGCTATCGTGATGACGACCTGAGCGCCAGCCATCCCTTGCGGCTTGTGCTGGGCGAACTGCCGCGCTCAGCAACCCTGCGACTGGCATTATCCTCTCTTTCGCAAGCCTCGGTGCTGGAACTGGCGCGGGCAACCAAACAGGATGAACAAGCGGACGATCTCTATGCAACTACGGGTGGCAATCCATTCTTTGTCACCGAAGTATTGGAAAGCGAGGGCACGAGCGTGCCTGCCACAGTTCGCGATGCTGTGTTGGCGCGGGCTGCCCGGCTCTCGCCAGCGGCTCGCGCAGTGCTGGACGCTGCCTGTGTAGTGCCGGGCCGGGTCGAGACCTGGTTGCTGAAATCCATTCTCTTATCATTGCCAGCCGCGCTTGAGGAGTGTGTGGAGCGCGGCATGTTACGGACGGATGGCAACTCGCTGTCTTTCCGCCATGAGCTCGCTCGCCGGGCGCTGGAAGATTCTCTATCGACTTCCCGGCGCCAGGCCCTACACCGAGAGGTGCTCAAGGCGCTTCGGGAACGCGGCGAAGATAAGGTACAACTCTCACGACTGGTGCACCATGCGGCACTGGCAGGAGAGGGTGAGGCAGTATTGCGTTTCGCTCCTGAGGCGGCCAGACAGGCGGCCAGGGTCGCCGCGCATCTGGAAGCTGCGGCGCATTACCAAACTGCCCTCCATTACGCAGATCAACTTGACCTGGCTGAGCATGCCAGGCTCCTTGAAAACCGGGCGTATGAGTGCTATGTGACGAGCCAGATCAGTGAGGCGGTGGGGGCCCGCCTGGAAGCTCTTGAGATCTGGCGGCAGATTCGTTCTCCCAGACAGGAGGGCAATAACCTGCGCTGGCTTTCGCGCCTTCACTGGTTTTTGGGTCAGCGCGCTCCAGCTGAACGTTATGCAGGCGAAGCCATTACTTTATTGGAAACACTCCCGCCAGGAGCTGAACTGGCAATGGCCTATAGTAACCGGGCACAATTGCACATGTTGTCCAATGAAGCTCCTGAAGCTTTGCATTGGGGCAATCAGGCCATTGGACTTGCTGAAGAGTTGGATGACCCTGAAATTCTTAGCCATGCACTCAACAACGTTGGTACGGCGGAAATTGTTGCAGGTAAGGCCGAATCCGGCTGGGCTAAGTTGGAACGAAGCCTGCAGCTTGCCCAAACCCATGAACTGCACGAACACGCGGCCCGGGCCTATACCAACCTGGGGAGTGAATCTGTCAGAATACGCGATTATGACACGGCGATGCATTATCTGAACGATGGGATTGATTATTGCATCGAACGCGATCTAGACTCATGGAGTCTCTATCAGATGGGCTGGCGGGCGCGCGCCAATTTAGAGCAGGGCCGCTGGATAGAAGCTGGAGAGGATGCCCTGGCTGTGTTAAACAACCCGCGTGCGGCCGCGATCGCACGAATTCCTGCGTTGACTACTCTGGGCCGCTTGCGGGTACGCCGAGGTGACCCGGATAGTCAACCTGTGCTTGACGAAGCGCGCGAGCGTGCGCTCTCTACAGGTGAACTTCAGCGCATCGGTCCAGTCGCAACGGCTCGGGCTGAAGCAGCGTGGTGGCGCGGTGAAATGAAACAGGTTATAGCTGAGGTTCACATTGCCTATCAGCTAGCCCTTAGAGACCAGGATCCCTGGGAGTTAGGTGAACTTTCCTTTTGGCTGTGGCACGCAGATGCGCTCGACGCATTGCCGGACAAAGTAGCGCAGCCCTTTGCTCTCCAAATGAGAGGTGATTGGCGCGCAGCTGCCCGGGAGTGGGAGCGGCTCGGTTGTCCATATGAACAGGCACTGGCCCTGGCTGATGGTGACCCGGCTGCTCAATGGGCGGCATTGGAAATCTTTCAACAGCTGGGAGCGCGGCCTGCCATAAACTTCCTACAACAGAAGCTGGGGAACCCAGTTTCGCAGCAGCTGGAGAAAGAAAAATTCAGTGGCCTGACTGTGCGAGAGCGCGAGGTGGCCTCCTTAATTGCGCGAGGGAAATCCAATCGTGAGATTGCAGAAGCGATGACTGTTGGCGTAAAGACAGTGGAGACTTACGTTACGCGTATCCTCCACAAACTTGGCTGCGCCTCCCGCGTGCAGATCGCAACCTGGGCAGTAGAAAAGGGGTTAGGGAAAAGTGGCGGCTTACCAGAGTAGTTCCGCAAGGGCAAGTCAGTTAAAGGGGGCTGAAGATTCAATTTGTAGGGGTGGGATGTAGAGTTTCCCCCGATGACTTTCAATTGCATATCTTGTATAGTGGGCGCTTGTTCGACGCGCGTCATCGCTTTCATGCTCTTGCCACCAACTCGACGAGCCGCGCAGATGCGGACGGTGGCCCGGGCGAAACCCTTTTGTAAAACAGAATAGATTGGCAGTTCAACCAACTCCTGCCAGTCAAGGAGAAAAAATGTTTCCCAGCGATTTAGACAATGCCGCGGCTTATGCGGCCGAGCGCCGCAAGGATGCGATGCGTTATGCGGCAAAGAGAAGACTACAGCGTGAGGCTCTCGGGAATCGCAAGCGAGTGTCTTTGCCGATGGCTGTGCTTAGTGGCCTGGCTATCCTATTGGCAATCTTAATTAACCATGGGTCTTGTGTAATTTCATCAGAGGTCTTACATACTCCAGGCAGGCTAGCCTCAGCGGACAGCAGCCTGAAGTGAGAGTGATCTAAAAATTGTAGGGGTGGGATGTAGAGTTTTCCCGGACGACATTCCAGCATGTTTCCCGTATAGTGTGTACATCTTTGACGCGCGTCCTATTGATCGTAATTTGAATAAAAATAAAAGGAGAAAAATATCATGGCACGTTACCTTGTTGAACGGACATTTCCTGATGGGCTGGCCATTCCGATGACTGATGAAGGCGCACAAGTCTGCCTGACGGTAGTAGGCAATAATTCCGTGGATGGAGTCACCTGGGTCCATTCCTATGTCACCCCCGATAAGAAAAAGACTTATTGCATCTATGATGCTCCTTCGCCCGAGGCGATCCGTACTGCGGCAAAGCGCAGCAACCTGCCGGTGGATTCCATCACTCCGGTCAGTGTGCTCGACCCGTACTTTTATCAGTAAGGAGAATGAATGAAACGCAGACTCTTCGTCATCGCAGGCGCGATCATACCTCTGGCTCTGGCTTTGATCGCTGCCAACCGCAGCTTTCTGACCCAAACCGATTTTGCCAAAATCCGGGCGGCGACTGCCAGGTTCCATCGTCCTGAAGCAGCCCGGGCTGCAGGCTATGATCTCGTCCCTGGATTGGATAGTTGCTTTAATAACCCGGGTGTTGGCGGCATGGGATTCCACTATATCGATGCGAATGCCCTCGATACTCAGCTCGATTTGCTCCATCCGGAAGCGATGGTTTATGCGCCCGGCCCCAATGGAACACTTGAGTTGGGTGCAGTGGAATACATCGTCCCGCAAGATAAATGGGAGGCGGCTGGCAACACCGAACCGCCAAAGCTAAAGGGAATGAGTTTGCATCTGGATGAAGACGACAATCTTCCCGTGTATGTGCTGCACGCTTGGGTTTGGAAGAATAATCCCTCGGGCATCCTCGAGGATTGGAATCCAAAGGTTTCCTGCCCCTAGCACCAGGCTGATTCAGCCCCTCAGAAGAGGACTTGTTCATGCGAACAAGTCCTCTTTTCATGTCAATTGTATTTACCAGTCGGACCTGCTATACTTTGCCCTACTTATTGGTTAAGGTCGCTGTGCTGGAAGTTCACCTGCTGGGAAAGTTTGAAGTGCGAGATGGCAAGAGGGTCATTAATATTGCCTCGCGTCCGGCCCAATCCCTGTTTGCCTATCTAATCTTGAGTGCCGGCACCTCCCATCGGCGCGAAAAATTGGCAGGACTCTTGTGGCCTGACTCACTAGAGGAGACAGCTAGGGACAACCTCCGTCACGCCTTGTGGCGAATGCGTAAGGCGCTCGAGGCAGCTTCCTCAACTCGTTTCTTACACGCCGACGATGTGGC
>DATGYJ010000348.1:0-3050 GCA_035298105.1 Anaerolineales bacterium | reverse complement strand
GCCTGAGTCAGGAAATATGCGTGGAGCACGTCAAATGGATCGCGTCTGTGTTCCTCTGCAATGAGTTCGAACCAATGCAGGAGTGTATCATCCACACGTCTGTGTGCGCCGAAACGCGTAATGGTGACCCCACCTGAGGTGAGAGTCCGCTTTGTGGAGAGGGGCAGGTTCAGCGTTGGTGCGAAGACCTGGACGTTGTGTCCGGCAGATCCAAGCAAACGTGTGATCCGCTCTGCTGAGATTGCCAGCCCGCCGATGTCTGGTGTATACTTTTCTGAGAGAAATGCAATTTTCATAGTTTCATTATAAGGTGAACATGGCCGAGCAATGCGAAATGATCATCGGGTATCTTGTGCCACATCGGTGTGAAAATCCAGCCCTGGGGACTTGCATAAAATGTGGGCGTGGTTATTGCGACGAACATACCAATCAGACTCGTGAAGGCCGGGTGTGTCTCGCCTGCCAGCAGGGCCTTGACCAGCCGATTGCTTTGCCCATTGCTGCCACAATCTTTACTGCCGCCGAACTCGATACGTTCCAGCGTGCCAGCATAGGGGATGAGGATGACAGCGCGGATATGTTTTCTGATTTGAGCTAGTTTTTCCGCTAATCCTCGCGAATAAACGCTTATTTGTGGTGATTAGCGGATGATTTAATATGGCCCAATTGTCTCCCAAATAGTTTTGTTCTGTTCAATAAAATCATCGCATCGCCGGCAGGCTGCTAATGCAGGCGGATGCATCTTTAAACGGATTTGGCGATACGCCGCTCCTTCCCAAATCTCCTTGAAGGATTGGGTCTTGAGATTGCCAAGGGGTGGGATGCGTTCACGGGTCATGCAGCAGACATACACGCTGCCATTGAAGTCGATCAAACTATGCGTCCAGGGTGCGTAACATGGATGCTTATCATAATAGCCAAAGGCGTATCTTCCGGCGCGTCCCAACCGGACCTCGGAGTCGGTGCGCCCAAAGGGGAATGCATCTTCATCTGAAACGATCAGCCCCAATGCGAGAGCCCGTTCCGCGATTTTCGGCGCAATCTCTTCGTTAAACAGGGCAATATCTTTTTTCCGCATGGACAGGATTTCGCCGCAATGATCGTCGACCGGGATGAGATTGATCCCGTCCGCGCCGAGCTTGTATGCCAGATCAGGCAGTGTTTCCAGAGTCTGGTAATTTGTGCGGCTGACAACAGTATTGATACGAATGGATAATTTCCCTTTATGCTTGTAGCGGCAGAACAACTCGACCGACTTCGTGGTCGCTTTGAAGGAACCCTCGACGCCCCTGATCTTTTCATGCATTTTGCGGCTCGGGGAATCAATGGAGATATTCACGCCCCGCAATCCGCCTTCAACCAGGCGCTTGGCTTTGGCTTTGTCAATCAGCGTCCCATTTGTCGTCATCGTGACTTTGATCCCCAACGTCGAGGCCTGTTCCACCAGATCAGGGACCTGAGGTCTGAGCATGGGTTCTCCCCCGGAGAAATGGAGCTTCTTTGTGCCCAGTTCTGCCAACTCATTCAGAACTTCCTTGAAGCGATCGGATGAAATCGGGGGGTCACGTGTCTCGCGCCAATGATTGCACATTTCGCATTTGAGATTGCACCCATAAAAGACTTTCAGCTTGACATACAGCGGCTTAAACGGACGCGCGTTTAAGACTGCCTTTTGCAATTCATCTTTTTGAGTTTGAATCTCTTCGGGGCTATACATGGTAACCTGACGGGGTCAGTTCCGCCAATTCTATCACCTGGAAGGGAGGGCGATGCGTGGGTATGCTTGTCTGCTTGGAGGGACTGCCAAGTCCCGGATTCGTTAGAGTATGCTGGATTTGACGGTCCAGCACAGACAGGTCGCTCAGAGGGATTGACAAATCCCGTATGCACTGGACTTGGCAGTCCAGTGGAGCGAATAGGCTAAAAGGGACTGGCAAGTCCCGCACTCGTATCCCTGGTATCATTCGCTCTTCCAATTCTCATCCCTTCGAGTAGAATGGCACAGCTAACTTCGTGGTGGCGACTCTGCGACCTCCCCGGTACGGGTGAGCGTCCTGTGAGTCAGTCGCTTTTTCGTGATTACGAACGACTACACCTGTCCTGACGGACGGTGTCAGGAAAGTCGTTACTACTATAAGCCAATCCTATGCGTCTCAAAGCAGACTTAACTCTTCTCCTTGTTTCAGCCATCTGGGGTTCGGCATTTGTCGCCCAGCGCGTCGCGGGTCAAATGGGCAGCGTGTACCTGTTCAACGGTGCCCGCTACCTGCTGGCGGCGGTCGTTGTTTTGCCGTTTGCGATGAGGACAGGACGCGCTTCAAGCCCAATCTATGTGATGTCCCGCGAACAATATCAATGGATGTTCGTTGCCGGGTTTGTATTATTTGTGGGCAGTGCGTTACAACAACTGGGGGTAGTGTATACCACCGCCGGAAATGCCGGATTTATCACCGGTCTGTACGTAGTCCTGGTGCCTGTAGTGCTTTTCCTTGGATGGGGCGAGCGCGCTCATTGGATGTCGGTCGTCGCGGTGGTACTGGCAGGAATGGGGGCTTTCTTCCTTTCAACAGGCGGCAGACTTGAGGTCCATGCCGGGGATGTCATTGAACTCGGCGGCGCACTGTTTTGGACACTGCATGTCATTGTGGTTGGCAAATACGCCTCTAAATTCGAGCCCATGTCCTTTTCGGTCGGACAACTGATGGTGAGTGGGCTGCTCAACTTAGGAATTGGTATGGTTGTGGAAAAATCCATACCGTTGAGTCTTCCATTGTTGGGCGCGATCTCGTATACGGCCTTCTTTGCACTTGGTTTATGTTACACGCTTCAGATCTGGGCCCAGAGACATACGCCACCGGCTGATGCCGCCCTGATCTTGAGTCTGGAATCTGTCTTTGCTGTCCTTGCAGGGCGGTTGTTGTTGGACGAACGACTCGCCGCAATCCAGGTTTTTGGCTGTGCTCTCATCTTCCTGGCAGTTTTACTTTCGCAATTCAAGGAATGGAGTCTACGGGGTAAAATTGACCGAACCCATTTGGTGGAGGGTCGAT
>DATGYJ010000347.1:0-26802 GCA_035298105.1 Anaerolineales bacterium | reverse complement strand
CTGCATTGGTTCCCAGGCCCCCACAGTTGCCAGCTCGCCATTTGGCAGTACCATCAACGCCAGCCGGTTGTGATGACCCAGGTTTTCATTGATGATCTCCTGAGCGATGTGACAGAAGGCAAATTGCCGTTCCGCTCTTGTTTTTTCCGGCAGAAAACTATCAAAATAAAATATTGCACCGGTAAAATGGGCCCTCGTGACGAAACTCTCCAGGCCCTCGAACTCCAAAGACGTAAGGCCGTAGAGTAGCGCCATCAGTTCTCGTTCAAATTGCTTGTTTTGGGCCGTCTTCTGCTTTTTATTCTCTTCCGTGAAGTCCGCCAGGATTTTCTTCAATTCCTCTGGGCTGATCGGTTTCAACAAGTAGCCGGATACCCCCAGCCGAATCGCTTCCTGGGCATAATCAAACTCAGGAAAACCGGTCAGAATGAACCATTTGGTTTGGGGTGATAATAGCTTTGCCTCTTTGATCGCCTCCAGTCCATTTCCCCGGGGCATGCGGATATCCACGAAAGCAAGATCAGGGAGATTTTGCCGGACAATATTGACCATTTCTTCACCCGTAGTTGCCTCCAGGATGGAATCCATGGAAAAGTTAAGCTCCCCCAGCATGCTAATCAGGCTTGCTCTTACCAGATACTCGTCATCGGCGATGAGGATTCTCATGTGTTCGTCTGTCCGTCAACTCGGTTATTATACAACTATGGCAATTTGAGGTAAGTGGATACGATTTGCAGGAGCCTTCCGACTAGGAGCTGCGAACCTCCCAGTGCACGGCAACCGAAGTGATGGATCGTTGCTTCCTGGATCGAATTATCAGCGGTGGTGAACCACCGGACCAGTACAGAACTAGTACAGGATTAGTACAGGATTACTACCGCGTTGTCGAGATCAATGGGGAGCAGATACGGACTAAAGAAGACACCTCTCGCCAGGCCAAGGGTGGAAGAGTAAAGGGAACCGCTGCTTTGAACCACTGGTATACTTGCCGGGTGCAGTGCGAGGATCTGTCTGCATTTACTGAGAGTCGACCGAATCCGATTGTGATGTTTTTATTTTCGTAAAATGCGATCTGATTACATATGAGTTATGTCTTTCAAACCCTATGTCGTGGAGTCCCATGTCCTCAATCAACGAACCACCTCGCCTCGACGAATCCGAAACCATCTTTTTCGATGACTTTTCCTTGGATGCACTTGATCGTTCCAAATGGAATGTGGAAATTACCGGGTCAATCTTCAATAATGAGCAGCAGGCCTACGTTGATTCAGCCGAGACCATTTATATAGAAAAAAGTGATCACACAGCCGGCGAAGCAAACGGCGTACTGGTGATCCACCCGCGTCACTGCCCGGGCTTCGTTACGCCGGAAGGCAAGACTTTCGACTTTATCTCCGGGCGCCTCAATACATTGGGCAAAGTTGAATTTACTTACGGCAGTATTGCAGCGCGCATGAAACTTCCTGCTGGTGCAGGTTTGTGGCCGGCTTTCTGGGCGATGGGATCTTCCAAACCCTGGCCTGAGAATGGCGAGATCGATATCATGGAGAATGTTGGTGAACCTGATTGGACGAATGTGGCAATGCATGGCCCCGGCTACTCAGGAGACACGCCGCTTGTCAACAGAAAATACTTTTCGGGGAAAGAGGATGCTACGGCCTGGCATGTTTATTCCGTAGACTGGATGGTCGATTGCCTGCTGTTCAAGACCGACGGAGAACTGACTTATCGTGTAACGCGGGCGATGGTGGAGCAATTTGGACCGTGGGTATACGACAACTCTAAGTTTATGCTGCTCAATTGCGCGCTGGGTGGCGCTTATCCCGTCACGGTCAATAAGGTTCAATTTCCTTATCTGGGTTTGCCTGAATCGACCGTTCAAATGATCAAGGATGACAATGCCAGGATATTGATTGATTGGGTGCGGGTAACTAAGTTATAAAATTCTTTTTTGGGATGTAAATATGACCACTGGTTGGGAATTCATCGACGCACAAGGCACTTTCAAGCTGCCCAATCCTCATCGCAACAGCTACCTTTACTTTCCCTTAGTGAATGAAGCTGGCATGATGTCCTCGGTAACGCCTGCGTTTAACGGCGATGCCAAAACCGATCAGAACACCTTTCTGCTGCTGCCCGCTTCGGTGGAGGACCTGCATAACAGCCGTTCGGCCCGGAACTTTTGGCTGCGGATCAATGAAACACAGGTCTGGTCTGCGACCGGGAACAGTGCGGAACAAACTACTCGAAGCCTGCCTCCGTCTGCTGACGAGGTGACTCTCACCGCAGGTTTTCTCTGGCAGACCGTTGAGCGCAAACACCCCGACATTGGCTTGCAAGCGGAGGTCACCAGTTTTGCCCCGATAGGCGCTGAATGCGTTGAGCTCATGCGTGTCACGTTAAGAAATCGCGGAGATCGACCTCTTCTGCTCACACCGACTGCGGCCATTCCCATTTACGGGCGTTCAGCGGACAACCTGCGCGACCACAGGCATGTCACATCCCTGCTTCACCGGACAACCTGTCATCAGAAAGGTGTTCTTGTTCATCCTACGCTTTCCTTTGATGAACGAGGTCATACTCTGAATCAGATCACATACGCCGTGTTAGGCACAGAGGCAGATCGAACGGCTCCGGTTGGATTCTTTGCAGATATCGAATCCTTTGTGGGTGAAGGGGGCACGCTGGATTGGCCCGAGGCCGTCGTTGCCAATAAAACGGTCACACAGGCTCCGGGTGGAATGATCGAGGGTTATGAAGCCCTCGGCGGGATCCGCTTCCGGGATGTTGAATTGGCGCCGGGCGCAGAAAAATCCTATATCCTCATTTTGGGTATTTCGGAGAATGGTGAGAACTCCAATGGATTGTTGAAACGCTTTGGCTCAGGAGCCAGGTTTGCTGAAGAACTTCGAAGAACCAGATCGTTTTGGCGGGAGAAAGTTTCCACGTTGCTTTTTGAAACAAATGATGCCCAGTTCGATGGCTGGCTGCAATGGGTAACCTTGCAGCCCATGCTGCGGCGTTTGATGGGTAACTCTTTTCTGCCGTACCACGATTACGGACGCGGGGGGCGTGGCTGGCGCGACCTGTGGCAGGATATTTTGGCACTCCTGATTACAGAATGCACCGATGTCAGTGAGATGCTGCTCGGCAATTTTGCGGGCGTTCGGGCTGATGGGTCGAATGCCACGATTATCGGATCGAAGCCTGGTGAGTTCAAGGCTGACCGTAATAACATTCCGCGTGTATGGATGGATCACGGCGCCTGGCCATTACTGACAACGAAGCTTTATATCGATCGAAGCGGCGATCTGAAGTTTTTGCTGCGGAAACAGGTCTATTTCAAGGATCAATGCTCTCACCGCTATCGTGTATTAGATAAGGCATGGATCCCTGAACGCGGCACACACCTCGAAACAAAGGCGGGAAAGATCTATCAGGGTACGGTATTGGAACATCTCCTGATCCAGCATCTGACGGCATTTTTCAACGTCGGTGAACATAATAGTCTTCTGCTAGAAGGCGCGGACTGGAACGATGCCTTCGATATGGCACGCACACGTGGTGAGAGCGTGGCCTTTTCTGCGCTGTACGCAGGAAATCTACAGACACTTGCTGAATTATGCCAGGCGCTGGTCAAGGCAGGCGTGCGAAATGTCGCCCTGGCGGGCGAGCTAAGGCTTTTGCTCGATTGCCCGGATCATTCGCTAGACTATGACTCGGTCGCCGAAAAACGGGAACAATTGGGAAGATACTTCGAAGCCACACAAAGTGCTATCTCCGGCGAAAAGATACGCGTCCGGCTCAAGGATTTAGCGGAAGATTTGATGAGAAAAGCCAACTGGCTGAGCGGGCATATTCGTGAAAATGAGTGGATTCAAAATGGCGAGAGGCTTGGCTGGTTCAACGGTTATTATGATGATGACGGCCAGCCTGTGGAAGGGATGCACGCCAGTGGTATACGCATGACGCTGACTGGGCAGGTCTTCACCCTGATGTGTGGGATCGCCACCGATGAGCAGGCAAGAGCCATAGTCCGCGCAGTTGACGAGTATCTTTATGATGAGGCCCTTGGCGGATACCGGCTGAATACCAATTTTGGCGGACTGATGCTTAATCTGGGGCGTGCCTTCGGGTTTGCTTACGGACACAAGGAAAACGGGGCCATGTTCAGTCACATGACCGTCATGTATGCCAATGCCTTGTACAAACGTGGACTGGTCCAGGAAGGTTGGAAGGTACTGGAAGGCCTCTATCACCAGAGCCGCAATTTTGAGCGCAGCCGGATGTACCCAGGTATCCCGGAATATTTTAATGAGCGCGGGCGTGGAATGTATACCTATCTGACGGGTTCGGCTTCCTGGTATCTACTGACCATGCTGAGTGAGGTCTATGGCGTGAAAGGTGAGCTGGGTGATCTCGTGATCGAGCCGAAGTTAACAGTGGATCAATTTGATACAGACGGAAAGTTGAAGCTCAAAACTCTGTTTGCCGGGAAGACCCTCGACCTCCTCTTCGAAAATCCCGAAAGGCTGGACTATGGGCAGTATGGTATTGGAGAGGTAAAGATCAACGCTAAAAACTTTCCGCTTGAATCTCACTCGGATCGCATCGTAATCCAACGTGCCATACTCGACGCATTGCCAGAAAAAGTCCATATCAGAGTAAAACTGTTGAAGAATTAGCAGGTTTTGGGACAGCCGGTTTTGCAATTTCACGGTAAAAATGCTTGCTATACACCTCAGGTGGAGAGTATGTCAGGGGTGATTTTTGCCCTGGAGCGTTATAATCTCGATCGATGAAGCCACGGAATTCAAGTTCCCGCCGCGTCGCCGTGGCGCCATGGCGACAGATCTTCAACACGCTGAAGATCCGGCGCTCGGCAGGGGCGACGCCTATCAGATTCATTTTTATTGGGCTGGTCATCTTTTTAGGATTCATTCTTGATATCTTTTGGGATCTGCCATCCATTGCTTCCCTGCCAGAAAAGTATATGACCCCCAGCGTCCGTATCACGGATCGCAGCGGGCATTTGCTGTATGAAATTCTCCCCGAGGTCGGCGGGCGGAATACGGTTTTATCCATTACGAATATTCCTCAATGTTTAAAAGATGCCACCATCGCGGTGGAAGATAAAAACTTCTATACGAATCCCGGCATTGACCTTACGGGAATTATCCGGGCATTATGGATCAATCTCCGAGGTGGTGAGACGATTGCTGGCGGCAGCACCATCACTCAACAGGTCGCTCGCAATCTCTTGTTGAGTCAGGATGAAAGGGCCGAACGCACCCTGCGGCGTAAACTACGTGAAGCCGTGCTTGCCTGGCAGATGACTCAAAAACTCTCCAAGGATGAAATCCTGGCGCTCTATCTCAACCAGATCAATTACGGGGGTATGGCCTATGGAGTGGAAGCTGCCTCGCAAACGTATTTCGGCAAGCCTGCCCGAGACCTGCTGCTGCCTGAATGTGCCCTGCTGGCAGGGTTGCCTCAAGCACCTGGAGTCTATAACCCATTCACGAATCCTGATCTGGCGAAGCAGAGGCAAAGCATCGTTCTGGGTCTGCTGCAAAAGCAAGGCTATATCACACCAGAGCAGCGCTTGAGCGCCGAAGTAACTCCATTAAGCTTCAACCCAAGCCCTTATCCGATTGAAGCGCCGCACTTCATCTGGATCATCAAAGATCAAATTGACAAGCTAATTTCTGCGGGCATTCTCAGTGCTCGCCAGAGTCTGGTGGTGCGTACAACGCTTGATCTGGATATTCAGCATCAGGCCGAAGACATTCTCAAGCGCCGTATTGAAGGATTTAAGAACGAAAATACAACCATCAGCCACAATGTCAATAATGCCGCGCTCGTGGTGATTGATCCACATAGCGGAGAAATTCTTGCTCTCGTTGGCAGTGCGGATTTCTTCGATCAGTCCATTGATGGCGCGTTGGATATGGCAATCTCACCGCGCCAGACAGGTTCGGCCTTCAAACCGTTTATCTATGCACTGGCGCTCGATCCTGCTCGACCCAACACCTGGACCGCGGCGACCTCCATTCTCGATGTATCCACGACATTTATTACACATGATGGGACGCCTTATACGCCGCTCAATTATGATGGTCGCGAGCATGGACCTGTATCCGTGCGACAAGCACTTGGCTCTTCCTTAAATGTCCCGGCTGTGAAAACTTTGCAGGAAGTTGGGATCGAAAATACGATCAATCTGGCGCACCGGCTTGGCATCACTTCGTTGAGCGACCCGGGGCAATATGATTTGTCGCTTGCCCTGGGTGGTGGACAGATCAGCTTGCTTCAACTTTCAACCGCCTACGCGGCACTTGCGAATAACGGCGATTTCACTGGAAACAGCTCGATTCTCGATATTCGGAATGCGGATGGGAACCTGCTGTACACACAGGAGAAAGCCCCGCCGCTTCAAGTCTTTGACCCGCGTGTAGCCTGGCTCATCAGCGATATCCTCAGTGATGATGCTGCACGCTCAACCGGCTTTGGTCTCAATAGCACGTTAAAACTGGATCGCCCTGCGGCGGTCAAAACAGGTACAACAACCAACTTCCACGATAACTGGACGATTGGGTATACCCCTGATCTTTTGGTTGGAGTGTGGGTGGGAAACAGCGGCTACGAAGCCATGCATAATGTGACCGGCCTCACCGGCGCGGCGCCGATCTGGCACGAATTAATGCGCGTACTGCTGCAGGGACGTCCCGATCACCCCTTCCAGCAGCCTGATGGATTGACTCAGGTGCAAGTGTGTGACCTTTCAGGTCTTCGTCCCACCTCTGCCTGTCCACACACTTATAGGGAGTGGTTCATTACAGGCACAGAACCCACCCAAAGAGACACCTTCCATCAACAGATCTGGATTGACACGCTCACGAATTCTCTCGCGAATGATTCGACTCCTATTGAACGGCGTAAATCTATTTTTGTCCTGAATCTTCCTGTTGAAGCACAAGCCTGGGCGCGCGAGCAGAACTTACCTTTGCTTGCAGATTATTCGGCAGCGGAGAATACAGTATCCCAACCTTTAAACCAATTGGTTCTGCTTTCCCCGCCTCCCAACACAACCTATCGTATCGATCCGAACTTTGATCCTTCCGCTCAACAATTGCAGGTTGAAGTTGGGGCAGGGCAGGGAATCTCGGAAATCACGGTTTGGCTGGATGGAAGCCCATTTACCACTTTATCTGCGCCGCCTTATCAAGCCTGGTGGACGTTGTCTGCTGGCGAACACCACTTCTGGGCACAAGGGATGAATGCCAAGGGAGAGGTCGTGAAGAGCGAGATTGTGACGATTGACGTTGTGACGGGCAAACCATAAAATCAGTTCCTTCAAACGGAATTTAGGAATTCCTGAAGTGATTTCGGGAACTTTCTCCTTGTACGCGGTGTATTGTCTTTCAGAAGGAGAATGATGATGCTAAACCTTAGAAGTATCTTGACGGTGGGTCTGGCTCTCAATATGATCTTGACAGCCTGTGCGCCGGCGAGGCAGGTATCGCTACCAATTCCTACTGCAATGCAATCGGCTTTGCCGCCCGCAACACCCATTCCGACCCTTGAACCGGTCGACGCGGGCGTGCCAGCGATTGAATATGTCGGCGGACTGAGTAAATTGTTGATCATTTCGTCCGTAACGGGGAAACCTTTGGATGGATTTCCTTCCATTGCACTCGAGAGCTATGACAGCTACGCCTATTCACCCGATGGGAAAACCCTGGCAGTTGTCTCAAGTGCCCAACTCTATTTGATCGATCTGCCGTCCTGGAAATACACGACGACTGACATAGGCTTGCATGGACCGATCAGTCCGGTCATCTATAGCCCAGACGCGACTCTGCTTGCTTTTGCAGGCGGTTTTCCAAGCGGTGACCTTGTGATAGTTGACGCGCAGAGCGGCGAGGTCAAAACCTCGGTACAGGTCGGTTTCTCAATCAGGGATATCAAGTTCACAGTAGATGGGAAAGCGGTCATGGTTTATGGACCCCAGCTAGCCAGTGAAGGAATTGCTGCGAATGCCGGGGTGAGCGCTGGAGCACCCAAAGCCGCGCTATATGCGATCTCAGATTTGAGCCTGCTGTGGTCGGTTGATCTCACGGGCATCCGAGATGGCGTCTTCCCTAAAAAAGCAAATACCGCCAATACACAGGATGTCTACCAGCCTGGTGCCGCCTGGCGTTATGAGCCGGGCATCGCGTTTGCTCCGAACGACGATATTCTTTACCTTGTGCACGGAGACCAGGACAAATTGACCACGGTTGATTTCAGTGATAGAAAAGTAAAAACTGTGGATGTCCATGCCAAAACCACCTGGCTCGACCGACTGCTGGCGCTATCCGCAGGTGTGGCCTATGCCAAGGGAATGGATGGCACGGTCAAGCAAGCAGTGATTTCACCGGATGGGAAATTCCTTTTTGTGGCTGGGAATACGGAGGAGGTAACTCAGCAGGCGAACGGCAGCGATTGGGACATCACGGATACACCCACTGGACTGCAAGTGATTGCTGCGGAAGATGGCACACTCGTTGACAGAATAAGTACCGGGGTATCGTCGGTCAGGCTGTCACCTGATGGCAAGCAGGTCTACTTAACGACCTGGAATAATGAAACATCCTGGACAGACGTTTACGATATATCTTCCAGAAGCGTAATCAAGCACCTCGATGGTGTCTATCTGACGCCGACGCGAACTCTGAATGGAGAGGTAATTCTGGCCTCTAACCGCTGGGTCAGCACTTATGTGAATTATATAACTCTGATTGACCCTGATACCTGGTCGACTGTCGGCGAATGGAAAAGCACAGGTGACGTCGGTTGGTTGGACGCTCCATAGGCCCTATCTGTGGCGAGAATGGCTTCTGTGACTATGGTGTGAAGAGCGGTCCACGCATCACTTTCCATATCCCGTCTATTTTCTGGACTGGATAGGCGAATTGCCAGACGGGTAGAGCGGCAGCCGGATCGCCTCCGCAGCAGGCGCCCATCTCGAAGCGTGTTCCATCCGTCTGCATGAACACAACCTGGAAGATGAATTCATTCTCCGAGACCTGTTCCGTATCTGTGATGTCGGTGATCGGCAAGCACCACAAGAATCCACACAGATATTCCCAGTAAGCCTCAATCGTTTCACCAGGCATCCGTTCGCGAGCATATGCGTTAAATTCACCGCCGAAATGTGTAGCTGCTTCTGCATAATTCCCACTGCTCAAATTGTCAAAGAATGCCAGTAACGTGTTCCGGGCTTGCTCTTCGGCTGTGCCTGCCGACTTGGACGCTTTTAGTACAGTGAACGGTGTAGACGTCATAATGGGCAAAGCATTGATAGGAGGCAACTCCTCAGAGAAGCTCAGGCGCAGGATTTGCACTGAGTGGTCCGGATTGGAAAGAAGCTGGTAGACAGATCCGTCTGGTCCAAAAGCCAGATGATGGTTCCAGTCTTTATAGAAGGTTTGCGGTCGCTGGCGAGCCGTGCCAAGCAACTCACCCGAGGCGCTATAGTACCTCACCTGATCAGCTATTTGTTGTTCGGCTGTTTCAACATGCCCAGCGATTGCGAAACTGCCATCCGGGTTGAACCCCAGAAATGGCACTTCTACAAAAAAATCTCGGGAAGTTTCAAATGAGGCACCATCTACATAGATGGGTAGCCGCCGGGTGGCTTCATCGTAGATTCCTGTCTGGTAGGTATGCCCATAGTAAGCTAAAGCCTCCAGAGGTCGCGCAGTGATTTCACCGGAAGCAACGACTATCTCGTAATACCCGTTTATGCCATCCAGGAGCAACTTGCCCTCTCCACCGAGCGATACGTTGGATACGCCATTGGAGACCAGCTGACCATCGTGTGTCATGATTTCTTTCGGGATATTTACACTGGATTGAAGTTTCCCATCCATACTCAGCTGAACAATCCTTGGCTGCTGTGCAGAAATGTCAAGTACCCATAAACTGTTTTGGGTGACCGCAAGATCGAAGGCATAGACTACCTGGTTCTCAAGGGAAACTGCCAACAACAGCTCACCCTGCGGACTGTAGTGCAGCAGTCGATTTGGATCCACAGCCGTATCGGCGATCCAGAAACTACCATCCGCCGCCACGGTAAACGTCTCTGCTCCCCATCCCAGCCAATTCGGACGCGGCTCGCCCTCTCTTCCAGGCCAGGGTTCGGTGTTTGGGATCGTGAAAATAATCTGATCTGTCTCGGGAAGCTCGACAGCAGATAATTGCGTAGGTGTTCTAATTTCAGGAGTTGCGGCGGAATTTTGTGGTGAGGCGGACAGGGTGGAATTTACTTCTGTCGATGTTCCAGGAATGAGGGCACAGCCGCTCAGCAGAAAGGAGATCAAGACGAGGATTGTACCTTTGCTCATCGCTGGGAAAGCTCCTGCTCCATGTAGGGTTTGTAAAGGGTTTCAATCATTAATATTTTACAGATTTCCCCGATACAAGTCATGTATCGTTTGTCATAAACCACAGATAAGCGCTTCAGCCTGCCCGTGATGGGTTCAACATTATTCTGCAGCAACTGTTGGGATCTAACTCAAGAATTTGTTCCAATAATCTACGGATGGCTTCGCCCATTGTTCGAACGTCAGGGATTTTTCCTGCCCGGGAATGCCGTCGTTATGCTTCTGCCAATATCTCCAAAAACTCAATGTCAAGTCGAGCATGTAAAGTTGCTGGTTCGGGCGATACTTGCCCCAGGCGTTTTGAATATTCCTGCATCGTCTAATGCCTCCGGCGCAGAGGCCTTGCAGCAGTGTGTGGTATTACCTGTCGAAAACAGCGATAGCGCGCACAGGCGAGCCTGTTCCGCCGCGTATTCTGAGCGGCAGACCGATAAAGCGAAAGCGCCCTCGACCGATGAGCTGATCTAAATTGATCATGTTCTCGTAATGGGTAAAACCCAACTCCCCACAGACATGATGAACTTCCTTATTGGAAACGTGCAGCACACCCGGCGCCATCGTTTCTACTCCAAACGCCGCGATCTTCTGCTCACCCAGCCAGCGCGCCGCCTCCACGCTGACCCCGGGTCCGTTGTGCCAATCGTCTGTCCCGAATGCACGCCGGTAATGATCCGTATACAGCAGAACGGTGTCCCCTGGCTTGATTTCAAGATGTGCGTCAGAAAGGGCATGTTCCAAATCGGCGGACTCAATCAGTTCTCGCAGACCTTTATGAGACAAGTCCAAACAGATGCCCTCGGTATAGAACATCCTGAGAGGCATCGTCTCGATCGACTGTCCCCGATATTGACGCGCCATATGATTGATGGCATCGACGTGCGTACCCGTATGTTCACCCAGCTCCAGCCGGTTCACAGCAGGGGAAACAACGTCGCTATCTGGAATGCCATCCCACTGTTCATGCGATACATGCAGAGTGATGTTCACGTCAGGCAAGCCTGGGAAGACGGGCATACCGGAGAAGATTTCCTGACTCAAATCAATGATTTCAAGCATACGATCTCCTTCGAAAGCTAAAGGCTATTATGAACTTTTCAATGGGTTTGACATCCAGCATAAGATGGCAGAACGGAGGGGCGGCAGCCAGAGGGGAGCAGACATCCTTCGTACAGCCTATTGGGATCCTACGTACATCTTATGTTGCCAGGAAAAGTTCATTTCTCTCCTTAAAAAGGTATAACAGACTCTATGTACTTGGCTTATGATGATCAGGAGGTTGAAAGAGCGTAATTTGCATCCCGTCGGGGTCCTGGAGCCGCACGTTATGATCTCCCCACGGAGTGAGGACAGGCGGATGAACCAATGTCGCTCCGTGAGCAAGCAGCCGCTCCGTGGCGGCTTTCAGATCAGGCACTTGCAGCGCAAAGCGGATCTGCCCGCTAGTGCGTTTCCCCGCTTCGATTTGGTCAATTGTCTGCGCCTGGGCTTCGTCAAAGATCTCCAGGGTGGCATTGCCCATACTGAGGATGAGCGCCCGCCCTCCATCATTATTCCAAATGGCAGTGGGTTCAATTCCGAGTCCTTCGCAATAGAATTTCACTAATCGTTCATAGTCGCTGGTTGTGATGGCGACTCGCAATTCGAAGACAGGATAGCCAGGGTCAGGAGTGGACATGTCAGAAACTGCTCCTTATTAATTTACAAAATGAGGGCTATATCAAAACGATCTTGTGGTAGGTCCTGATCCGGAGTTAACTCTCCCATGCGACCATCAGCAGCCGCAGTTGCGGTTCAACTTTTGCTGCCAGTTCATGAATCTCATCCACTTCGTGCAATAGTCCTTCGATAGCGGCATTGAGCGCTCTCTGTAATTCATTCCGCTCTAAAGAAGATACCAGCGCATTGAGGAAGAGGTCACGCACTTCCGCTGGCAGGTCATCAAAGCCTCTGCCATAGGATGTTGGAAGACCCCGGCGTCGACAGGCGAGGCTAAGTGCATAGTCGCGCAAGCTGCTGATCCAGTACTCGGCGTGCCAGTAGCGGCCACGTTCGATACAGAAGCGGGCGCGTAGCGCATGGTGAACAGCATAGCCAAAGAGTTCGTGCGCTGAGGGTGGGGGAGGGACGAGTTTTTCCACAGCCTCACCGAAGATCATCTTGAATCTCGGGCCCGCAGCGCCAAATTTAGAGGCCGGCGTGAAGGAGAGGTCGAATTGCAGGCAACCGGGAAGTAAAAACACCCGATAAATAGAGTCTCCACTGGGCAAGTCGAACAGGTGAACCGCCTCGCATTCCTCGATCAGGTGACGCGTCCAGTCCTCAAGTACGTCAGAAACAAGCGTATCGTCTGCAACGGCAAACGTCAGGTCGAGATCTGACCAACGATCTCCTCCGCCGAGTGCGAGCGAGCCTACGATTGCTCCAGCAACGACCCGTGTGTCGGATACAGCCAGCTGAAGCACCCAATCTCGAATGCGATCACGGTCATTAATACTGAACATATTGATCCCTCATGATGATTGTCTCTTTGCCTCCATCCCGCCGCCAACCGAATTGGAGCGACGCTGCACCTGGTTTGCTGTCTGCTCGGTATATGAGGAACACTTAACTATCGAAAATAAACTCTGCCATAACAGGATAATGGTCTGACGCAGAGTTTACGCTGTCTGGCTCTCGTATTATCCAGCATCTTTTCAGATGTGCCTTCATTTTAGCATTTACGAAGATGTAATCAAGCCGCGCATTAGGCTCCGGGGGCGGTAAGGTAAACCCATCATCATTAGGGTTGAGAAATCTGAAGCAGTCAGTAAAATTTTGTGATAGAAGTTTTCCTATGGAAAAATGATAGACCCGATTACCTTGCAGATAAATAATCCATCTTAACCAATCAGGCATATTTTCGATACTGACCTTTTCACCCGGTGCAATGGCATTGAAATCACTGGCTATGAGACATAGCTCATTTTGATAGCCACGCATATGGTTAGTAATATATTTCAGCTCCCATAAACGCCATATTTCAAAAATAATCCCAAGATTAGCAATCGGATGTACACCAATAATCCTTATTGTTTTATTCGCCTCATATTCAATTTCGACGTCAACAAAATTTCGCCAGATTGGGAAGAAGGGATGAAGACTTTTGAAGCTGCGAACCGGTAGACTGCTGAGCAAAGCTACTCTTCGTTTCTTGTTTCCTTCGCCAAAACAATAATTCATATCAAGAGAGTGAGATAGGAATTTCAAAAATTCTTCCCCGTATACCTCCTGAAGGATAGCAATATCTGCCTGGGCAGTCTCAATCACTCTTAGAATATGTGATTCTCTGTTTTCGCCGCCATTCAGGATATTGTAGGTCATCACACGAAGCGACATTTATCTTTTACCTTTATATTGCAAAGCGCCAGCTGATCTTTACATACCTCGGGTCATAGACGATCAAGCGAAACATAGATAGCGTGCTTAGTGAGGCCATCATTTTTAGTCTTCAAAAAAACTTGACGGCACTTGAATAGATATATGTTTACCGATAACCGGTGGCAAACATGTTTTATCGCTGCAAGCCATATATGTGATCGCGATATCCATTGATGCCAAATTGTCATTGGTGACGAATTCAAATGGGAGACTTAACACTACCGAGCCTGCCGGATAGACAGGTAAAGATATCCCCAAAATGTCAAAGGTGATATCTTGTACAGGTCGATCTGCTTCCAAAGGGCCTGTAATCTTTATCGAATCTGACTTAACAATTTCTAAAAGCGTGGGGCGACCTAAGCCGCCCAATCCGTCTTTCGGCAGATCCTTGCTATACAAATGAAATCCCTGCCGTGTTGGAGTGAAGGTGCCTGAGAGCTTTAGTTCTCCTGATAGATATTTTATTACATCAATTTTGACTTTGACACCGTTCTCTGTAGACGTCCAGGTCGTCAAAAGATGATATTTTTCGGGGCGAGTGGCAATGTAATATAAAATGATTGCCGTACTTACAACCAGGGCGAGGGTACTTAAGGCGATCACTCGCTGTTTTTTGAAGGTGCTACCGTAATACATGACTATGGTTTTTGAGTAAGCCACTTGTTCAAAAGTGCCAGTATATCTTGGGCTGTAGCCGTCCTGGCATTCGCAAGGGCTCCATCCTTGGTGCTGGCGATGATCTCACCGTTTGGTGCCAATACGACAACTGCTGGAATTCCATTTTCAATGGGGTTTTCATATTTTTGTGAGATATCGAGGTTTTTATCCCAATATCCAACGTCAATGCTCACTATATGGAAGTTCTCTTCCAGCAAAGGTTTCACACTGGGGTCTTCAAAAAGCGTTGAAAGTACCAGGCAATCTGGGCACCAATTTGCTCCAAAGTCCAACAAGACAAATTTCCCATCTTTTTCAGCTTTTGCCAGTGCATTGGCAATATCCTCTTTCGCTACTGCGTTTTCGTTGTACGGCGCAGCAGTTAGCTTGGGAGTATTTGCCAATGGGACCGGCGACGACGTGGGCGTTGGCGAGATCAGCGCACCGACTGAGGCGCAGCTGCTCAACAAAATGATTATCGAAACAACTGCAATTGAAGTGGCTAGTGCTTTCATGACCGATCCTCCTCTTTGAGATTTGCTTGCGGCCAACAATCGGTGAATAGTTTGTAATATCATCTCCGCAGCGAAAATCAGAGATAGTGAAAGACTTTGCTCGTTGGAACGAAACGGATCACGACCTCAGGCAGGCGCTCTCGCAGCCAGGGGATGATCCACTGCATACCCGGTTCTTCGCTGGCCGCGTGTCCTATGATTATCAGACCTTTTGGGAAGCCCAGGTGCGTGGCGTCGCGCACATACTCACTTGTCTCCCATTCATGAATTTCACCGGTAATCAGGACATCTATATCCGGGCGTCCCAGGGCACCGATCTGCATCTCCGCAGGGGGGAACCCCGGCAACAAGCAAACCTTTTCACAAGTTGTTTCCAAATCGCCGACCACACGGATCGCGCTGAGACCCAGGCGGTCCTTCACCCGCTGTCCAAGCTCCAGGAGTGTCATCGGCGCGATCATGCAAAAATAGGGCTCGTCGGGTAATGCCTGCGCTTCCCAGTCCAGGGCCTGGAGCAGACCCATCGACGTGCTATCTGGCGGCAGACTATGTAAGTAATCATGAAAGCGCCAGATGACCACACCACTCTTCTCAATTAGCTGGCGTTTGGCTATATAGCTGGCATGCTGGCCAAGCCAGTCCGTCGAATCCCGATGATTGTAGAAGGTCGGTTCGTGGGTGATGATCAGATTGGCGCCGAGTTGCATGGCCTGCTCGATAACTTCGCAGGTTGCCATGAAAGTGACAATCACCCCAGTAAGTTCTTGAGATGGATCTCCTGCCTTCACCGTATCGACGGTATCTGAAAATGGAGCTCCTGGTACCGCTGAGATGATCAGGTCAATCGCCTGCTGAATGGTCAAAGTCATAATCCGTATTCTCCCATTCCAGATCCGGGTTGTCTATAGCTGATCTCAGATTACTTCTGGCGATGCTCATACAGCGTCTTCATACTTTTCACTTTCATAATTTCGTGCGATGACTGTCTTTATGAAGTCATCTAATGCCTCCTTCGAAAAATGTTCTCCATGCTCTTTCATTATTAATTTGCAGTTCGGCAATAATTGCGAAGTAAGGAGTGCTGTTATAAATGGCACAGCCTGATCCTCTTTGCTGTGCTGCATAGTAACATTTTCACTTATGTCTTGTAGGCGAAATCCCCAGTCCATCCCCCGTAATCTCAAATCCTGTGCAATGCCAAAACAGTTGTTCCTCATCGAATCTTTTATATCATTCTTTTCCATGTCTTCTTTTGATATCTTGGAAAAGAACAATTCATAAGCTAACAATTCCATCTCAGCGATACTGGCATTTCTTTTTACTTCATATGGCCAATAAGAGAGAACTTTTTCATCGTATAAAGCAGGGATCCCACTAAACATGTAGATATTCCGTACTTTATCGGGAAACTTATAGCCTATGGAGTAGCTATAGGGTGCTCCCGATGACATCCCCAATACATCAAACTGAGAAAGGTTTAATTCATCAATGAGCACCGCTACGATATCGGCCCATTCAGCAAAGTTCTGCATAACATAGGGCGATGACTCCCCATAACCCGGCCGGGCCATGCATATCAAGTGCGCTCCCTGCTGGATAAGCCGTTCAAATAAATCATAATCGTTAATACTTGCGATGAGGCCATGATTGATCAAAATGGGATAGCCATTTTGATCACCGTATTCAGCATATGAAATTGTGTTTTCGTATTTATACTGCATTGTTTTTTTCATATACTCACCTTATATATTTAGCATAACTTTCAATTCATATCAGACTTTGCATCCCATGGATAGCGCCGCCAGGTTCCACCACATGGCTTTCTCAAGAACGAAAATGAGTCCGCGCATTGTCCCGAATCCCCAACAGACATCGTGCCCAAAGGGTAGTTGTCGACGTTCACGGACAAAAGGAAGCCTCACCCGGAGAATGTATTCTTCTTTGAGCCTGCTGCCTCGCTCCTTTCATTCGGATCTCACGGTGATCCTGGCGTAATCCTGTACTAATCCTGTACTGATCCTGTACTGTTATCTCGGTATGCTTTCCTGGAAGCTATGGGACTGTGTTGCATTGGTAAGCATGCGACCCCGGAGCAGGGATCTCGTTTCCAGTTCGCCCCTTCCTTTCCTATGACGCTGGAGGTCCATGTTTTGTGCCCGGCTTCGCTCTACTTCCCTGGCAAAGTTGCAGGTCTCAGAAAGAGTATTTTGTCAAGCGACTTTGAGAAGACCATAGGTTCCACCAGGGATATTTTCAATATCTATTGACTAAGTATATCTGTCAACTGCAATGACATCCGTTACACTTTTTGCAGGCTAGAATCATCGAAAACACGGCTAATTTTGGCATTTTCTGATGGTTTGGACTTGTAACACATGTTGTTGCAGTCCACAATATCCGTTACGAATAACAACGACTGCGCTGCTCCTCTCTTACCAGCGGGGTTTTCAATTACCTTGTTTCCCCTGCTTCCATAATTGGCTCAACATCTGGATGTGCCCAACGTGGATAGCGCTATGTTCCAAGGCGTGACTCAATGCCCAGGCTACACTATGCTTCCGACCATCTGGTAAGACACGCTCCTCTTCCAACTCTTCTAATCGCATTCCTTCAAAGGCCGCCTTTTCATAGGTCTCCAGGTCCCCGATTCGCCCCTTCAAAGCTGCGCGACTCAGCCCGCTCACTTCAAACTCAGCATCGCGATTGCGGTGAGACGAATCTCCTTTGATCACGTCTCCAATCCAATAGCGTTCAGCGCCCGAGAGATGGATGATCAAGACACTGAGTGAATTCATTTCGGGCCCTGGTATCCAATCCAACGTTTCAGAGGGTAGTTCTTCCAACGATTTTAAAACTTCAAGGTGAAGTTCCTGAAACTGCTCCAATAGAGCTTTGTAAACCTCTTGCATGGACTTGCTCCTGTCTGTTCGCTGAAAACTATTTGAAAAATGGAGACTCTCAGAAAGAACTTGGGATGGTGAGGCTTTCTTTACTTCTTCTCTTTTGCCGCTGCCTTTGCCAGATTCTCCTTGACCCTGAACTTCACAATTTTTGTGATCAAGTCATAAGGAATGGGTTGATTTAGCGGAAACTGTACCGAGCCCTTGCCACTTTCGTAGATAGATAGCTCTTTCTTGAATTTCTCAATTCCTGTCGGCACCGGGTAAAACCCAATATGGTTTTTGAACGCCGCAAAATGGACCAAATTGCCTTTCAGAGTAAAGGTCGGCATGCGATACTTGATGGCCTCTTCCGCCTCTGGTGCCGCTTTTTTGATCGTCAGCCTGATCTTTTCTAGAATTTTCTGAGTATCTTCTGGAAAACCTGCAATATATTCGTCGATGTTTTTGGGTGCCGTTTGATCTGTTTCCATATTCTCTCCTTCGAAAAATTATGGTTAAACTGAATAAATTGCTACGTTTCGGGGACAACTGCGATCGCATCCATTTCCACTAAGAAATCAGGGTTTGCCAACCCTGCCACAAATGTCATGGTAATAGCGGGTGGATTGGGCCGGCGACCCCATGTGCTTTGAAAGACTCCAACGGCAGGCCGGATATCTTGTCCCTGAACAACATATACATTCCATTTAATGATGTGCTCGAGCTCGGCGCCACCGGCTTTCAAGGCGGTTTGCAGGTTGTTCAAGACTTGTTCCGCCTGTTGTTTGAGGTCTCCTTTTCCAACAATTGTTCCAGAGGCATCGACTGCATCCTGTCCACCGATGTAAATCGTCTTCGCTTGACCAGTCACGACAATTACATTGGTAAACGCAGGATTCTTGGATAAGCCCTCAGGGTTTATATGTTGAACCTGTCCATGAATTGAAGTTGTCATGATTGGAAATTCTCCTATTCTCTGTTATTTCTGGTTTCGAGTCGCTGACGTGTTTAGATCTAAGCGGTTTGCAATTTACCTGCTGGTCGAAAACGCTCTGTAATATAAATGGTGAGAGCAACGCATAACGTGATTAAGCCGAAAATTCGTGGATCAAAGTGTGAGCCGTGATTTGGGAAGAGCTGCCAGGACAAGTTGAACATTGCATGGAACACAGCAGCCGCAAAAACACTTTTTCCAGAATGGACATAGAGCCAGGTCATGATTACTCTTAATGATATTGTCTCCAGGGACCACCAGGCAATCCACGCTGCCGAACGGTGAGTTTGCAGGAGTGGTATAAAATGCCAGACCGACCCGATCAATCCAATTAATAAGCCAGCAGTGATCGTTCCCCAGCGCCGCTGGAGTGGTTCTGTGGCATAACCGGACCAGCCAATTTCCTCTCCAAGAGCAGCAATCAGGAATGATACAAACATTGGGAAAATAGCAAAATTCAATGGTGTGGGTTTCGGAAGGATTTCGCCAGTTGCACGCATAATTCCGTAGGCGAAAACAGCTATGATTGGGTTTATGAGCAGGATGCCGAGAAAGTAATACGTGTTCTTGATGCGCTTGAAATCAAAAGATCGTTGTAGAAGCTGAAGGGCACCTTGGGGACTGGCATATTTGTAACTGAGAATGAGTGCTGTTAGTGCTGGAACGAATGCCCCCAGTGAACTAATGGGAAGACCCGGCAGCAATTGGATTGGATATATTATTCCCAAAACCCAAAATGGAATTGAGAGCACGAACACAAGCACAAAAAAAGTATAAACAGAAGTCTCAGGTTTGCTTTGCATATCAATTTAGGCAGTTTTGCCTCAAAAGGCAGGCGCAATGTCATGCTCACAGGGTACGCACTTACTGTTGAGCAGTTAACTCTTCTCAAGGGTACATTTCTTTCGCATTCTTGGGAAGGGACCTGACGTGTTCCAGATGAGCGGTCACCCTACTGTCGTCATCAAAGGGATAATCAAAGCCAAAATGCTCTGCGATGGGAACAGCGAGCCTCCTGAAAAGATTGGACATCACAATTAGCGCTTCCCAGGTATTATTGTAACTGGCATCCGAGAATGTTTTTTGAAGCATATCCCACAACTCTGATTCGAGATGTTTTTGAAAATATTTGCCTAGTTTGCCGGGATTAATAAGGAACTGGGTCTTTACCCCTATATGCCAGGTCAGCATTTTCATGAGTTGCGCTCGTACAACCTCATCGAGCATATATTTGGCATAGAGGATTTCCTGCCTCCATAACCCTTTCGCTACGTAGGGACAAACCCACCAAAATTCGTTGCAGCAATCAGCGTAGGTTTTCGCGGTTGGTGGTTTTGGAAGGTAGTCATTTTCACTGGCTGGTGGAAACGGTTCAATAATTCCGTCTTTGTCGAGCAGCAATAAGCTAAGGCTATCTCTACCGATTTCAGTAAGTTGTGATACAGAGAAAATCCCTAAATCTATTCGATTACCGTCGTTGAACTGCATCAGATATACAAAACTTCCGTCATTGCATGGGGGAGGATCTTGAATATCTTCGGGCATTTGTAAGATCATGATCTCGCCGAAGCGCTTGATCCACTCGTAATCGTACTTGAAGGAGGTGACATCGGTGACAATATAAATGATATCAAAATCCTGGAAGGGATCGCGTGGAGCATTAGGATTGGTGCGTGAACCATTCATGATCACCGCCCTGATCCGCTCATCGCACCTGGCAGTTTCAACAATCAAGTCAAGCATTTCTTGTTCGGTACGCATGTTTTCCTTTCTCTGGCGATTACAGAGTTGCAGTGGAGATTGTCATCCGTGCTGTCCGGATAAATCCAGGTCGCCTGATCTCCTATTTACGATCGCTCCTCCAGCGCCTGATAAGTTAACTGCTTAAATTGCTGATGGAGCTGGTGGATTGAATCGTAGCCATTCGGACTGTACTGGAGCATCAGAAGGCCGTACAACGACTCTTTGGGGTCTACCCAGAAATAGGTACAGAAAGCCCCATCCCACCCAAATTCGCCTACAGAACCAGCGACCCCTGATCTGGCAACATCCATCAGCACGCGCGCTCCGAGGCTGTAGCCATAACCCCGCTGATATAAATCGTTGGCCTCAAAGCCATAAGGTAGTGCTTCTTCAGGCGTCTGGTTCAGGCTGTAGAGCGCCACTGTCTTTGGACTGAGGATGCGTACACCCTCCAGCTCGCCGCCGTTGGTGAGCATTTGAGCAAAGCGGGCGTAATCACGAGCTGTGGATGTCAGCCCGCCCCCACCTGAGGACCAGGTGGGCGGCTCAAATGGCGGCTTGAACTGCTCCGTGCGCTGCAGACCCAATCCCGGTTTGGGATGGCTGTACATAACGGCTAATCGGTCAGCCTGGTCAGGCGGGATGAAAAAACGGGTGTCTCTCATGCCGAGAGGTTTAAATAGACACTCCTCGAGGAAAACCTCCAGCGGTAGGTCAGAAATGACCTCGATGAGATAACCCAATACATCGATACTCAGGCCGTAGCGCCATTTCGTGCCCGGCTGGAAGGCCAATGGCAACTTAGACAGCTCGTGCACCAACCGTCTGTTCGTCATAGGGATTTTGGCCTCTGTAAGTCGTTGGTTCGCGGCTCGGTACAGACGGTCCACCGGGTCTTGCGCATTGTCGCCGTAGCTCAACCCGGATGTGTGGGTGAACAAATGGCGAAAGGTGATATCCTGTTGCAGGGGTGCCAGTTCCAAGCCAGATCCAGTTTCCCGGACCAGGACTTTGGCATCTTTGAATGCCGGGATGAACTTCGCAATCGGCGTGTCTAATTGAAAACAGCCTGCCTCATACAGCATCATGATGGCCACACTGGTGATGGGCTTGGTCATCGAGGCAATCATGAAAATGGCATCGTCGCGCATTGGCTTGTGCGCTTCACAGTCCATCCAGCCAAATTTTTCGTAATAGACTGTCTGTGCCTGGTGGGACACAGTGGCGATCATGCCCGGTAGTTCACCGCGCTCCACATAGCCTTGTAAAAAGGAAGTAATGCGGTTGAGACGTTCTGGGGAAAATCCATTAGATTCAGGAGAAGTATTCATCTTATCAGGCTCTCTTTGTGATATGCAATGGCTTCAATGACTAGCACCGCCCGGGACAGTCACGCATAGTGCCCTTGTCGAAGATGCAAAGATTGCTGGACGGCAGAGCCGCCGGCCAGAGCAGAGGGGCTTATATCAAAACTGACATCGAATATCATTACTTGATAATGAGAAACCTCCGATATCAACATAATAATAGGCGGCTGATGGTTTGAGATTCAAAAAATGTTGGTCATTTTTCAAACTTTCCAATATGTCCAAGGCGCCAGGCCCAAGTTCAACGCTGTTCGCATCTGTCAATCCATAGGGGTCAATTAACCCGGCTGAATTGATTGGAATAAATAGAACGCCGGGCGATGCCGTTTGTCCCCGAATTACGATAGTTTGTGGAGCATAAAACGCCTTGATGGCTTCTCTGGTGCCCGAATACTCTCGAACTTGTCCAACCCTATAATCGCAACCCTGGGGAAAATCTTCTTTATACATCACTCGGGTTTTATCAAGCGCTCCGAACGAGTTGTAGTCTGTGATCAACTTTGTTCCGATTGGATGTTGAATTTCACGAAACGCCTTCTTATATTCGGAAAATATACGATCCTGCGGAAACATCGTGATTGCATAGGAAATAATGCATAAACTCGCAACCACTGCAAGCCATAACGAATTTCTCTTTCTTTTCAAAACAACTACTCCTTTGATCAGACACGGTACCAGTTCACGGTCCCTGTGGCTGGCAGAGCCACTTGATTGCTACTCAGCCAGCGAGAATTTCTGCTCTCACAGCCAATGCCCGGCGCCAATGGTTATATATGCATGTATGCCAATAGTGGTTCATGGTTCCAGATCTGAGCTTCAATATAGTTGGCAAGGTCGCTGGGAAGATTTGTTCCCCATTTCCACCCGGGCAGTCCGTTTGCCTCGACGATGGAATGAATTTCAGAGAGCGTGAAGACCTTGCCATGATATTCAGGCAGGTAATATTCGGGATTCCTTTCAGTATTTAGCATAAACGAGACCATGCTATCCGGGTATGTAAAACTCAGCTCACATTCGCTGAAAATGGAAAGAGGAATTTGTATTTGCCGCGTGGTGGTCAGCGTAATAGGATCCAACATTGTCTGTACCCATTTGGATCTCCCCAGCATCATGTAGATTGGATACGAGGCCTGAGGCTTGCCTCCCTTTGCAATGAAGTCGCTCCGCAGCCACTCCTCAACCTGTCTCCGGATATGCAGATATTGAACCGGGTCCTTGAATCTTTCCCAGAAAATAGACCCCTCGACATACAGGGACTCCATAAGGTTTAATGCTTCTGTCTCAGATAGCGCTGACAGACTTCGAAAGGGGGCTGTATCTCTCTTATAGGCATGGATCAAGTAATCGATCATAGAACGGGTACCTTACTCGAAGGAAATTCTATTTCCCTTTGCGTCAAAAAACCAATGGCTTGAGTTTGCCAGCCTTTTTATGGCAATGCCTTGTACTTCATTATTGTATTATTCTGTCTATCACTAACATAAAAGTTGCCTTCTGAATCTGTTGCCATACCATAGGGTAAACCTTCTCTCAGCAGCCTGATTCTCTTTAATGATGAACCGGTCTTATCGAACACTTCAATCTGATGGGGTTCGCTGTCAGCAACATAAATTCTGTCGCGGCGATCTATGGCAATGGCTTCAGGTATGCCTGGTTTTCCGCTTCCGTTCGTTGCCCAGGATGCAAGAAAGGAACCATCGTTATCGAACTTTTGGACACATTGTTTTTCATAATCAGAAATGTAAATCTATTTCGAATTCTTCTTGATTATGCCTCGTAGCACATAGTGCCATCGCTACTTTCTAAATAATGAAAAAACTAAATCCAGACCCCATGATAGGATACCCGTTATTAGAGGTGCACTCGCTAATCCAACGAACTTTCTCAGATTTGTAATGTTGAATGGCCAGACAGGAAATCTCTCTATTTTTTCCGTAATATCCTCTAATTGATTAATCCTTTCCAAAACTAATTTAACCTTGTCACTATCATCTGAATATATTTTACGCAGTTCTTGAAACAGATTATTCAATTCTTTTGAGGTTTCGTCAAGCCTCTCTTGTTTATATTTCTCCATTGCCTTATGAATAGAATAGAGTGGAAACAAGAACAGGAAAGGGGAAAATAATAAATAGGCAAATATCATCAAAGATGAACCTATAGCTAAATTAGATATTTTTGATGCTGGATTGTAATCAGTAAATAATGGAAGCGAAAACAAGAATATGAAAATTCCAACGATAAGCAATATATACCCCAAATTGGAAGCGAATTGACCAATAGACGATAATCCCCCGGCTTTATCGTTATGAAAAGGCTCAATAATGAAACTCCTGCCATTTGCTAATCTGTTTAAGATCGAAACAATAATGATTAGGTCAAATAAAAAGGTGGAAAGAAAGAAATAAAACGGTAGGCCGATCATATTTCTGAACCAAAATATTGCAGGAATGTTAATGTGCCACGCCGGATATGCTTGAGTAGGAAACAATTCAATTGACATTACGAAGCCACCCATTCCGAGTATTGATAAGATAATTGAATATATACAAATATTCCGGCTTGAAAATCTTTTAGCCCCTTCAGTGAGAATATCCTGCGATATTTTGAAGTTTTTTATTTTATTGCTATTTTTCAAGTCATGGATAAGCGCATTAGCTTTTCTTTGAATCCACAAAAAGCCGATAATTATGAGCGGTTCAGCAATAAAATCAACGGCCAAAGATGCAAAGTCTCTGCGATATCCTATACTTAATGAACTGGTTTCCCAAACATTGTATTTGAAAGCTAAGGAAATATTGGTAACTAAATTAAATATAAGAACAGCTAACCCTATCGTTTGCGGCGATATATCTTGCGTGAAGAACCATTTAGAAAAGAGATCGCTGTTCTGGAAATTCAGAATTGATACCTTATCCCTACTTTTTGTCATTTTCTATCTGATTCTCCTAATATCCTTTTGGATATTATGCACCCAATGATTTGGCTTTGCGAAGCACCCTTGATGGCAGCACCACCCGGGATAAGCATGGGTGGCGCCCCTGTCGAAGAGCCCGCACGCCATGGACCCATTCGGCCGAAGTACAGTGTAGAACTACGCGCTTACTTGGCTTTCCAATTAGCAATAGTGAGGCCAATCATTGCAAAAAGCAACAGAACAGATAGCCCTAACAGGGCGAGTGAGATTTTGTAGCTTATATCATTGGGAAGCGCTCCACCTAGCCCTTGGACAAGAAAACTTACACCAAGAGTTATCACGAGCCATCGCACTATTTGCTCAATAGTCCTGGAAGTATGCTTTAGGTTAGGCGTGGCAAGAACTTCGCTCACGTGTTTAAGACCCAATAATCGCAATATTGGCCTCTCGAATATCCCCATCAAAATTGTGACAATCCCGAATATTAACCAAAAAGGCAACATGGCATTATTTCCTTTCGCACCGATGCCTTGGCAACCAACGGTTTCGATGGGCACAGACGACACTCTCGCGACATCCTATTAGCGGATGTGGCAGGAAAATGCCGATAGGACAAGCCTAATCCTGCCGAACTGACAAAATTGTGACACGCTACGGGTGCTTTTACAACTGACAAACATCACCATTTACTTCAAAAAACAGAAAACAACCCGGTTCCAGATAATCCACAACTGATAAGGCTTTAAGACATGACTTCCGAAGTTCAGCGCCAAGCTTTAGCGTTTGGAACTTCGGAAGTCAGCGATTGCTTCGTGGCTCTTGGTTTCGATGCAAAGTGTCTCAGTCAACGGCGCCACTCCCCACGCCTCTTCTCCTCTAAATCCGACGATCTTACTGTTGAATACGCATCCCAAGTTTTCCTCGTCGTATTTGGGGGACTGGCGAGCGTACCCGACCGAAGGGGGCGTAAGTTGCCCTGCGGAGCGAGTGGTAGATGTCACTTCGTGACAGAGGGGTTATGGCTTCACCTCAAACAGGCTCCCGGCTCCCCTGCCTCCCACATCCGGGAAGTAGAACTCGCTGGCCGTCGGCGGGATGACCTTGAAGGTTCCCAGGGTACTGGCACGCGCCAGGTAGGTATACACGTATGTGCCGGCCGGCAGGTAATCGGCGGAGAGCACTACTTTTTCATCGCGTAGTTCAGTGTGCGTGAAGTACCACCAACCCCAGCCGCGCTCTTCGTAATCGGTGAGCGTGTACGAGGTGGGGACAGCCGTATCGGTCAGGATCGTGGAATCAATAGCTTCCAACCCCGCGGGTAACGGATCATCCACCACGATGTAATGGACTGCCGCCGGGATGACCACCGTTAAGCGGACGCGCACCAAGTCGCCGCGTTGGATCTCCGTAATAGGCGTCTTGGGATCGTCCAGAGTGAAGTATTGCCGTGAGAGGCTCACGCCCTGATCCAACGGCTCAATGGATTCAACCGGTAGTTGCGCGCTCAGGTAAGCGCTGTAATATAAATTGCCCGTCCCATCGCCGCGGGTGAAAACCAGATAATTGGCAGTCTCCTTTAACAAGTCTTTCAATTCCACGTGCAGCTCTACCGATTGTGTCAAATTCTCTCTGGTGGCGCTGCCCTGCCTGAGCATATCGCCGTTCAAACCGACGGCGAAGGCATAATTCGTATCGTATTCCTTCGATGCGCTCATCCAGTTCGTCAAGGCGATCAGCGACCAGGCAGTTTCCTGGGTGGTGTACCAGTGACCCTTCTCGCGGTGCGCCATCAGCCAACGCACTGCTTGCGCTGTGATCGGACTCTCCGGCTGGATCTGTACGAAGGCATTCAGCACGATGGCGGTCGTACGCGTATCGGT
>DATGYJ010000346.1:0-54301 GCA_035298105.1 Anaerolineales bacterium | reverse complement strand
GGTCAATGTCCCTGTGCTGCCGCGCCAACTCATTACGCGTCCACGTCTCACTTGTCAGATCAATACCGCTCTGACCTTGATCTCTGCTCCCAGCGGATTTGGCAAAAGTACCCTGATCAACGACTGGAAACAAGCCTGTGGTCACCCTGTTGCCTGGCTCTCGCTCGATGACAGTGACAACAACCTCATACGCTTACAGTACTGTATGTTTACCATTATTTGCCCTGGTGCCAGCAACGGAAAACCTGACCAGTGAGTTGCAGGCATTTATCAAGGAATTGTTGCGCCTATTCGATCATAGCGGAGAGGACGCGCAGATTTCTCAAGCTGAAATCGAGGCGCTCTCTACGTCCGCTTCCGTCAGTCCTCGCGAACAGGAGGTGCTCCATCTGATCAGCGCCGGATAGTCCAACCGCGAATTGGCGCAGCGATTATCGATTTCGGAAAATACGGTCAAAACACACCTGAGCAATATCTATCAGAAATTGAATGTCAACAGCCGCGTCCAGGCGGTGACGTGCGCCAAAGAACTGAAACTGCTTCGATGACTTTGTAACAAGGCAGGTTGCCGTGGTGAACCTGCCGATGCCGCGCCGATGACGATCACAGATTTTGTTTCATAGCTTTGCTAACGGATGTGAAACGTCAGGTTGAGGCAGTGTATCTGCTGCCCGCAAACTGAGCATGGACGAAAACGTAAGCCAGGTCATCCGCAGTCCCGTCCCTGCGCTTTTTCTCTCATTGTATTGAGGGCGCAGGCGATAGTCTTCCTTTTCAATTGTGTCCAACAGCCATTCGAAGCGGGCGATATAGGCGAAACATGCCAGGCGGCAACGCGGGTTCTGGACCCGGGCGAAATAACCTTTGCCTGCCTTGAAATACTCGCGAGCCAGGGACACTCTGTTTTTCACCCAGGCACGATATGCAGTCCTCTGCACATCCTGTGGCCCGATATGATTTGTCTCAAGCACGTCGCGGGGGAGGTTGTAATACCCAAGCTGCATATCATCAAAGGTGTCCCTCAGCATGTGTGTGATATGCGCTGCAGACACAGCCAGATAACGCGTCTCATCATGAGGTGTGAGACCATCATGCCCGATGAAATAATGTATGGCTTCGGTGACCGCACTGGCGAGCCAGCACGTGTACTCGTTCAGCTCAACTTGCGAGATCAACCTGCCGCGACGTCTGGCATCGAAATCCATCACCTGCATCATGTTACGTAGATAGAGCTGCAAACCGCTGTTCTGTTCATGATCATGCTGGACCAACTCGACCAACATCTTTTCCTGGAGGTTTGCATCCCGCGGCGCCTGGCCCTGAATACATTTTTCCAGCAGGGACTTCTGCCGCTCGAGGAACGCTATCCGCTTGGATGCTTCGATTTCGCTCAATACGGGCCCTGAACCTAAATCCGCGTCGAGAACATCGTCCACCCAACGGAAGTATCCATACGCTCGATAGGCATCTTCGACGCGTGTGCGGTCTGCGAGGAAGCGGATTGTGTAATAGGTTTGTTTGCTGGCAGCCTTGGTGATCGATAAGGCGGGCGTTGCGATTATTTGCTTCATCTTATTATCCTTTCGATGAAATGGTGTTGAAGGCGCGGTTTGGTATCCGTAATCGCGGAGTTTCCAGCCTGCGATCCGCACCGGTCAGGGAGAGAAGTCTGGTGGGCGGTCAGCCGCGACGTCAAGGTTTCTTGAATGGAACCAGACGAGCAACCCTGGCTTTATAGTCTTCATACTCCTTGCCAAAGGCCTTCGTGAGTTGCTCCTCCTCTTTACCGATGAAAATCATGACACCGGTATACAAAAAGACCGAAACAACAAAGTAGACCCAGGTTAACGTCAGCAGCGCGACGGCAGGAAGGATGAAGAACGTCACACTGGAGTAGATAGGATTGCGGACAACGCCATATGCGCCAGTGGTTACTAATTTTCCTCTGGAAAAGCCTGTCAATAATTGGATAACTGCAGCCCCCCAAAGGATTAGCCCAAGAAGGAGTAATAGATATCCCACGGGCTTGATAAAACTGATACTCGCGGGCAATGCCCCGATTTTGGGAAAATAGACATGAACCAATATGGCCGCAACCAAAGACGGCAGCATGAAAAAGATGATTTTCCCGCCCTGGCCGATGATGGTCATTCCGTTTTGCCGTTGTAAGATGTTTATCATGGGAGATCTCCTTTTTGTTGAATTTCCCTGGATTGTTTTCTTCATTTTCTGTCTCCAGCCTGCCGGTACAGGGGAAGGTTGTTCCGGCAGGGCTGTGGGTCCTGCATGCTTGGCAGCCCTAGGCTCCTTGTGGATACACTCCGGTCCACTACTCAGTCGCCAGGTTTAGGATTCCCGCTCCTATCTATACTGGGATGGCGATCATTGGGTGTCAGAAGTAAAGGTCATCTTCTTGAGGTTCGCGTTTGTCAAACCTTTCAAGTTCAGGCAGGTTGAGGAGTCAAATCCTCATTCGCCACTTCCCTCTCATGCTGCAGTGCGCAGTCAAGCTCCGGGTATCGGAACCGGTAGCCAGCAGCAAGCAATTTGGCCGGTTGCATGCGCCGGCTGGCCAGGAGCAACTCCTCTCCCATCTCACCCATCACCAGGCGCACGATGAAAGCGGGCATGACACCTCCTGGTTTTTGCCCCAAAGCCCTGGTCGAGGCTGTGGCGAACTCGATGTTGCGCAGCGGGTTAGGGCTGACGGCGTTGACCGGTCCGGATAGAGTCTCGGTCGTCAGGGCAAACTCAATGATGGAAGCCAGTTCATCCCGTCCGACCCAACTCATCCACTGTTGCCCGTCTCCGGTCTGAAAACCTACTCGCTGCAAGGCAGGTCCACCCAGAACTGCCGGGATACGCAGGTGCACAACCCGGATGCCAGCTTCACTTGCCGGAGCAGTGGCTGCCTCGCCATCCTGTTGAAGCCTGGCAAGAAAACTTGTTCCGACGGGACTAGCCTCTGTCAGAACTGTGTCGCCGGATGAAGGGTAGTAGCCCATGCCTGAAGCGCAGACCAGTGCCCGAGGCTTGCGTCTGCATCCGGCCAGCGACTCAGCCAGCAGGTGGTTTGTCCCCAAACGATTTGCTCGCATCTTTTCTTTCGCTTTGACTGTCCAACGCATGGGCCACGGCCTGGTAGCCAGATGGACAACCCCATCGAAGCCTTCCAGACCGGCAGTATTAATTTCACCGATGTCAGGGTTCCACCAGACTTCGCCGGGGCCTGGTGTCTGCCTGACCAGCCGAAAGACTTCGTAACCGCATTCAATCAGGTGGCGGGTCACTGCTGACCCAACCATCCCGTGAGAGCCGGCGATCAGAATTTTCATTTCTTCCTCCTTATAATTCCTTATCAGGATCCTGCGCGGGCGGGTCGCCATAGGTAACCGAGATCAAGGTCAGGTTGAGATCGCGGATGCGCTCCAGTAGACCGTAGAGAGCCGCCTGGTCGGGCAACAGGCCGGAGAGCAGGGTCCCATCTCCTTCGATATGTGTCAACTTCAAGCCTGCAAACCCTTCTGACCAGTGTTGATCCAGATGGCCCCTGATTTTGATCTCGTAGTGTTCCGGCATAGCGGCGCTCCTTATTCGTATCTGACTATAATTTAGCACGCCAGGAGGAAGACCGCATCTATCAAACGGGATATTTGGGGTTTATTTGCAGGGTTTACCTGGAAGTGCCAAGCGATTTGGGGAGTTAGTGGAGTATACCGAGCTGCCTGGCGCGAGCAACCGCCTCGGTACGATTAGCTACTTCGAGCTTGCGATAGATGCTCGCCGTGTGGGCTTTGATGGTGCCCCGGGACACGATGAGTTGTTGGGCGATCTCCTGGTTGGTCCTGCCCAGTGCCATGAGATGGAGAACTTCCAACTCACGCCGGCTTAATGGATCAACCAGGCCGCCGCCCAGCGAGATTTCTTCCTGCGCCGTCATTATCCTATGTGGTTCAGCATCAAATTGGGAAAGCAGGTGGATCGCGTAGTCCCGCAACTGGCCGCGGCTGGCATGCTGAGCGAGCAGCAAGCGCATGGGATGGCCCTCGTCGAGGAAGAGCCGCACATAGCCACTGGGTTCAGCCAGGGTTAGGCTTTTCGTCAATGCTAAATCCGCTTGAACGTTACTCCCCATTCCTTGCAGCGCCAATGCTTTGAGGATCATGATCTCGATGAGTCTGCCCTGCCTTCCACCTGACCGGGCAGATTCTTCCAAAGAAGACAACAAACGGATAGCTTGATCCAGTTTCTTCTGAGCAATGAATACCCGCGCCTGCGTGATGTGAATCAACTCATCTTCATATCGAAATGGATCGTGCAAACCAAAGTGCTTTTCAAGTGTAGCAACCCAGCGGTCGACTGAGGGCCAATCTCCTTTTATCAGCCACAGTTTCACCTGGGCCGTCTCCACCGCGCTACGAGCTTCTGAGAAAACACCACAAGTTTTAAGAAGTTGGGCCGCTTTTTCCACAGTGCCTAACGCCTCCGTCAGGTTCCCCTGAGCGAGTTGAATTCGCGCCAGGGTGATATACGCCAGCGACAAATCATCCGCTTTACCCCACCAGGGAAGGAAATCCAGGCCCTGCTTCACGCGAACAAAAGCAGCCTCCAGATCATTCCATTCACACAACAAATCGGCTATTCCAACCTCTACCAGGCCAGTTGCACTAAGATATTGACCGCCCGACTCATGGATCAACTGGGTAGCCTTTTGGAAAAGATCATACGCTTCGTGCAGCCGGCTCTGATAAACATGCATCCTCGCCAGAATGGCGTAAGCCGCCACAGGGTTGTTAATAGCTCTGACGGTGTAGCATGATCGTATCATCTCATGCAATGTATTGCCGGCATTGGTAAAATCACCAATCAGGAAGTATTCATATCCAAGCGTGATGCCAATTTCAATTTGCAAGCCCAGGTTGTCCGCAGGAAGATTTTTACGGGCTGCAAGGCAAAGCTCAATTGCTCGATGAGTATCCCCTTGCATGGCGATCACACGGCTTTGAACGTAGGCATGATAACCCAGCATGGCCTGGGTCTCCGTCGCCGGAACTTCGGATCGAATACGCTTTTCAGCCTCCACTAATAAGAGACTAGCTTCTTCCAGCTGTCCAAACCAGGAGCGACTGAAAGCCTCATATAGACATAACCAGGGTCGTTGATAAACCAATTCATTGCTTAACTTACCCATCCAGAAACGGATCCAGGACATTTCTCCGCGGTTCAGCATTTCTAAATAGTTCTGTTCGATTAAACGTTCGATCCTTTCAAAATCAGAAGCGAGCGAGGCATGATGAATCGCCTCAAGGGTCGAACCGTTTTGCTCGTACCAGTCAGAAGCGAGGAGATGTAATTGCGCAACACCCTGTTCTCCCCGTGATTTCTGTAGTTGGGTCCGTAGTAGGTCGGCGAACAGGTGATGATAGCGGTACCAGATTCTCTCATTATCCAGGGGCACTAGAAAGAGATTTGCCCGTTCCAGGTACGCCAGGATGGAGACTGATTCGTTTCGGAAGAGTGGTTCGGAATGAGTCGATCGATCATCTCCTTCCTTCTTTGACCTTCCATCATCTGCCATGACGGCATCGCAGAGCGGAGCTGTCAAACGCTCCAAAATCGACGTACACAGAAGGAAACGCTGAATTTCTGGCGACTGGCTGGCCAGGACCTCCTCCAGCAGGTAGTCCAGAATGTAGCGGTTCGTGCCCGAGAACCCTTCAATAAACGCCGGTACATTCTGACGATCACGCATGGAAAGGGCGGCCATCTGCAAGCCGGCAACCCACCCTTCGGTACGCTCTTCGAGTGCCGTGACCGATCCTGCATCCAGGCGGAGACCCATAACATCGTTCAGGAACTGAGCTGCCTCGGGCTCGGTAAAGCGCAGATCGGCGGCGCGAAGTTCAACCGTCTGGCCGCGCGCTCGTAAACGGGCTAAAGGGAGCGGGGGGTCTGAACGGGTAGCGATTACCAGATGAAAATTATTAGGGCAATGTTCTAGCAAAAAAGCCATGTGCTCATGCACAGTCTGGCTGTTAATAAACTGGTAGTCATCCAACACCAGGGCAATTTCCCCGCCCGCGGTCTCCAGGTCATTAATGAGACTGGTTAGGACCACTTCAGCTGGCACATGTTGTGACGTTGCCATCAGTTGTGCCGCCTCGCTCCCAACTGTATTGTTAACCTCCTGCAGGGCAGCGACCAGATAGTTCAGGAAGCGTCTCGCCAGATTGTCATCCTTATCGAGAGACAGCCAGGTCATCGGCATTCCGCAGCCTCTGACACAAGATGCTACCAGGGTCGTCTTGCCAAAACCGGCGGGAGCGATGATCAGAGTAAGTGGACAGCGTAACCCCTCTGCAATCCGCGCCTGGAGACGCGGCCGCGGTACCAGACTGGGCCGGATGAAAGGCAGACGTAGTTTGGTATGGATGAGCGGGTCAGACTTTTGCATATGGCGATCTCGTCTCAAACTCGAAGCGAATATGACTCACCTGGACATGCGTTCGCCATAGAAATCATATATCCAATCCACCGGGAATTCATGTGTCATTCATCATAAATTCGGTGAATTGCGATTATTGAATATCCCACGCGACCTGGACTGGTCCCGTATACCTTCGGAAGCCTCCCCAGGCCCAGCCTCAATCACTTTTCGTAAGCCACCCCTGAGGTCTCAATGTGAAAGCCGGGCAAGCGGGTACCGGCGGCAATGGTTTTCCCCGATGCACATGTCTTCATTGTCCACGAGGTTGGTAGATTGGAAAGATGAGGCCTTTTCCGGCTGGCTCTCTCGCTGCTTATTCGCTCCTCTTTCGAGTTGGCTATAAACTGCCTAAAAGGTGCTTATAACCTGCCTATATGCTGCCTATATCCTGGCTATATCCTCATTCCGCTCTTTACTCGCTTCAAATCCGCCGTAGGTCTCCCGTGAATTGCATTGCAGATGACGTCGGTTGATTGATAATTAGATGTACTAAAACTCATCGGCAGCTTTCAGCCGCCGATGAGTTTTAGGAGGACATTGCAGCTAACTATTTACTTATATGGACGCTGGCACTTTCAGAACGACCCCAAAGACTAAAATCATACATGGCATAGACCTGGGCAGGCAAAGCCACAAATTGTCCGGCGGTGGTAGCTCGAGCATAATAGGTAAAGGTACGAGTTCCCTCCCCGAAGTTGGTTATAAAGAAGACCACTCGATCACCGCGAATTTCCTTGTAATTGTAGCCATATTCTTCCCAGAAGAATGGTTGATATTCCTCATATCCCCAGGCGCCCATGTTTACCTCATTCGTGGCGCTCAAGCCCTCATTTAGCGCTTCGAAACCGCCCGGGAGGTAATCTTCCACTGCCAGAAAGTATGCACTCTGAGGAACACTCACCCGCAGCTCCACCTTGACCAACTGTCCAGCCTCGAACTGTTCGATTGGCGTTCTTGTTTTCGGATCAAGGTAACTGCGCGTGATCTGGATATTTCCGGCTGGCTTTACATCACTCTGGAGCAAGTCATATCGAGTGGAAAGGTCAAAATAGATCTGGTTTTCACCTCGGGCTGTGACAACCAGAGTGTTCAAGCCATTTTTCAGCTGGGCAAGTGGAAGTTCGAGACTGGCGCTGGAATGACCGGCTTCCAGGATTCCAGAAGTAAGGCTCCTGCCATTCACAAGTACTTCATAAGATGTGTTCTCCAACTTGTTTTGTTCCTTGACCAAATACTCTGTCAGCCCCAGGATGGTAAAGCTGGTTTCGTTGGTGGTGCCCCAGCCATAAATGCCTTGCCGCTGATCCGCCAGATAATTCACAATGCCCGGCACGAGCTCATTCCCCGGCTCAATTTCTGCATACGCCATGAGGACCAGGGCAGTCGTGCGGATACTCGAGGCCATGGTCTTGCTGTGATACTCACCGTCATAACTTGGCTGCGGCCAGTAGACATATTCCGCCTCTTTCAAGGCGCTCTCCGAAAGAACATCCAGGATGGCCCGCGCCTCTTGCTTTTCACCTAACTGCTGCATGGCGAGGGCGAGAGCCGCCTGACTGAAAGGATCGAGCTCATAAATGGAAGCGGAAACCAGGGCTTTTGTGCTCTCGAGATCGCCTCGTCCGGCTTGAGCCATACTATACAAAGCGTAGGCACGCGTACGTATATCCAGTTCAGAATTATTTGCAACCTCGCGCTGAAGCCATTCCACTGCCCTGTCCATCACTTTCGGCTCAATCGAATAGCCGGAACGGTCCATCACGCCGAGGCCGAACAAGACCCAGGCGGTCTGGTACGGATCAGAGCTATCGTCGGTCCACCAGCCCCAGCCTTCATCGCTATGCTGCAGGCCGTACAAGCGCTGAATGCTGGCCTTGATCAGGGGATCGAGGCGCGCCTGCATCTCCGGGCCGCCTACACCCAGCTGACCGGCGGCACGTCCCACCACGGCGTTTGGCAGGGCACGGCTCATCGTTTGCTCCACACAGCCGTAGGGATAACCGGTTAAGTATTCCAACCCGTTGAGCAGCGTGCCGCTCATCGAGCGATTGAGAGTCAGCCGCACCTCACTGGTTTCCCGTTCGACGTTCGGTAAGGGCAGCGCTAAGGTCAGTGTGCCGCGAAACTGGCCGGACTGATTCTGGACATCTTTGATGGCAGCCGGTTGCAGGGACAGTGGCAGGCGAACTGTATCGAGAATGCCTGTGGCGCTTCGAGCGATAATTGTTACCTCGGTCGACTTGGCACTTTTGACCAGAACCCGCCAGCCAACCGGCAATACTTCTCCGGGCTGGAGCGTGATCTGCTCGTCACTCTGGCTGCGGATTTCCAAACCCGGGGCTGATAGATTGACAGTAAGTGTCTGTGTTTTAGCACTGTAATTATGGATGAAAGCCGTCAACGTGGCCTGATCTCCATTGGTGAGCACCCGCGGCAGAACCGGACGCACAAAGATATCTTTCTTTGTTTCGATATTCGTCTCGCTTTGGCCCACCTGATGATCGAGCGTCACCGCCTTGACGCTTAAGCGCCAGCTGGTGGTGTTATCGGGCAGGTCAATCGCAATGTTTGCCTGTCCATTCGCATCCGTCTCGATCACAGGCAGCCAGGCCGACGTATCCAGAAACTCGCTGCGAGCGGCAGGCGGCATCTCATCGCCGCCGCCACCACCCGCATCACCTGTCATGATGATCCGGTAGGGCGTCATCGAATCGAACGTACTCACAGAGTGAGCGCGCGGGCCATAGAACGCATCGAAGATATTGGCTGTGAAGTCATTGGCTAAACCATAAATCGCTTCGTCCACCACAGCCAGGGATAGTTCTGCCAGGACCGGTTTTCCGGCTGAATCGTTCACCTGAATGACTGCCTTCAGCTTTTCGCCGGGGGCATAGGTCTGTTTATCAGGAACAATACGGATGTCGAGCGCTTTAGCAGTCGTATCCACCTGGATCTGTGTTTTCGCCAGACGCAGATAACTGTCTGCACTTGTCTCAGCGTAGTACCAGTACCGGCTGCGTCCGACATCCTGCGAGCCAGCCTGCCAGGCATTGACCGTCACGTACACGTTCGGGGCATGCTCAGGAAGGATCTCGGTTTCCACGACCGTCAGAGGGGCTGTCAGCTCAACCATCTTGGTATTGATGACGCTTCCACGTTCGAAGGTCAGCAGGGCCGGTCCGCTGAACGTGGATTCGATGGCCAGGCGCGCCGTGTCGTAAGGCTTGTACGAATCTTTTTCTGCGGAGATCATCAGGAATTGGTCCCGGCTGCGTTCGAACCAGTCTCGTTTTGTGCCGAAGACATAGACCTCGCGGCTAACTTCTACTTTGTGTCCCTGAGGATCCTCCCCACTGAGAGTCAACTGGTGATAACCAGCGCTCAATTTGATGTCTTGCCGGGCAATGCCATTGGCATCCGTCTGGAGCGCGATGGTCTGTTCAGGAGCATCGAATTCAAAGGTATTGCGATTCCATGCAGAAGCACGCAGCGATAATTTGTGACCGGCAACGGGCTGATCAAACAGATCGAGAGCGGTGGCTGTTACAGAAAATGGCTGATCGGGGTGCGCATAATACCCGCCTGTCTCGAGTCTTAACTGTTCAGAGGCGGAGTAGACAACAAACTGGTAGACGCCGGCGACGGTCTGATTACTGCCATCGTTCGCGGTCACTTCCATGCGGACGGTCTGAGTCCGCGATCTACCACTCCAGTAATAGTAATTATCGTAATCGGGATTATATGGAGCCGGGAATGTGAGCGTAGTCTCGCCATTTTCATCGGTCACAAGAGAACCTTTGATCCCCACCTCTATCGGCCAATATAGATAAAACTGTACATTCAGCTTTGCGTTGGCGAGCGGTTCACCGAAGTAATAGGCTGTGTTGATGCGGACCTTCACCTCCTCACCCCGTACAAACCTGTTCTGCTTCTCCGGTTGAAGCGAAGTGAGTTTGATCTGGTAATCCGGCTTGCGATAATCCTCCACCTGAAACGTCTGGTTCGTGATGACCCCAGCGACATTCATCTCAATCTCGTAATGACCCAGCATGGCACCTTCCGAAATGTTGATCGCGCCATGGACACTGCCGAAGCGGTTGGTCAGGAGCTCGATATTCTCGATCGCATTCCCGCGCGCGTCCAATACACGGATTTTGACGGGCGTGCCCTCCTCTGGCGTCTGATAACGAGCATCATTGTCTTTGCGAATAATGGCCTTGAAGTTCACGACCTGGCCAGGGCGATAAAGAGGACGCTCCGTGTAAATGTAAGCCAGATAGGGCCCTCCCTCCGGAAGAGAGGAAGAACGATCATTGTAGTCATATGGGAAATAAGAATTCCAGCCGCCAAATCCGGCCAGTGTGACATCTCCGGACAGGCCATGCTTCTCGAGGCGTGCCGAGACTAACATCGGCTCGATCCCATTTGGGATGGACACACGATATTGGCCGTTTTCATCGGTCTTGCCTTCCCGGACCTTTTCTCCGGTGATACTGTATAGCCGGATTTCCGCGTCCGGAACGTTTTCTCCATTGATGTTTGTCAGCCAGACGAAGAGATCGTCACCGTCATTCTTGACGACGAGCGTGTTCCGGGTGAGGACAAGAAACAGCTGATCGTACAGAATACCCCGGCTGCGCAGGTTCAGCACATAGAGCCCGGGAGGCAGATCCGGTGGGAGCGTGGTTTCGGTGATCTTACCGTCCTGCACTATGCGGGTTGAGATATTTTTCCAAACGGCAGTCGGTGTGGCGCCCATCGGAATGGGAATATCCCGGACATTGTTTCCGCGCTCACGATAATGGTAATGATCTGCATACAGCCTGGCGAAATCAATCAGGTCAAAATGATAGGCAGCAAAGCTGGCCTGATCGTCGCCACCCCCGATCTGGACTCTGCGCGGTCCATTCGCATCCACGATCTGAATGTTATCGCCGGCCTGGCCAAACGTGGGTGTGAGATAGGCCCATGAATTCGCTGCGAAGGATTGCTGATAGGGCCGGACGATCACTTGGTTGCCCTGACTATCGAGAAGAGAGGCAGCAATCTTCACGGTGTATGTGGTGGATGGTTTCAAGAGTTCCTTCAATAGATAAACCAGGACCTCTTTCGAACCACTGCTATCCTTCCCCCATTGGAACTTGCCGGGCAGCCCTGGATCCAGCGTAAATGCCTTTTCTGCTGCAGCATGGTCAACGGGAAGACCGAACTCGATCCGGATCGATTCAACGCCCGGATCGGCGACGAGCAAATCGCTATAATCGCTTTTCACGATATCCTGATTTGCCAAACGAACGGGAGGCAGACCAGAAAAAGGGATGGCCGGGATCGCCGTGATCTCAAACCCGTTCTTATCGACGAGTGCATGTACGAGCTGGAGGGCGTACTCTTTCGAAGCGGGGATGGATTCTTTGGCAGTAAAACGGATTTCCTGCATTGAAAACCATTTCCATTCACCCGCGAGTGCAGGCGAAATGGAAAAAGGCAGGCCGCTTTTTTCCCGGTCCAGCAGATAATTGAACTTCACTCCTATACTTTTCTCCCCCAGCATATCCACCTGTACTTCGAACGGTTTCTGCCAATAGAACCAGCGGTAGTCTTCTGCCAGGTACGTGCCGTCCGCGGCAACCACTGCCTGTGTATCTTTTCCGCCGTTCAACGTGAGATCATAACGCTGGTCAGGTTCAAGGGGCTGTCCCAGGATGATCTGCAAAACCTGTGCGCTCTTCCACTTCAGCTCAAAAGGCACAGGTGGTTCAATGGATAGCATTCCGTTGGGCGCAGCTGCTTTCATATACTGATTGAAATGGACCTCGATGACACGATAGCGCTGCTCCAGTGAACCGGGCTCGGGTGAAACACTTAGGATTTTCGGTCCGCTTTGCACGTGCACGATCCACTCGGGAGCACTTTCGAGCATATCTCCATTGGCCGACCGAAGATAGGGATCAAGAAAAAAGGTATAGGTTTTCTCACTGTCCAGCCTGGAAGACGGGTGAAAGAACAAAACCGCGCGTGTGTCATCCCAACTGCTGATTCCATCGATGGCGGGCCAACTCAGAACTGGATGGGGACTGCTTCCGGGAGACATGGGTGTGTTAAAGTGAATGACCAGGGTTCCCTCGGATGGGAATTGGTCCAGATTAACGGTTCCATCGATCCAGGCCTGTGGCTGTGCTCCAGCCTGAACCCCAGGTGTCGGAGTCATTGGGGGAGCCAGTTGAGGAGGCTTGGGTGTACTCGTGATTGCAGGGGATGGGATTAACAACTGCGAAGGCGCAGCAGAAACGACCCCATTTCCAAGGTTGGAAATTAAGACAATGAGGATCAAGAGCACTGGGAAAACATGTGAGTGAGTTTGGCGTGACATAAACATCTCCTTGGTTGAGGTTAGTTTGATTTGCTCAACATCATCGCACTTGTTCAAGGCTACGAATAGCCCAAACTCGTGTCACTTGTGTGTCATTCGTTTGCGCGATGCTGCAGCTGATGAGGAGATGCTTTGCTGCGAAACTAACAAACCCGCTAACAGCAAGCGGGTATGCCAAAAGATGCTACGGGAAAGGATTTTTAGCCGAGCTGCACAGTTCGTGCAGCATGTCAGGGGGAATTTGAGTATCTCGGGTGATAATACGGACCGGGCTCGGTGAGGCGGACAAAATTCTCGGTGATGAAATCAAACCGCCAGATCGCGTTCTGTCCATCCTCGTCCAACACCAAAACCATGATAAAGCGGCCATCCGGCGACCAGCTTGGGGAAAACACTGCCCTGCCTCCCAAATTCAGGGAGAGTTCATCTGTCCCATCCGGACGAATGGCAGAGAGATTTTGACTATCGCTCAGGTTGATGAATCCATCGTGATTCGCATCATAGCGTACACTTGTATAAGCGATCCATTCTCCATCCGGAGACCAGGTGAAATGAAAATCGTTAACGTCAGGGGTGTCCGTCAGATTTTTCTCTTCACCGGAGGCGATGTTCAGAATATAGATATCGGCAGCATCATTGACCGTGATGAGCCCATCACCGGTCGTATCGATCGTCGGCCGTGCAAAGATGATCTGCGTCCCATCCGGCGACCAGCTTGGGCGCGAATCCGCCCCGCCGTGAGTGATCTGCGTCACCTCTCCTGTCGCAATATCCAACATCCAGACATTGGTTGCTCTCGTGGGCTCTGAAGTTCTGCCTTCAAAAACAATCCGCGTATCGCCCGGCACAGGCGACCAGACCGGAAAATGAGCTTCTCCATCAAAGGAGGTAAGCTGCCGCTCCGTGCCTCTATGAAGATCATATGCATATAGTTCCCAGCCGCCCTGTGTACGGTAAGAGGCGTAAACCAGATTCCAATTATCCGGCGAGAAAGACGGCGCTTCTTCGACCGTGCCATTCTTGGTGATTTGCCGACGCGAGCCGCTCGTCGGATGCATAATCATGATCTCGCGGCTGTTATCCTCTCCATATCCAAAAGTGATCCAGCCCGTATAGGGAGAAGCTGCGGGGTTTTCTCCAGTCGCTGGGGACGGGGAGACAGGAATAGCAGGGCTGGGCGTCGGGATGGTTTTTGCTATAGCGGTGAGGGCTGCCGGGGTGATGAGATCATAGAACGCGGGTCCTGCGGCCGGATGCTCCGCGATATACGCCGCCAGAGTAGGATTCGACCGGATCGCGGCAGCGATCTGTGCCTGCCGGTCAGGGTTCTCTTCCCAGACCGCTTGCAGATCATCCACGGCCGACTCATAGGATCCGAGGGCAATCCTTGCCATGGCCCGGTCAAAACGGACCGAATAGTTGGGATGGACCCGGTTGAGGCTTTCTGCCCAGGCGCTGTCATAAAAGCTGGCGGCGGTCAGTGCGTTTTGGTTGGCATTAGCCTCCTGCCGGCCCTTGAGCCAGAATTCAATCTCTGTCTTCAAGCTCGGCGCGCCCGCTGCACCAATCTGGCCCAATACGGTTCTCATTGCATTGAGGAGTTCATTGCCTGCCGGAGTGTTTTCATTGGACTGGTAAACGGCCTCGATGACGGTGACGAGTTCGAAGGCAATATTTTGTGGATCAGAAAGTCCGCTGAACAGGCTAAGCTTTTCCTCACGGGAAAGACCAGCATAAAGCTGAACGGCCTGAGACTGGGACCGATCATCCAATTCCAATAAACGCGCCAGACTGGTAAGTTTCACGTCAGGGCTGTTGCTACTTTGAAATTGCTCTATATAGGTCAATGAGGGTTGAATGCGGCGCTGGTAAATGGCATAGCCAGCAATCATGAAGGCCACAATCGCCAGGAGTGAAGTCAGTATGGCAATCTGGCGCGTATGGGGTTGCGGCAGATTTCTTCGCAACCAGACCCGGTCGAACACAGTCTGGTAAATTCGATTGCGAACCTCCAGCCCGCCCCGGGCAGAAGGGCGAACCAGGCCTGTGAGCTTTAGTTCATTTTTGGCAGGCGAACGCTCTTCGTCCAGGACGGTCCGGCCGCGCAAGATCTGTTCATAGATGAGAAGCATTTTGACTTTGTTCGGACTACTCTCGATCCGGTCCCGGATCGCCTGCAGGTTACTCTCTTTGCGTGCTTCGTCAGTCAGGAATAAGCGCGTGACGGTTTGTTCCACGCTTTGCGGTGAAAAGGGGTTCTGTGAGACACGGATGAGTTCTGCACACAATTTCTGCGTCAGGTAGGGTTGCCCGCTCGTCCATTCCAGTACCCATTCCAGGATCTCCGTGCCCCGGCCCGGGTATACAGCTTCAAATACCTCTTTGAATGGAGCCAGTTCCGGCAGGGTGAAATCACTTAGATCGATATGTGCGCCGATGTTATATGGGGTGCGGTTGCGGTCACGGATCAGATCTGCCGGGCGGGCTACCCCGAGCAGTATAAAGGTCAGGCGCTGGAATTCCGGGTGGCTGGCGCGAGCGTTATAGGCTGCCCGGATGGCAGCAAAAAAATCGTCAGTAAACGCCATTCCAAGCGCAGAATCAATTTCATCCACAAAGACAACAATGGGACCCGCGATTTTTGGCAGCAGTACATCTCGTAAAAAATTACTGAACCGTTGCACGGCATTATGATTTGCGTGGGCTTCCCACCACGTGTTAAGATCCGCATCCAGGCCCAACTGAGTGGTCAGTTCATCGAGAAATCCAAAGAACCAGGCTTCCGGAGTAGAAATGCCTCCTCCCAGAGTGCTGATATCCAGAATGGCAGTGCCAACTCCAGCCTCCTGCAGGCGGTTGGCAGTCTGCACCATGAGAGAGGATTTCCCCATTTGTCGGGCGGCCAGGACATTGCAATAATCGCCTGCGAACGCCAGCCTGAACAGTTCCGCGTCAGCCGGGCGACGAATGTAAGATGGCGCTTCACGCCAGAGCGTACCCCCGGCGACGAAAAATTCCTGTGGAGCGGATTGAGTCTTCATTTAGTCCATTTGCCGCTTGAAAAATTCCCCATAGAGTCCACAGCGCGCTCTCCACTTTCCATTTTCCTGTTGGACCAAGCCCACAGCATCCAAGCGTTCCAACAGCGATTCGTCGGGCATTTTTTGTTCCCGAAGCAGCTGTTGAAATGCGCTGAAGAGAGTGGGGTTTTTCTTCAGACTATGCCGGTAAAAGAGCAAGTGTTTGCCGAAAGGGCCATCAGGCGAGTAGGCGATGCGTAACAAATCTGTCAAAGACAAACTTTCGCTAACCAAGGTGTAATATGCCTGACGCACGAGATAGGGATGACCCCCTACCAGGGCTATGAGGTCGGAGATTTCGTCCCGTTTGAGCGGGCTACCATGCCGTTGGTTTAGATCAGCGATCTGGTCAGGGCTGAAATCCTTGAGTTGAATGTTCAACCCAACATTAAAGGGAGACAAATTCACATCATCGATCAACAAATAAGGATGGGTGGATATCACCATCACCAGGTTTAGCTTGCGCCAATCTGCATCGAATGCCCGACGAGAATCCCAGGCGCGTAACAGGGCGAAAAAATGCTTTTTGTACTCAGCGCCAAGCAGCAAATCGGCTTCATCGATGGCCAGCAAGACTGAGTGCTCGCAAGGCTTCAACATTTCTTGCTGTAAAAACCGGTTGAAGGTTTGGGCCGGGTTGCGTGCCGTTTGCCAATATCTGTCCACCACCTCCCATTCCAGATCGAGCTGCTCCGCAATCGCCTCCGACAGAAAGCGCAGGAAACTGGTCAGATTATTCCCACTTGCCTCATCCACCAGGTGGAAATCAAGGTAGATGATCTTGCTCTGTTCGCCTTGATAAGCATTAATAGTGTGTGTTAAAAGAGAAGTCTTGCCGGTCTGCCGCCCAGCCTGGATCGTTGTAGTGGTGCCCAGCCCCGCAAGCTGATGTCTGAGCTGGCTGTCCGCCAGGCGTTCGATATAAAAGGGAGACTGGGGCCGCATGGCTCCCGCAGGTGCCTCTAATGCTGCCCAGGGTTCAAACCGAACCTGAGGTCGCGGAATGGGAACGGATACGGGATCCAGCTTTGAGAATTCTTCCAAAAGCTCCACTTCGTATTCGTGCCGCGCTAGCTCTCTCAACTCATGAAAACTGGGATTTTTGGTAGCCTCCAGCAATTGGTTTACTTCTTCAATATTGAGGCGCAGCGCCTTTCCCAGCGCCACAATCTGATACCAGTGTCTGGGATTTGCGACTTCCCCGTTCACCCAACGGTACAGGGTTTTGCGTGAGAGATTGGCTAGGTTGGCGAGTTGCTCCACCGACAGATTGCGGCGCTTGATGAAAAATTGGGCGAGTTCACGAAATGTACCAGCCATCATGCTTATGTTAAAGCATCCTCAGCAAATTGACCATACCCCTCCAGCGAATGACACATGAAAGACACAGCGCGACACGGGCGATATTGCAGCGCCTGCATCAAAAGCGCTAATCTGTATCTAGCTCTTCATAGCAAACTACAGAGGCCAATCGGTGTGGAGGCGTTACTATCCAAATGGATAGTGCTTTATCCACCTCGGCTGACGCTTTTTCTGTTGACCTTGCTCCCTATGTGAGCAATTATCCGGCTCCGGCTCAACTCTTGGTCTCTTGGAATTTATCATCCACATCTTTAAGAAATTCCAAAGTTAAAATTTTCTTCTTACCAATCTCAAATTTCACCCAACCATCCTGGTCCATTGTAAGATCTCTTTCCGGGATTTCTTCCAAAGTGACCAGACGTACCTTCTGCCACGGCTGGCCCTTGCCTGGGGGCAACGCAAATTCGGACTCTACTCGCTCCACTGGCGATTGGATTTTCAATGGTCCTGTGTGACCACCGTTCAGACGCAGTGCGCCCACCTGCTTCTCATCAGACGGATTGAAGACGCGGATCACCCAGCCATCCGCTTGTTCGCTGCGTTTGACTGCGCTGATGTGCAAGCCCTGCGGCTCGATCTCCAGGAACGATTTTGTCAGCGGCTCGGTTCCATGCTTTGTCGGTCCCAGTTGGCAAGCCTGGAATGCCAGGTTGAATCGTTCGGCTGCCTCCCAGACCTTCCCTTTCTCCCAATCGCCAGTGTGAGGAAAAATGGCATAGCGGAAGCGCTGTTTTCCCAGGCACTGAGAGCCTTTATCCATTTGGCTGTAATCGGTCAGCATATCCTGTGTCACACATATTTGCAGGGGGTATGCTCGAATTAAGGTCAGGGCGATTGTAGACGTGAGGTCATCTTGAGCCTCATAAGCCTTGAGGCCCTCGTTCAAAAGGGCAAGACCAATGCTCCCATTGCTCCGATCCACAAAAGAATTCATTGGATGCTCGGTCATCGGTGTTTCTGTGTAGGGAATACTATCTCCCTGGGCGATAGGCCGCTCGATGACATCAAATTGTCCCTGCACTGCAACGCATTTTGCTTGAATGTTCGTGGGGAAACAGACCTGCAGATAATGATCCTCGACCGTGTTGTCTACTTCGGTACTCACTTCCAGCCAGGGCTGCCCTGCCCGTAGCGTCACCGTATTGATGATCGGATAATTCCTGAAATGCGAGCTACGACACTTGTTGCCTTCTGCACGGCTCTCGGGGAGCGACCAATCGATTTTTACTCGGAAAGAGGTTTCCAGCTCGCCATCCTTTACCAGGGTGATCTCGGCATTGCTGGCGAGTGTTGTAAAAATGCGATCTTCCATGGGAGGGGTGTGTTCCCAGGGACTTCCCACCTCGCCGCGATCCCTAAAGTAGCCAAGCTCATCATACCGTTGTCCGGAAACCTTGTCCTCGATGGCAATCGTTCCGTTTGCATGGAGAGCAACGGCCAGATATTCATTTTCCATGGATAAAGGACCGGTCAGCATACTTTTCGGCTGCTTTGGATAGATTTCCTTCACTGGCTTTACCTGGAATGTCCGGTAACCGAAACCAGGTACATCTTTAAATTCGACCTCCACCTGATAACGGGACGATGGAAACAGGTTCGCGACATCGTTGGGACTTTGAACGATCTGATAGAAAGGCGAGATCATCTTCGTGGTTTGCGTGCGAAGCGTTCTACCTTGTTCATCAGTAATCTCAAAATTCTTACTCTTCCATTCCATAGGAATCTCGATGACGGTGGAAATGACTTCAGTACGCGGAAATGGTGCCGGGTTATACACCACAAGCGCCATTTCATCGGTCTTCCAGGCAGAAAGATCGATGGAACCGGCAACGTCGATCATTGCGCGCTCGAGAATGCAAGTGCCTATTTCCTGAGACTGCCTGAAACGATACATCGCGTCATCCGAGATGACATCTCTGCCACAGCCCGCGACCGTATCATGGCCGTGGTTCTGTAGGAGCCAGTTATATGCCAGGTCGATAAAGTTCTGGGGATAAGGGGCTCCGAGAAGGCTCGCAAATACCGCAAGCGGTTCAGCATAGGAATTGAGTAGCCGTTCGGTCTTGAAGTTCTCCTGTTTGATATAGGTTCGTGATGAGATCACCCAGCCGAATAAGCCAGCCGCGCCTCCCTTCGTCTGTGAATGGCGCATTTCACCCTGCAAAACAGGCCAGTCTGCATTGCGATGTGCCCGCAAGCCGTCTTGCCAGGCTCGGACCGTACTGTGAAATACATCAGCCCGACCGCTCAAGGCGCAATTGCAGTCTTCGATCAGGCGTACTTCGCGAATATCCGGGCAAGACGAGTCATGTCCTGCAGACCAGAAACGGTGGGGAGTGCTCCAATCGGGATCCTGTTCCCGCAGGGCCTGCTCTGCCCGCGCCGGGATATTCTCCTCGGAATAGATAAAAATTGGGTGGGCATACTGGTAATCGAGTTCAGACTTTTCCGTATCGATAAATCGAAATGGCCCATGTCCGCGCCCCCATGACATCAAGCGATTATTTTCATTTTGTTCGTTCCAATATACCGGGCGTTGGATGACGTACCACACGTTATAGCGCGGCCGAGCGCCCAGCCGTGAGGCAATAATCTGTGTGCCATCTGCTCCTTCCCAAACCCATTCGGACTTGGGCGCTACGAACGGATTGATGCCCCGGTAAAAGCTGGCAACGTCGATGCCAAACCCCTGATAGATTTGTGGCATCTGTGAGATCTGTCCCCACGAAAATGGGGAATAACCGGTCTTGCTCACGGGGCCGAAGCGGCGGGCGATTTTATGCCCAAGCAGAAGGTTGCGGATCAACGACTCGCCTCCTACGATGAATTCGTCTGGCAGACAGAACCAGGGACCAATCACGAGCTTGCCCGCCTCGACATATTTTTTGATCAAAGCCTCTTTCTCCGGGCATGCTTCCAGATAGTCCTGGATTGGCAGGGTCTGTGAATCCATATGGAACGATTGAAACCTGGGCTCTTTATCGAAGATGTCAAAGAGCATATCGAGCATCGAGACAAGCATATAACGTGTGCGCTGGGCTGAATAACGCCATTCCCGATCCCAGTGGGTATTAGAGATGAAATGACACTGAATGCGTTGTTGATCTGGGGTCTCTGCAGAGAGAATGGAAGAGTTAATTACTTGAGACATACAATTTCTCCTGTGAATGATGATTTGCTATGAGGGAGTTGAGTCCTAGCTAACGAATGATGTCCAATATTTCCTCGAAATTCTGGCAGTAGTGGTTACACAGAAATCGGGTGCCGCTTTCCAGAATATTGCCACCTGCGATCCCAATGGCCGTTATTCCCGCCAGGCGAATGGAGCAGATGCCTGCCCCGCTGTCTTCGATACCGACAACTGAATGGCGCTCTTGAAAGTCCATTCCCAAGCCGACCCGGAAAGTCTCAGCGTAAAGCCAGGGGTGCGGCTTGGGAGACAATTCGCCCAGAGTTCCGACGCTGCCTTTGCGCAATGGATATCCAGCTGAAATGATTGCGTCATAAAATTCACAGGGATCACCTAAGCCCATAGTATTGAAGGCCGAGAGGATCTCGGGCCAGGCCTTTTCATACAACCCCGAGGTCACCAGGCCGATCCTTATCCCCATCCTTTTCAACTCAATCAGGAATTCTTTTATGCCCGGTGCGGGTTTGAATGCGCCAGACTTTCCCCGGCCCTGCATGATCTCGTTGAGCTCCCGGTGGGTGTGAGAGAAATAGTATGACCGGGCTTTTTCAACTGTTTCTCCAGGGCAATATTTCTGAATACAGTAAGCGAGGTGCTCAGAAACACTGTGCCCGCTGACAAACGGCAAATCTTCTTCTTCCAATCTGAAGTCAGGGTTGCCTAACAAGCTGGCAACTGTGATCTGGATAATCCATATCCAGAATTCCTCACTGCGAACCGTAGTACCGTCTAGATCCATAAGTACAGCCCGAACTGGTTTTTCCAGACAGACCGGATAGATTGGGTAGTAGGCTGGATACCCCATCGCTGAGCGCACAAACGCTAGCGAGTGATTCTCAAAGTTAATAAACTCCACTTTGTGGTCTCCACTCGCCAGAATTGAAACTACACCCTGATGCCCCGCCTCGAACGTATTATCGCTACACCTAGCTAATGAGATGAGAGGAGAGCTAGCAGGAAGGCTTCCCAGACCAGGAATTTTTGTAACGATGTTGTCCATGCAATGTTCCTTTTTCAACGTATTTTGATCAAAGAAATTTAGGTATTGACAAAGTGCAAAAAAACACTATAATACATTATATAACATAATAATACATTTTAATATATTCTAATACATTATAAACTAATATTGCAATACCCAATTTCAGTACAGGTGGCAACGATGAACATAGGTCAAGAGAACGCAAAAATTAAAATCAACAAGAACAGTGTTATTCCGATGTACCAACAAATACTGAATGAAATCTCCGCTCGGATTGCCAGTGGCGAATGGACAGCAGGTGCCCAGATCCCTACGGAGGCGGAGTTAGAGTCCCAGTTACAGGTTAGCCGGGTTACGATCCGGCAAGCATTGAGTGCCGCGGTTGAAGAGGGGTTGGTTGTCCGTCTGCCTGGCAAAGGCACATTCGTTTCTGGAAAAGACAGTTCAACGGCTATCCACAAACCCGAAGGATTTATCGGTTATGTTGTTCCCCACCTAAGTAGCAGCTTCAACGTTCAAATCCTTTTGGGCGTTGAGAGCATCCTCAAAGAAAAAGGGTATCACCTGATCTTCTGCAACTCAGAGGGCGATCTTTCCAAGGAGAATCAACTCCTCCAAAGTTTGGAAACCAACGGCATGTCCGGATATATCGTTCAGCCGGTGTATGCGCCGGAAAATGACCGAAGCTTGATCCACCTGGCATCGAAAGGCGACCGGATTGTACTGATCGATCGTAATCTTCCGGGGATAGCAATAGACACAGTCATGTCCAACCACTTTGAAGGCGGACAGCGAGTCGTTCGGCATCTAATCGATCAAGGGTATCGGGAGATTGTTTATCTAGCTCACGAACCCATTCAACTCCCTAGCATTGCCGAACGTCTGCGTGGCTATCAAGCTGCCATGACCAGTGCCAAATTGAATCCCCAGGCTCCTTTTGTGGTCGGTGGTCCGATTGAACTTGGTTATGTTCAAGATCAGAATTCTCCGACCCTGCATGAGAACCTGGCTGTAGAAATGATTGCCGATCTTCTACGTGGACCTGCACGTCCGGAAGCGATCGTGGCGATGAACGACCTGGTTGCGATGCTTGTTTTAGAGGCTGCTGAACAAGTTGGCTTGCGCATACCAGATGACCTGGGCGTGGTGGGTTTCGATAACCTGGATTGCGCAGTTACAAACGATCTGACCACAGCCGCCCAGCGACCCTATGAAATTGGTAGCGAAGCTGCCCGTCTTTTGCTACAACGTATTCACGGAGATAAGGACGCGAGCAAACAAATGCAACTGCCCACTCAATTAATAATCCGTGGCTCGAGTTTGAATCCCAATCAACCTAAAATTCTGGCGGGGTCTATAAACTGAGGAGGTGCTCTACAAAAAGTTTTCTACGCCGTTCTCAAAAGGATACTAAATACAGATGCCCAAACTCTTTGTAATGCAAAAGGAAAATGTAACGATGAAACACAAAATATTCTATTCTCTGAGCCTGCTGTTGATCTGCGTAATCATCCTATCAGCTTGTGCTCAAGCCCCGGCGGCGACGCAAGCTCCGGCCAAGGCTGTTGAACTCACTATGTGGACATGGAAAGTCAACCACGTCCCGGGCCTGGAAGCAGTCGCGAAGGCCTTCGAAGCCCAGACCGGCATCAAGGTTGGCGTTACGGCTGTTAGTCCCGATGACGCTTATCGCACCAAGCTCGTCACCTCGGCCCAATCGGGAGATCTGCCTGACATTATGTCCTACTGGACCGGTGGCGACGATTATTGGGAAAAAGCCGGCAGTGGTGTGCTCGTGGATATCACCGACAAGGTCGATGACCAGTGGAAGAGCGTCTTCATCCCGGGCACTTTCGATAAGAGTTCGGTCTTTTCACAGAGCAAATTTGATACCTGCCAGAATGACCCCAAATGCCTCTACAAGGGCGTCCAGGTTGGTCATGTTTACAGTGTTCCGTACTTTGGCGGGTCGGCTTATATGGTCTATGCCAGCAAACCTTTGATGAAGCAGGCTGGGCTGGATCCTGACAAGGCTCCCAAGACGGCCGAAGAGTGGCTCGATATGATGAAGACCATCAAGGAAAAGACTGGCGTCGCAGGGCTTGTGACCGGCGTTCAGAACCCGGATGTATCTGCACGCTGGCTGTTCAATCCACTGCTCATGACCAGCTGCGGTCAGGAAAAGTACGATGCAATCTACGGTGGTCGTGCGAGTTTTGAAGATCCTTGTGCAATGCGGGTTTTCAACTTCATGTACCAGCTCGCTCAGGATGACCTGTGGACAGCTGATATCCTCGCGACCGACATCGGACCCTCTGAAGCGGTCATGGGGAGTGGCAAGGCTGGTTTCATCATTGGTGGAACATATACGTTGAGCGGGATCATTGCAAATGGAATGAAACCGGATGATGTTCTGGCATTCGGCGTTCCGCCTTTGAAGGACTCTGCTTTGGATCACCTGTCCCTGGGCATGGATGCCTTCATCGAAGCTGGCATCACCCGAGACAGCAAGCACCCGGCGGAAGCGCTTCAATTCCTGAAGTTCCTGACCTCCCCTGATGCGGCAGCAGTGTTTGCCAAGACCGTTGGTGATGTTCCGGCTACCAAGCTGGACGCGGATCCCGCTAAAGTTGGCGACGCCATGTCTGGATTGGTCGCGGTCCTCAACCCCGCAGACTCACCCTTTGGAAAGAGCAACGCAGAACCCTACATTGACGAGATCTTTAATGTTCTGCGCCCCGGCCTGCAAGCCTTCGTTACCGGAGAAGCAACGCCGGAACAACTTGCCAAAGACGTCCAGGCTGCGAGTGAGGCCGGTTGGCCAAATCATGGCGGACCTAAGCCCCCGGCACAATAAACGTCAAGCAACTAGAACCGTTCATGCTCATGTGGCCAGCTGCAGCAACAGCTGGCCACATGAACCCTACTAAAGCAATAGAACCCTTATGGCGAACTTGCTAACCACCCCCAGACTCAGCCAAACCTTGACCACTTCAAAACTTGGCCAAACCTTATGGAAGCACTTGAAGAAAAACCAAGGCTTCCTATTTGTCGCTCCGGCAGTGCTGATCTTCCTGGTCTTCGGATTGTATACGATCATTTACTCATTCGTGCTCAGCTTCTTCCGCTGGAAGGGCAGCAGCATATTCTCCATCTTCCCACCAGTCTGTGAGGCGCCCGGCTGTGCTTTCTGGGGACTCCAAAACTACAAGGATTTCCTGTACGCAGATCCGGGGGTCGCAAAACTGTTTTGGATGGCGATGAAGAGCAATCTTGTGGTTGCCTTGGTGGTGCCGACTGCGACGATCCTGATCAGTCTGCTGATCGCGATTGCGCTCAACCGTGCCGGGCGCGCCATACCCCTTTTCCGCACATTGATGATGCTCCCGATGGTCACCGCCGGGATCGCCGTCTATTTTGCCTGGTCATCCATTTATCTTTCCGATGGTCCTTTGAATGCAGTGTTGAAGGCAGTCGGGCTTGGGTTTTTGAGCGCACCGCATGGCTGGCTGGGGACAGCCAACACTGCTTTGCCTGGTTTGATGGTCGTCATGGTTTGGAGTTCTGTACCCCTGGCTGTAATCCTCTATCTATCGGGCTTACAAACCATCGACAAGGAATTGTACGAGGCGGCTACCATAGATGGCGCTAATAGCTGGTACATGTTATGGAATATTACCTGGCCGCTGTTGCGTCCTGTGACGTTCATTATTCTGATTTTTGCCATCAATAGTGCCTTTCAGGGGTTTGACCTGCCGCTCCTAATGACCAAGGGAGGACCGGCGAACCACACCCAGGTTGTCGGTTTGCGTATTTTCAGCTTCGGTTTCGGCGATGATCTGCAATTGGGGATCGCTTCCGCCATGGGTTGGGTCCTCTTCCTGTTGGTCTTTGTGCTTTCATTGATAAACTTGCGGATTTTCCGTCCGGCAACGGAGGATGTGACAGAATGACACGTGAGCCGTTAGCCCTTTTTCGCGAGAGACTGAGTCCGAGGCTCTGGGCAGTGCTTGCCTTCAGCAGCCTGCTGGTTTATCTCTTCATTAGTATCTATCCCTTTCTGTGGATGATCTCCTCGGCCTTGAAGGATAACAGCGAGGTGCTGACCAATACTTCCCTGATCCCGAAGCAGATCCATTGGGAAATATTGATGGATGTGTGGAACCGGCTGGACTTCTGGCAATATTTCATCAACAGCCTGATGATCTCGGTGCCCATTGTCATTGGGACGGTCATCATTTATTCCCTGGCCGGCTACGGGTTTTCGGTAACAAAATTTTGGGGGAAGGATTTCCTTTATGTGTTCTTCATGGGGTTGATCGTTGTTCCTACCATTGTCATTCTGGTTCCGCTCGTCCAGGAGTTAAGAGCGTTTGGATTCATCGGGCGGGATGCCAGTAAGTTTTCCACGTATCTGGGCTTGATCATCCCGGCGATCAACGGCGGCGGTCCCTGGGCGATCTTCCTCTTCCGCAGTTATTTCGATTCCCTGCCGCGTGATTTGCGGGATGCTGCCCGCATCGACGGGTGCACCGAATGGGGCGTGTATGCCAGGATCTATTTACCCCTTGCGATCCCTGCCATCGCGACCGTTGGGATCACCAATTTCATCAGCAGTTGGAATGCCTATGTCTTCCCTTCGGTAGTGATCAACAACCCGGAATGGTATACCCTGCCTCTTCAGCTCCGTTTCCTTGATATGCAGTCCGTCGTTCAATGGAATGTGCGCATGGCAGGCTCCCTGATCACGGTGCTCCCGGTGATTATTGCGTTCATCTTCCTTCAGCGATATTACATCCGTGGACTGGCAGCAGCAGCAGTCAAATAGAACGCTCGCAACACCTGCACCAAACGCAGTGCAGGTGTAACGGAATCTCATGGGCATTATTTTTTCAAAATTCAGCAGTTGGATGTGATCTGAGCCGTCTTACAGGTTTTCGGCTCCAGCGACGGGTATTCTGATTGTGAATTTACTACCTTTCCCCTCGCCCAGACTCTCCACTTCGATGCGCCCTTGGTGTACGGTCACAATCGCCTTGACAATGGCGAGACCCAGTCCGCTGCCCGTATAGGCTGTCGTATTTCTGCCGCGATGAAAGCGGTTGAAAAGGTGCGGCAAGTCATCCTCCGGAATACCAATCCCCGTATCCGTAACAGAGAGGGCCGCTTCTCCATCCTGCTGCAAGAGCGCAATACGGACGATTCCAGCTTGCGGCGTAAACTTGCATGCATTGTCCACCAGATTATCTATGGCGCGCACAATCTCGGTCTCATCCGCATGAATGAGAACCGGCACGGCTGGTAAACTCTGCTCGAAGACCAGCCCGGCCTGATCTGCCTGGGAGGCATATAGCTCGCTGCGCGCTTGGAGTAACTCCGTCAAATCAACGATCGTATCCCTGGCAGTCTGGTCACGCGCTTCCAGATGGGACAAGTCCAGCAGGTTCGTAGTCAGCTCTTCGAGCCTTTGAACCATGGCCTTCGCATCTGTGACAAAGACAGCCCGATCAACTGCATCCTTCTCATCTAACATCAGATCGAGGTTTGTACGCAGCACCGTGAGCGGCGTGCGCAGTTCGTGGGCAGCATCCGAAACGAACGTGCGGAGCGTAGCAACCGTCGTCTCGACTTGATCTGCCATCTTGTTGAATGAGAGCGCCAATTGACCGAACTCATCCCGACTCTCGACATTCGCACGGCCGGAAAGGTTGCCCTGCGCCATGTGCTCTGTCACATCTCTCAGAGCAAGGACTGGCGCGCTGATGCGCCGGCTGATGTACCAACCGATGCCGGCCGCAAGTAGCACTGCGATGATACTGGCGAACCCCCATCCCCGTGCCACACTCTGCAGGATGGTGCTGCCGTAATCAGGTCCTTCGGATAACCGGACGCTTCCAAGTGAAATGCCAGCCTTTGGATCATGGATCAATTGAGCTACCTTCAATTTGGATCGGCTATGGCCGGCAGTCGTCTTGGAACTTAGATCAAAGCCAAAAGGTGAGCTAGCCACTGGCAAGGTCTCACTGGAACTAAAGAAAAATATATCATTCTGTGTGGATGCAGAGGGAGTCGCTGCGGCAGATGAGGTACCTTTATCACCTTGTTTGGGACTGGTAGAGAAAATCAACACCCTACGTAAGGTACCATCCTTCTGTGCAGGAGGTATTTTATCGATGGTATCTAGATTGACACTTATATTTTGAGGAGAACCAGAATCATAAAGCAATTGTTCGCTGGGGTCGTAAACCTGAACACGGGTCTGAGAAAAAAAAGCCAGGTTCTCGATCTGCGACTGGACTTCATCGTGGGGTGTGTTGTGAGAAAGCATTGAGCTCACAACCTTAGCAATCACTTGAGCATTACTACTCAGATATGTGATTTCCTGGTCCAGGTAATACTTTTGCAAAATCGCCAGCAATGCTGCGCCCAGGACAACTGCAGCGATGAAGGCAATGGCAGCAAAGCTCAATGCCAGCCGCAACCGAATGGATCTGATCGTCATCTGATATCTCCAATAGGGATCAAAAGATTAACCGATTTGGCGCGGCTGTCAAGTCCATTTGCTCTGCCCTATTTGTTCCGGCGCAGCCGGAAAACAGCCAGTCCGAAAGCCAGCGCGGTATAGCCACAAAGCACGGCGAACCCAGTCCACGGTGCCAGTGGGTAGTAACCCAAGAGCGGCACATCGGTACCAATCACCTGGGGGTACCCTGGCACGCTCTGCTGAATCGCGAACCCGGCGGCCGGGGTGAGCCGCAGCAGCCATTGCAACGCATCCAGGGGTAAGGCGTTGACGACCGCCAGGATGTAGGGCAGCACAATTACTGCAATGCCAATGATCACCGCAATACCTCGCCGAAACAAAGCACCCAGAGCGAGGGCGAAGACAGCCACAACGGCGAGGAGGGCGGCGGTGCCGAGCATCACGCGTAACTCGGTGAGTAGGGAAACTGGAGGAATGATATTGCCGTTAGAGATCAGGATTTGCTGACCCAACAGGACCGCGACGATGGTCGCGACTGACCCAACAACAAAGGTGACCATGCCGATCACAGTCGCCTTCGCTAACAGTGCCTGATCTCCCTGATGGTGAACGGGCAGAATAGTACGGCTCAAACCCTGCCGATAATCGGCGGTGGCGAAAGACACTGCCACAATGATCACCACAATCAGTCCGGCTACCGTGCCGGTCAGGATGCGCTCGATGGTCCAGCCACCCACGAGCGGTGCAATGTCGCCTGTCCCGGTCACGGTGAAGATGTCACCAGACTCGACAAGTCCATTCGCGCGATGGTAGCGTTCCCAGTCGGTCATTTCGGGGGTGTCTCCTACGTCGTCGCGGCTCCACGCGCCGGATACATCACCCTGCAGGCTGATCTGATCAAAGTTGGCGCTGCCTTGGGTGAAGCGGCAAGCTCCTTCGGATACTGTCAGATCACACGGGGATGCCACGAAGAGCCCGATTTGCACTGTGGCAGGCAACTCGGCCAGCTGAGCAGTACCCACCTCGGTCCACTGGGTACCATCGGTTGACTCGTAGCCGGTGAGTGTATCGCCAGAGCGCGTGAGCCGTAGCCAGCGCGGAGAGTCTGCGGAGACGCCACCCGGCTGACCGGCAATATCCTCGGTATAGTTGTATTGCATCCGCACGCCGTGGCTGCCGGTGACCATCACTGCAGCATAGGCCGATCCCTGCTCGATATTCTCCTTGAGGATGACGCCAGCCTTTGCCCATGGCACCAGGCCAGAGACAATCTGGTCGTGGTTGGGAGGTGGATACGTGATGATGCCAGTCATAGATGTCACACGAACGGTAATACTGCCATCGCCGGCGAGCGGCTGGTGCACGAAGTAGAACCTGTCCTCCACCGCTTGGCCGCCCGGCCCTACCGGGGTAGAAGGGCAGACATCGCCACTTGGGCCTTCGCAAGACATGAGGCTGCGGGCAGCGATAAGCAAGCCGGGTAGCACAGTGACCAATGCTGCAATTACCAGGCCAATCACCCAGCCACGGACTGTTCGGAATTTGTTCCACTCGGCATGTAGTAACTGCGCGAAACTCTCATGCCTGCTTCGATTTGGTTCCATAACATTTTTTCCTATTTCACAATGAAAGCAGGAGCTTCGTAGACCCGTATATCCGCGATGATGCGATCACCCGGGCTATTTTGTGAAAAGCGAAGGGGTCGTATAAACGAATACATCAGCGATGATGCGGTTGCCGGTCTTCTTGCCCCAGACGGTGATCAGGCTATCTTGTCCGGCGTCATTCAGCGATCCCGGCTCAAGTACCTGTTGGATTTTTTCACCGGCAGGCGGTTGACCATTGTATTGCTCCAGGGTCGTGTCGTGATAAATGATCGTGTCTTTCGTCACGACAACTTCCACAGCCGGACCGCTGGCATTTGACGAACTCTCCACGTTGCCATTCGCATCTGTTTTCACCATCATGGTTACTCGACCTGTCTTAACAAAGATACTGTTATTGTCGCGATGATCGAACAAGCCTCTAGCTTCCGCGGAAGTCTGCGGCAGTTCTTTGGCAGGTTGAATGTCAAGCGAAGTAGCCGGACCACCGTTGGGACTTATCCGAAGCCCTGAATTCCCTGAGGATACTACAGGCATTCCCTGTCCATGTAGCAGCCGCCCGCCGATGAGCGCCGCGCTGGCTACCAAGAGCACGAGAACGACGATCCCACCAATGATCAAAATGTTTTTTTTCATGCTATGTCTCCAAATTTAAGAATTAGTTTCTTGCGGTTATCGATCAACTGAAAATTGTTTGCCATCCTGGGCCTACTCCTGTTTTCTAGTAATTTATTCGTACCTTAGTGCTTCAATCGGGTCGAGGCGTGAGGCACGGAACGCCGGATACAAACCGAACGCCAATCCCGTTATCAGCGCCACACCGAAAGAAAGGGGCACACTGCGCGGATCAAGCAATGCCACACCCTTGTTTAATGAAGCGGCAACGGGAACTGTTAATATACCCACCGCGATCCCAAGCACGCCGCCTCCGGCACTCAAAAGCACAGCTTCCAGCAGGAATTGGGCGACCACATCACGTCCCCGCGCTCCTACCGCCATACGTACTCCGATCTCGCGTGTGCGCTCACTTACGCTCACCAGCAGCACATTCATAATGCCAATACCGCCCACCACGAGCGACACAACTGCCAGGGCCGTCAGGAGCAACGAAAAGGTCGCCGCTGACTCGAGCTGGGCACCGAGCACGTCCTGTTTCGTCGTCATATGAAAATCATCGGCGTACTTGCCATCGGCTCCCTGTACAATGCCATGCCGCTGGCGCAGGTATTCAGCAATCTGTACCTTGGCATCTTCCATTCTCGACACGTCCGTTACGTGGGCAATGACTGTCACCCATGGCTCCGTATCAAAGAGATTCGGAATGGCGAAGCTAATGGGCAGGTAGAGGGCTTCGTTGGGTCGCGTGTTAATGCGATCCTCTGCACTCAGGGCCTCCAATTCGGCCAGCACTCCAATCACCTGGCATGGCTTGCGATCGACCCGCACTGTCGCGCCGATGGGATCATCTCCCTGGAACAGATCCAGAGCTGTCTGGTAACCCAACACACAGACTGCGTCTCCATTAAGGACCTCGGTCTCCGTGAAGAAGCGGCCCCGCCCGATGAAAGCCTGTTGGGTCAGCGGCTCCTCGACGGGCCAGCCAACGGGCTGCACCTCCTCTTCTGCAATCAAGTTCAACAAAGCGCCCGCGTCCGTACCACGGAAACCAATATTTACGGTTTCGCGCTCGTAACGCAATTTGGCTGAGCCGCCCACTGTCATCTCGGCCCGATCGATGAGTGAAGCGGCTTTGGGCAGGCCCAGACCATCTTCGTACGTCAGCGTCTCACCCAATGCCTGCATTTTCCCATTCTTCAGTTGGAGATCCTGGTCGACCTGGATCTGGTCTGAGCCAAGCGAGCGGAAGTTGGATTCCACGGCTGCCCGCGCACCATTGCCCAAAGCCAATGTGGCAATGACGGACGCCACACCAATGATGATACCGAGCGTTGTGAGGGCTGTGCGCAGGAGGTTGCTGCTGATCCCACGCAGCGCGGTGATTAGCGTATTAAGCGGTGACATCGTCGGCTCTCTGGTTCACGATCTCACCGTCTTCCATGTGCAGAATACGACGGGCGTGGGCTGCCACCTTCGGATCGTGAGTCACCATCAGGATCGTATGGCCTTCCGCACATAGATCAACCAGCAACCGCATAATTTCCGCACCGGTTTTGCTGTCCAGGTTGCCGGTGGGCTCATCCGCCAGGATGAGTGCCGGGTTGGTGACCAGGGCGCGGGCGATGGCAATACGCTGGCGTTCGCCGCCTGACAATTCGTTTGGTTTATGTTGGGCGCGCTGAGTAAGCCCCACCCGTTCGAGAGCCTGTCGAGCGCGTTCCTTTGCCTCTCCATCCTCTCGTCCGTAAAGCAGCGGCAACGTAACATTATCGAGGGCATTGAGACGGGGCAACAGGTTGAAAGTTTGGAAGACAAAGCCGATACGTGTATTCCGCACCCGGGCGCGCTCATCCTTCGAGAGGGTGCTCACGTCCCGCCCTTCGAGCAGATAGCGGCCTGCCGTCGGCGTATCCAGGCAACCCAGGAGGTGCATCATGGTAGATTTGCCGCTGCCAGATGCGCCCATCAGTGCTACGAACTCACCTGCTTCCACCTCGATGTTCACCCCACGTAGAGCATGCACATCGCTGTTACCTACGCTATAGGTCCGCGTCAGGTTTTCAGTCTGGATAACTTTCATTGCACCACCACCTGTTCCCCTTCCTCCAGACCGGAGAGGATCTCAACGTTGGCATCGCCGCGCAGCCCAGTTGTGACTTCCCGGGTCTCTGTTTTCGATCCGTTCCACACTTGCAGCAAGGCCTTGTTGTCTGTGGACGCATGCACCACGCTGCGGGGTAGGCATAACACTCCCTGGCGGTTGGCGATCGTCACAGTGGCATCAGATGTCATCCCATCCACCAGCCCATCGGGCACCTGGTCGAGTGAGATGTAGATGTCGTACGTGGGTGAGTCACCGGCGATGAGCTTGGGGATAATGCGATCCACTTTTCCCTGAACGGTTACGTCAGGACGAGCATCGAAATACACATCCACACTCTGGCCCACTTTCAATAAGGGATAATCTTCCTGCGTAACATTGCCCACGACTTCCAAAGCTTTTGAGGCGATAATTTTGAACAGGACGTCATTTTCGTGAAACATCTGATCGGTGGTCGCGTTCACTTCGGTCATCACCCCGCTGAATGGCGCCTTCAATTCCATCTGGTTAAGTGTAGTTTGGGCATCTTCGAACTCGGCCTTTTTTAATGCCAGGTCATTCTCCGCGTCGATTATCCAATCCTCGGGAGCTGGCCCTTTGAAGCTTTTTGTCTTGCGGTCATATCTCCAGCCATCTCGTGTTTGCTCTAAAAAGAAGCGTGTCTGCGTTAGCGGAACCTTCTGAGAAGTTTGCAGGTATTTCAAATAGTTAGCCGCCTTGTCATACGCCTCCCGTGCATCTTTAAGAGCGATCTGGGCTTCTGCCTTGGAGCGATCGTCCACCCTCGCAAGGACTTGACCAGCGGATACATGCTCACCTGCCTTAACAGATACCTGCGATAGAGTGGCGTCCACTGGCATCAACAACTGCGTTTCACTAGTGTTATCCAATTCACCAGGAGCATCGACTGTCTGCTGCACATCGCACTTCGCCACTGTGGCAGTCTGGGGTGCCTGAGGCGTTGGCTGTTCCTGCTCAGACGTAGTAAAACCGTAATATCCTGCCGCACCAATCACAAGCAGGGAAATCACTAAAATGATGAGGATGGTTCTAAGCTTCATATGGTTACAGCACCCTTTCGGTTCCAGAGAATAAAAAAACAAGCAAGGAGACTTTCCTTGCCTGTCAGTGTACTTCCCTGAGGTTTCAAGGGGGTTATCGGATGGTTATGGTTTCATAACCTCGCCCGCCAATCTGTAACCAACACCCGGCACGGTGAGGAGCAATTCCGGATGACTGGGATCATTTTCTATTTTTTCACGCAAATGCCGGATGTGTACTTTGATCGACTTCTCACTCTCCAGGTCTGGTGCAAAGCCCCAAACGTCTTCCACGATCTGCTGTCGCGTCAAAGCCTGACCGCGATGTCGCGCCAGATAAGAAAGCAGGCGAAATTCGATGGGTGTAAGCACGATCACTTGCTCGCCGCGTCGGACTTGCCCCGAAGCGAGGTCAAGCACCAAATCAGCTACCACCAGGGTTGCCGACTCCGCTACGGCATAGTCTCCATACGCTCGTCGCAGTTGAGCGCGGATGCGCGAGACCAGCTCTCTCAAGCCAAATGGTTTGGTCACGTAATCGTCAGCGCCCATCTCCAACCCCAGCACTTTGTCCATTTCATCATACCGGGCGGTCAGCATAATGACCGGCTGGCGCAGCCCCATTTGGCGCATTTGACGACAGAAATCAAATCCCGAACCGTCAGGCAGGCGAATATCCAATAACACAAGATGTGGCGAGGCCTGGCGGGCATATTCCACCCCTTCTCCGCCGGTGGACTTCCAGGTAACTGCAAAACCTTCGCGGCTTAGTCCGGCTTGTAAGCTTCGAGCGACAACCGGCTCATCTTCGACGATCAATATCTGAGATTGACTCATTCTAATTCTCAAGGAGATGTTTTGCAGTAAAAATTATAACATTCGCGGTCGGCAGCAGAGCTTTTGGGGGTTTCCATAATGACCGCAGAGACTGTGATACACAATCAAACATAATTTTTCTGCTTGATAAGACATAAAATAGTGATTTTGAGAGCGTCTTTCACAGATAGCAGCAGAAGAAAGCCCCCGGGGAACATAACTCGCCTCGAAATCGTTTTATTCTTAACTATTCAGTGGGGATTGCATTCCTTTCTCTGTCCACCTCTCCTTCAATTCATGTCGATGATCCTGTACTGATCCTGTACTCATCCTGTACTGATCCTGTAGTCGTCATTCGATCTAAAAAGGACTAAAGAACAGATAATTCACGAGTCACCTGCTTGTTGATTCTTTACGTCTGATACATCTCAAATCGTGGTGGCTCTGTAATCTCTGCACAACTCAGCATTTCAGAAATAAAGCTTCCTCTCGCTGGTAGCTTGAAAGCATGCCCCTTGCTATGTTTAAAGCAAACTCCCCGGCTGAAAAACTGGGGAGTTTGGCATGATCGTTTATGGGAGAGCACCGCACGCTGCGCAGTCCCAGAGGGATGCTGCGCAATCGACCAACGAATTCCTTTTGAAACAGATTGTCAGGTGGCTAGAAGAATATTGTCCTGCGTGATTACAAACGAATGACTAATTCTTTTGGAAAATCGCATAAATTTTGGGGTTTGCCATCAGGGTCGATCAGGATGACGTCTTCCAGGCGCACACCAAATCCCCGATCGGGATAATACACTCCTGGTTCGCAGGTAAAAATGTGACCGGGTTGGAGAATCGTGTTTTCGGAGGGTGAAAAAGAGAAGAATGGCTGCTCATGCACGGCCAATCCAATACCGTGTCCAAGGCCTGTAGCAAAGCCGGTTTCGGTTTTTGTATCAGTGCCCAGGGTAGGATGGCCGCGTGTTTCCAAAAAATTGCAGGCCATCTGCATATAACTACAAGTATCAGTGCCAACTTTGTACGCACCGATCAAAAGATGGATGCAGTCATATACATCGCGATAGGCCTTCTCGACCTCCGCGGTTGCATATCCCAGGGAAAATGTGCGGGTCATATCAAAATAATATCCACCACCTGCTTCGCGTGTTCCAAAATCAAATATGATAGATTTGCCCAGTTCCACAATCTCTGCGGGGTTTCCCTTATTGTGAGGAATACCCGCGTCGCGCCCCATTGCAAAGATGATCCCCTCCGGGACGTCCAACCCCTCAGCAGTAAGAAAACGTTGGATTTGCTGGTGGACACGTCCGATTGTCAATGGCTTGCCATCGGCATCGACAAGGGCGTTGTTTTTTACCGAATGTGATTTTAGAAATTCGATCGTCAAGCCCATAATTACACTGCTGCGCCGGCCGACTTCGCGAATTTTTTCGACTTCGTTGGCATCTTTCGTGGCTCGGGCCAGGTCGATCAAAGTGGGCTCGTAATCGCCGTAGACTTCTATGCCCAATTGGTTCTGAATGGCGTTGAGTAATTCCCAGGCTGTGCCCTGGTCTGCAAACCCATAAAACCCTACTTTCCCTCTTATTTTCAGATCAGAGAACAGCAAGCGGAGAAATTCAATCTGAGCTGAGAGCCGGTCTGATTTCGCACGCTGTATGCCTTCAAGATCATATTGATTTGTAGTGATGACCCTCACCCCGCTAGCCGCAGCCTCCTCACGATCAATGGAAGAACTGATTAATACTGGCTCCTCCCCAAGTTTTTTGATGACATGCGCCCGAATCACTTTGGCCCCGTTGGCTACATAGTAAAGGGGTGGGTTGCCATTCATTTTGCCTGTCACGACAATCGCATCCAACAGGCGTTCCTTCATGAGCAGATCAAGATCGTATTTCATATGCAACCTTTCCGAATTTGTTGAAGATGGCGGTTTGAAAAGGGGATTACCCTCTTCCGCGTAGAGTTGGATCGAAGGCGTCGCGCAGGCCGTCGCCCAGGAAGTTGAATGCGAACATCAGTATGAATAGTGCCAGCGCAGGGAAAAGCGCATTGTTTGGATAGGATTGAAGACGGACCGCTCCATCGGCGATCATGCCTCCCCAACTTGGGGTGGGAGGATTAACACCCAACCCTATGAAGCTCAGGAAGGCCTCATAGGCGATGTAGCCAGGGATAGCCAGCGTTTCAGCAATGATCAATGGCCCCAGAATGTTTGGCAGAATGTGCCGGAAAATGATCCTGGGCGTTGAAGCCCCCACTGCATAGGCTGCAAGAATATATTCATTCTGACGTACGGATAGGACTTGTCCCCGCGTTAAGCGCGCCTCACCCATCCAGGAAGTTAGGCCAAAGCCGATGAATATGAACAGCAGTCCACCCATGCCTGCATCTAATCGACCAAAGATGTAACCTATTGAGCCGGGCTCCAAGTTATTTACTCCCAGGCGAAAGACAGCCATGAGAAGAATGATGAGGAGGTAGGTTGGAAACGCAAACATGATATCAACAAACCGCATGATCAGGTTGTCCAGCCACCCGCCTCGATATCCGGAGATCAGCCCGATCATGAGTCCCACCGTGAGGTTGATGAGGGGCGCTATAATCCCGACCGCCAGGGAAATCCGGGATCCATAGATAATTCGGCTAAATAGATCTCTTCCGAGATTATCCGCGCCCAACAAATACCCATTTCTTATTTTGACGTACCCGCCCTCCTCAACAGGCTTCATTTTTGGAAAAAGTTTGGTCACCCATATGGGTGTACCGTTTGTATCTTTAAAGGAAGCCTGATCATAAGCCTTTGGCGCAATAAAGGGAGCGAAGATGGCCGCCAGGATATTGATCGCTATGATGACCGCGCCGATCATCGCGGCCCGATTGCGGCTCAAGCGTCGGAGTGCGTCCGCTGTCAGGCTCCCGCCTTTGCTTTTGAGATGGCCCTCGATTCGAGCAAGTTTCAAACGATCTTCATCTTCTATCGGTGTTTCGGCCATTTTGAGTTCCTAATCAGTTCTTATGCGCGGATCGAGCCAGAAATACAATATATCCACGACAGTGTTGGCGAGGACCAGAAACATGGCAAGCAACAATACCGTCCCCATAATCACCTGATAATCACGGCCAGTGACGCTCGTTACAAAGAATTTGCCCATGCCGGGAATACCAAAGATGGTTTCGACGACAAATGTGCCGCATAGTAGATAAGCCAGGGTAGGACCGAGCACGGTCACTATGGGAATTAGACTATTTTTCATCGCATGGACGAGTACAACCTGACGCTCAACAAGACCCTTGGCTCTGGCGGTTCGGATGTAATCCTGGTTGAGAACTTGCAGAAGACTGGCGCGCGTCAGCCGGGCAATCAGCGCAAAATTGGCCGCAGCCAGAGCGAAGACCGGAAGCACCATTTGGGTGGGTTTCCCCCAGCCGCTGACCGGCAGCCATCCAAGCTGAACACCGAAAATGTACTGCAGAACCGGCGCGCTGATGATGACAGGGATGGAAATGCCAAGAACAGCTATCGCCATGGAAGAATAATCTATCAACGAGTTTCGTCTAAGCGCAGATACGATGCCGAGTGGAACGCCGCCGACCAGAGATACCAGGAATGCCAGGAGCCCCAGCCTCATTGAGATGGGCAAATTTTCCCGGAAAATATCGCTGACTGTGCGCCCAATACTGTTATAAGAGGGACCGAAATTCATCCAGCGCAAGGTGGCCCGATCCCCCAATGGGAGCGAGATATTGATCAGGTATTCGTGATTGAGATAGTTAGATTGTTGGCCTGTCGTTATTTTAGGAGCGACAACTCCCTCCATGAAGCTCAAGTATTGAATATACAAGGGCCGGTCAAGCTGATATTTGGCATTCAGCTGCGCCAGTGTTTCTGGTGGGAGTCTCTTTTCACCCGTGAATGGGCCGCCAGGGACGATGCGCATTAAAACAAATGTGATGAGTGAAACAGCAAACAGGACCAGCAACATCCATAAGAAGCGTCGTATGATGAATCTTGCCATTTCAGCTCCACTATTTGCGCGGGCTTGTCCTCAGGATGTGCAATGCTTGTATAACAAGCCTTGCACATCCTCTGGGTGAAGGAGTTGCGATGGTCTACTCCTGGGAAATATCCCAATCCCAGAAATAGTCTGTACCGATCATCGAATAGGTTCGAGAAATGTTGGATTTTGTGATCGTCGCGACCACAGGGTAGTAGAGCGTCATTGTCCCGGCATCGTCGATATTCAGGATTTTCTCAGCCTTGGTATAAGCATCCAGGCGAGCCGCGACGTCGGTCTCTACACGGGCTCCATCGACGAGGCCATCATATTCCTCGTTTTGCCATTTGCCGTAGTTATAAATCGAGTCAGACCGGTAGACATCCAGCAGATAGTTGTTTGCGTCATTATAGTCCGGACACCAGCCTGCCCGGAAAATCTGGCCCGCATCTTTCTCCTGTTTGCCCCAGTAGACCTTAACATCGATCTGCGAGAGTGTGACTTGAGCACCCAGCGTTTCCTGCCACATAGCCTGGAGTGCCTGGGCAACAGCAGTCAGTTCGTTGCTGGTCCCGTATTCAACCGTGATGCTCGGAAGTTGATCTGCCGAGCTTAACCCCAGGTCTTTCAACCCCTCCGCTAGTTCGGCTTTCGCTTTCTCAGGATCATAGAATGTGGTTCCAATGTCTTTATATTCGGGGAGTGCCGAAGGAGCCACGGCGACTGCGGGAGGTGTGAAGAACACTGCAGGGATTTGCCCTCCGGCCAGCACATCGTTGACGAGGGTGACGCGATCAACTGCATAATTGAACGCACGGCGGATGTGGACATTGTCGAACGGTGGTTTCTTCGTGTTAAAACCCCAGGCCTGTGTGCACATACCCGGTACAATGTTCAGTTCGGGGCCAAGCTTAGGATCTGCCTTCAGGCGCGCAATCTGATCGGAGGGAACCGGAGAATAATCCATGTTACCGGCTTCGAATTCCGTCAAGGAGGTCGCCGCGTCGATGAACCGCAAGGTGACCTGGTCAATTTTTGGCTGCCTGATCCCTTCGGAACCCGGCCAGGATGGATTCTTGATCATGACCAGGCTGTTCTCATGCTCCCAGGCCTTCAACGCGTAGGGACCATAGGTGTTGATATTTTCGGGCTCTGTCCAGGCATCGCCACTCTCCTTAATCGCCCATTCCGGAGTCGCCTTGGCATTGATGATGCTGTAGATGCCCAGCGTGTACCCTAACTTTTCTGGCGCAGTGACTTCAAAGGTATAATCATCTACAGCCTTGAGTCCGAGAGCATCGGCAGCGCCGGTCCCGGCGTTGAATTCTGCCCCACCAACCACATATGGGGCCAGGATGTACGCAGCCGGAGAAGCCGTGGCAGGATCCAGTGCACGGGTGAAGCCGAAGACGAAGTCCTGGGCAGTGACATACCGAACCTTACCAGAATCATCTTTCACTTCTTCAACCGCACCGTTATCTGGGTTGTAGCGTACCCATGGGACCTGGGGGATCAGGTGGAAGGTAAAGACTTTGCCGTCATCGGATACTTCCCAACTTTTCGCAATCCCTGGCTTCAGTTCATTGGTTTGAACGTCAGGGATGAGGAGTCCTGGGAAGAAATGACTCGTCAATTCGCTGTCCCTGGCATCGACGGCGCGCTGAGGATCAATACTCTTGGGGTCATTTGCACCCCGGCCTACAGTAATCGCCTTTGGCTTTGCCGCCGGTTCCGTCGGCGGTTGAGTTGGTTCAGGCGAGGAGACTGATGGCTGTTTTGTCGCTGCTGGAGCCGTCGCGGTTGCGGCAGGCGCTCCACAACCTGAAAGCACGAGTGCCAGCACCACCAGGGTGACCAGCCCAATATTTAGAGTTTTCATTGCGATTTCTCCTTCCTTCTAGGAGCTGAATGGATAGTTAGATACGGATGGATATGAAAGCAGCAAACCTGTACGCAGAGTTTTTCCGGAACTCCTCCTTTCATATTTTCCTGTCGAATACGATGCTTGAATCCCAGTGTAGTTTTTTATCGTTATGAGACCATTACGAAATCATTAAAGGCTTGCCAACTGGCATGGCATAAATGCCTGATGCTGTTTCAACATTGGTTTATGGTGATAAGCGAATGGATGGTATGGGAACCTGATCATGCCGTATCTAGCTCTATTCTTCATGGGCCAGCCGCGTATTGAACTCAACGGCGCAATCGTCAAGGTGCCCCTTAAAAAGGCACTGGCTCTTTTATCTTATTTGGCTGTCACAAATGAGAGCCATAGTCGAGAAACGTTAGCCGCTTTACTTTGGCCGGAATACAATCAGGAGGCAGCCTTCAATACCTTGCGGGTAAGTCTTCATACCCTGCGAAAGGTCTTTGGGGAGGAGTGGTTTTGTGTCGATCGAGACCAGATCGGTTTGGCCAAAAATTCCAATGTGTGGGTGGATGTACAACACTTTCATAATTTGGTGACTGGCTGTCAATCTCATCATCATTCAAGGGCTGATGCCTGTGTCGATTGTATTAATCCTTTGACGGAAGCGATCCAACTTTACCGGGGAAACTTTTTGGCCGGATTGGTTCTGCAAAGCAGTACGGCTTTTGATGATTGGCAGCGCTTCCAGAACGGGACGTTGCTTCAGGAAACACTGAGCGCGTTAAAGAAGCTGGTACATTGCCATTCCGCTCAAGGCGAATTCAGTCAGGCTATTACTTATACCCAACAGTGGCTGGCATTCGACCCATTGGACGAGTCGGCCCACCAGACCTTAATGCAGTTATATGCCTGGTCGGGTCAACGCAGCGCGGCCTTAAATCAATATCGGGAGTATTGCCATATACTGGAAAAAGAACTGGCCGAATCACCCCAGGAATCTACGGAAAAACTCTATCAGGCGATCAAGGAATATCGACTGCCCCCACCACCGACTGCTTCCAATCTGCTCCAGTTTACGCCTCGTTCGGTAATTCTGCCTCCCGTTGTTTCCGCCTCTCCATTTCTGGGAAGAGAGAAGGAATTAACAGAAATTGCCCAAATCCTGAGGGAGCCTGCTTGCCGGCTGTTGAGCCTGATTGGACCGGGTGGGATAGGAAAGACCCGCCTGGCTCTTGAAGTAGCGGTTGAGAATGCCTCCGTGTTCCCTAATGGTATCTGGTTTACTCCTTTGGTCACCGTGAAATCACCGGAGCTAATAGCTTCGGCAGTTGTGAATACGCTTGGACTTGCTTTGGAAGGGGAGATGGATATCCGGACCCAGCTATTCAACCATCTGCGGAATAGAAAAGTACTCCTGATCCTGGATAACTTTGAGCATCTGGTAGGTGGCTCAGACCTGGTGGTCGAGATACTAAAGCGGGCCCCTGGGGTAAAGGTGATGATTACCTCTTCCGAGCGCCTGAATCTACAGTTGGAATGGTTGTATCAGGTTCGAGGACTTAACTCTCCCGAAAACGAAGAGGATGCGATTGAAGAATATAGCGCCGTGCAGCTTTTCCTGCAAAGCGCGCGACGATCCAATGCCAGCTTTAGTTTGTTGGCAACCGATCGCTCGAGCATCGTCCGTATCTGTCGCTTCCTGGAGGGTATGCCTCTTGGCATTGAATTGGCAGCCGCCTGGACACAGATGCTTTCGTGCCAGGAAATCTCTGAAGAAATTGAACGCGATTTGGATTTCCTCTCGGTTTCTGCCCGGGATATACCTGAACGGCATCGCAGCCTGAGAGCTGTCTACGAACGTTCGTGGAAACTTCTTTCTGATGATGAAAGAAATGCGATGAGGAAACTATCCGTGTTTCACGGCAGCTTTCAGCGCGAAGCAGCGGAACAAATTGCAGGAGTCAGCCTGGATTTGCTTTCCAGCTTGATGAACAAATCCTTCTTACAGCGCTCACTTGAAGGCCGGTATGAAATCCTCGAAACGTTGCGTAAATATGTCCGAGAAAAGCTCGGCGAAGATCCTCGGATATATCAGGAAACTCACAACCGGCATGCTGAGTATTATGCCGCTTTTCTGCAAGCACGCGAGGCACGGCTGAAGGGAATTCGGCAGATCGAGGCGCTTGAAGAAATTTCGAGAGAGATCGAAAACATCCGCCTGGCATGGCAATGTATGGTGTCGCATGGAAATTATCTGGAAATTGACCGGTCCCAGGAGAGCCTGTATTTATACTATAGCATGCGCTCCTGGTTGCATGAGGGTGTGGAAGTTTTCGGCCGGGCAGTGGAAACGTTACGCTCGCTCGTTGCGATTGGAGAGGAGCCTGCCGGACAAAAAGCTATGATCCTGGCCCGCCTACTTGCCCGCCAGGGTTACTTCTATGACAGAATTGGCCGCTATGAGATAGCCAGGGAATTACTGCAGGAAAGCTTGTCGATTTTTGGTGATCTGGGAATTCAAGATGAAATGGCGCTGCCTCTGCGCGCTCTGGCCCGTGTCTCCCTGGATCTGGAGGATTATGCGGAAGCCAGACGATTATTCGAAGCCAGCCTGGAAATCTACAAGCAGAAGGATGACCAGTGGGGAGTCGTACGTTGCCTCGATAGCCTGGGTTTCATTGCGTTATATCTGGAAGAGTACTCTCAGGCCCGACAGCGACTTGAAAGGGGCCTTCTGATTTCAAAAGAAACCGGTGATCAATGGGGTACAGCCTGGTGTTTGATGGACCTGGGGTTCCTTGCGCTGATCCAAAGAAAGCATGAAGAGGCCGAACTGGTCCTTCAAGAGTGCCTGACAACTTGCAGCAAGATTGGCGATTACCAGGGGATCGCTACGACGTTGAGCTACCTGGCGCTTGTAGCAGTGGGACGAGGAGAATACCAGGAGGCTCGTCAAATCTATCAAAGAGAGATCGCGAGCTGGCAGGAGTTTGGTTACCAGCAAGGGGTTACCTATGCACTTATGGACCTGGGCCTTTTGCTTTTTATGCTGGAAGAATATAGCGAAGCTCGCAAGTATTTGCAGGACGCCCTGGATATGGCACTGATCGTGCAATCGGTGCCGATGATCATGAGATCCCTGGCAGGCGTTGTGACATTAATGATGAAGGAAGAAAAGGATGAGGCGTTTGAACTCATTGAGCGCACTCTTTACCATCCAATCGTCTATGAGAAAGTTAAAGATGTTACACGACAACTGTTCTCTTCAATCGATATTAGCCTGCAGGTATATGCCCAACATAACCCGGTTCTATACAGAGAATTCATGAACGGCATTCAGGAGATCAATAAAGTGAGCCAGGCCATACGAGGCCAGGCGGACAGATTGAACTGACCTGACGGATATAGCTGGAAGTAGTTTTGGCAATCGAAAAGCTCATTGGCTCACACCCTTACGAGCCGAGTTTCATGCTTTGACATCTGACGCATCTTTCCGGCCGGGGTCAACATAATTAACCGAGAGCAATGGCATACCTAGATCACGCACCTTCTTCAATATTCCATGCAGTGCGGCCTGATCGATCACCGGGCCGGTCAGGAGCGTATTACCAGCCTCTTCCAGCGTGATGGCCAGACCCTCAAACCAGTCGGTCCATTGGCTGCTCAGATGACCCTTGATCCTGATTTGATAGATCATTGGCATAGCTGTATCGCTTTCTGATCTGCGTTCATTTGAGACTCTTTCTTCTTTTGGAACGTAAGTAAGGAGGGCGGAGAGCCCTCCCTACAATGCAACTTCCATCCAGCGTTATGCTGGGCTCAACAGTTCATTCGTTTCCATATTTGCGGGCTTCGCAGCAATTGCAGACATATTGAATCCTTTTGCATACAACCAGATCGGCATAAGAATGATTTCCCAAATTGCGACGGGAATAACCATACTCGCTACTGGAACGCCAGGCGCGATATTTTGAACACCGAATAGGGTAAGTAAGGCGCATGGCAACAACAAGCCGTATCCAATAAACCCGAATACCGCAAAAAACCGTGGCACGAGTTTTGATTTATACAACAGGGTCGTAAGAATAACCCCGCCCAAGCCGAGGGGAATTAACTGCATGGTATCCATGAACCAATGTTGTGCCTGTTTGAGCACCGAGCCAATTGCTTGAAACGAGGTGATGTCCGCCGCGCCTGCCTTGATGAATGCCTGGCTTAACGGGATGAGCATCATGGCGAAGATTACGCCAATGATCAGGAATATGGACTCGAACATTCTCATGCTTACATACCCGAGAGCCATGCTTTCACTATGCTTCCTCAAAATCGGGAACATTAGAAGCCCAATAAATACAATGCCAATATCATTGATCAACCAAAGGAGCATTCCGCTTATGACGGTTGCGCTTTGGGGAAAAACAGTGGTCAGATAATCCGGCGCATTTACAACCGGATTCAAAAGCGCATTGCCGACTATAGCGCCAATGGCCGTGACGATCCACAGGGAGGCAACCAATATTGCCGTTCTACGGAGTGATATATTTGAAGTCATGTTATTTTCCTTTTTTTTGAACAATATGGACAGCAAAGAGGGCATTCAGCCCTCCATAATCCGTATCTATGCAACGCTCAACAGCTCGTTCGTCGCTGTTTTTGCAGACAGGGAAGTGATCGCAGATGGGCTGAATCCCTTGACGGTGAGCCAGACGCCCAGCGAAAACTCAAATAGCGCGACCGGAAGTGCGGACAGCCCTGCCAAGGGGGCATGTTGCCCAATAAGACCGAATAGTACGGCCATGTAGCCAGCGATGAGCAGGGGGCCTCCAACGAGACCAATCAGGGAAAGGGTTCGAGGCACCAGGCGCGACCGGTACAGCAGGAAGCCCAACAACAGGTCGTTTGCGGCTGGCATGAAGCTTTGTCCGAGGAGGAAGATGCGGTCATAAAGGGAGGCAAGCGCATGGCTGGTGACCAACGCATCTGCCCCGGCTCCGGCCTGCCGCAAGGTCACGATCGACAAAAGGAACGCCACACCGACGAACATGGTGCTGGCTTCCAGAATTCGGGAGGCGACGAGGCCCAGCGCGACCCCTTCATTCTGCTTCTTGAGCATCGGGAACAGCACGACGGCGGTGCCGATGCCGGCGAGGGCCACGATGATCTCCAGGATACCGCCAATGATGACGGCAGTGTCCGGGCCAGCGCCGATGATGTAATTCGCACCCTTTACCCGGCCGTAGAGAGACAGGGTCGGGATCGAGACAAAGGTGAGCAGGTAGAGCACGCCCGCCGCTAACGCGACTTTTCTCGATGATGCCATCCTTGGGGCAGCCTGCCGCTTGGTGTTCGCAAGTTTGCCTCCTTCACTGATTGTGGTCTTTCCATTGATGTTCATTTGTTTGTCTCCTTTTTTGAACCATACGGATAAATGTTTGACACCCGGCATAGCTGCCTTGTTGGCTTCAACTGAATTCAATATACAAATGAATGTGGGGAGTTGTCTTCCCCATGTGTGGGGATTTATGTGGGGATATCCACTCCGGGCTGAAAAATCCGACTTACATCCCCTCTGCGCCTGCGTAACTTCTATTACTTGATGAATGAGCAGAATGGCTATATTAAAGAGAGAAGCGGCCGTATGGCCGCTTGTCCATTCCATGCGGTTCCCCGCGAACTAATCGGCTCCGGTCTGGCTGAACTGGGGGCTTTCCATGCCAGGGACGGGTTCTGAGACAGGCGCTCGCCGTTCAGACCAGAGTGCATATCCGAGCCAGGCCAGTGCTAACCCTATCGGCACCGCCAGAATCCGATCGAGCGGGTGGTGGACCAGCGAAGACAGAAGGAGGGGCAATATGGTTCCCACGGCAAGCAGTCCGCCAGCCCAGCGCGGCAGGATGCCGGCACGGAATGTAGCGATGCCAAAGGAAAGGCCGCCGAGCAAATACCCAGCCATCCCTGTTAGCATGTATACCGCCGGGAGGGCGCCGAGGTTAATCTCGCTGGCATGCCCATTGACGATCCCCAGGAAGCCCTCCACAAACTTCGGTGCCACGGTCGCCACCACCGGCGAGATAAAAGCTTCGGCGAAATGAAAGGCCATGGAGAGTGCCCAAAAGAGGCTAAACAGGAGATAGCCTGCTAAACCCAGCCAACCGGACTTCTCCACTTGCCTGGCGTAGAGTCCCACCATGCCGAGCAGGCCGAGGATGTCCATGGCGATGCTCAAGTAGTGGGTGATTGCCCAGCGGGTGGTGGTGACTGACGAAAGAACGTCAAGTGGATGGATCGTTTGAATGGCTATGAAAAGGATCCCTGCCCCCATAGCTGCTAAACCTGCCCAACGGATGAGCTTCGAGGCTGTGATCTTCATTTTGCCTCCTGCACTGACTGCGGTCTTTCGATTGGTATTCATTTGTTTCTCTCCTTTTTTGAAACATACGGATAAGTGTTTGATACCCGGCAGTTTTGCCTTTTGGGTCTCAACTTGAATTCAATATACAAATGAATGTGGGGAGTTGTCTTCCCCAGATGTGGGGATTTATTTGGGGAGTTGTGGAGGCCTGCTCGGGATGCACCTTTGCGCGGCTAGCAGCAGGTCCGAGAGTGTCGTCTTGGCACTATTTCGAGGCGCGAAAAGCTAATTTGAACCGCGAAGAGCGCCACATCTGCCCTCCCGCTTAGCTACGCTTCGGGGACTGCCGCTGCTTGGCGCGGCGTCCGCGATGGCGGATGGTGCCAGGGAGTGTGCATGCAGGTGCAAGTGTAGCAATCTTCGCGTGCTTCGCGGTGAAAATGCAATGCTGACCGGGTTCTCCGACAGCCTGCTAAATCAACTTCAGCTCTTCTGCCCGTTTGACAGCTGCCCGGCGATTGTTGACGTTGAGTTTACTGTAGATGCCCTTGGTATGGGTGCGGACCGTGCTCAAGCCGATCACGAGTTCACGGGCGATCTCCGGGCCAGAAAGCTCGGTCTTGAACAAGCGGAGGATTTCAAGCTCACGCTCAGTCAGCGGCTCAAGGGTATTTTCGATTGTAGATTTTCGATTTTCGATTGGGAGGATTGATGATTGCCCGGTCGAAAAGGACTGCAGAAGCCGGTCGATATACGGGAGAAGCTCCACCGGCTGGGATCCACTGACTGCAAAGCTGTCATCTGCAATCTTCCCTCTCAAATCTTCAATCAGGGATCTCACTGGCTCGCCTTCATCCAGGAACATGCGGACGTAGCCCTCCGGCTCAGCCAAGGTCAGGGCTTTTCCCAATGGCAGGAGAGCAGCCAAGTTATCCCCTGGCGCCTGGTGAGCCAGTGCCTGCAATACCAGGATTTCGATCACATTCCCCGTCCTGCCACCTTCCTGTGCGGCGTTCAATAGGCGCTCCAGTAACCCGGTTGCCTCGCGAATCGAGCTATCTGAACGGTCGCTCTTATAGCGGGCCAAGAGTATCCTGGCCAGGGTGATGTGCTCGAACTCACGCAGGTAGCTGAGTTCATCCTCAGCCGACAGTCCCTGCTCACTAGCCCAGCCGAGAGCTTCACCGGACCGGCCCTGCACAACCCACACGCGTGCCTTCCGCGCCGCGATAGGACGCACATTGGGGGAAAAGTCACTCATGTACAGACGCTCTGCCTCATCGAGCAGGTCGAGAGCGCCGTCTAGATCGCCCTGAGCCTCCCGTATTCGAGCCATCGCGACAAGCCAGCGGTACCGATTTTGTGGGAACCCGGTGTGCTCACCCATCTCCCTGCTTCTCAACAGGTGCTGCGTGGCGGCATGCAGATCGTTATGCTCACGCTCGAGCTCGCTCATTCCTACATAGATATCAGCCGTTCCGCGCACTGCCGGCGTGCCTCGCTCTCTCGCCAACTGCAATGCCTGCTCGTAGGTACGCATCGCATCGTGGAGACGACCCTGCGCGATCCGTATGGCAGCGAGGGTGGTTGCGCCATTGATTGCGTCAGAGATGTTCCCGGCCTTTTGCAGACTCGCCATGCCATCGGCAAACGTCCGGTATGCTGCCTCGAGATCCCCGCTCGTCCAGGAGGCGAGCCCCAGGAACCCAGCTGCCCCTCCGCGTGTCACATGATCATCTTCAGGTGCGACGTCGAGCGCCAGCCGGGCATATTTCACGGTGCTGGGCACATCACCCCGAGCCAGGGACAGTCCGGCACGGGCAATCGCGATCGTACCCGGGAGACGGCGAAATTCCTCTTTATCCACAACGACCATCCCAGCCGCTGGTGCACCTTGTGATGCATCCGATCGCGCACGTGCCTCTGCTGTGCTGTCCAGCCACCGTTCGGCGTCCCGCAGCCGGTTCTCAACGCCCTCGAGCTCACCGATAGACAGTAACGCATGGGCTTGTGCAACGCTGAGCACGGGCCTATAGCGCAGCAACTCGTCAGGGAGCGCCTTCAGCCAGCCAAAGAACATCGCATCCTGTCTGCTCTTGCGCAATGCTGTCCATGCCAGTTCCATCAGGCCCGCTGCTCGCTCAAAATCCCCTCCAGCCAGGGCGTGGCGGATCGCATCCGCCGCCGAGCCATTCTGCTCGTACCACTCACTCGCCCGTCGATGCAGAGCAGGGACCCGATCGGGCTGCTCCGCCATCAGGTGCATGCGAAGGACGTCGGCAAAGAGATGGTGATAGCGATACCAGTGGCGCTTGTCGTCCAGCGGAATGAGAAAGAAGTTGCCCCGCTGCAGTGCTTCCAGCCGGGCGCGGCTGTCCTCCTGGCCAATAACGGCATCGCACAGCGGACCATTCAACCGGTCGAGGATAGAAGTCTGGAGCAGGAAGTTTCGAATCGGTTCGGGCTGGCGCTGCAGCACTTCTTCGACCAGATAGTCCACGATATAGCGGTGATCTCCGGCGAATGCCTGGATGAACCCGGCCACATCCCGGTGTCCCTGCATCGACAGCGCAGCTAATTGCAGACCGGCGATCCAGCCTTCGGTGCGGTCTTCCAGGGTGGCGACATCTTCCGCCGGGAGGTGCAGGTTCATCACCTGGTCCAGAAATTCGGCGGCTTCGGAGGCTGTAAAGCGCAGGTCCGCGGCGCGCAGCTCGATCAATTGTCTTCGGGCGCGTAAGCGTGGGATCGGTAGAGCCGGATCCTCACGGGTGGTGATCACCAGGTGCATCCGGGGGGGCAGGTGTTCGACCAGAAAGGTGAGAGCCTCGTCAACCGCTTTGGAATCGATCACGTGGTAGTCATCCAGCACAAGGATGAGGCCGTCCGGGAGGCTGATGATTTCATTGAGCAAGGCGGTCAGGATCGATTCGCTGGGCGGAGGCTGGGGAGATTGAAGTACATCCAGTGCCCCTTCTCCCAGTTTCGGTGCAACCGTCTGCAAAGCCGCGACGAGGTAGGTCAGGAAGCGGGCTGGGTTGCTATCCTCTTCGTCCAGCGACAGCCAGGCGACTCGATTGAGGATTTCAGATTTACGATTTACGATTTTACGATTTTCGATTTTGCTGTCTTTTTCAGCATCCAATCGCGAATGATCCACCCATTCACTGACCAGCGTGGTTTTACCGAATCCGGCGGGCGCAGAGATGAGGATCACGCCTGTGGAGAGGCCCTCATTTAGCCGCTCGATCAGGCGCGTACGGACCACCACTTTAGGCGGAGGTGGGGGGATATAGAGTTTCGTGGCAAGAATTTGCACCGCTGGAATTGAGACGGACGCGACCATGGATCCATTATAGTACCTACGGTTGGTTTACCGCCTATACGAGAAACTCGGTGTCATCGACTCCCGTAACATCTGCTCTGTTGCCTGAAACGTAAACGATTTTATTGACATTCCCCCTGGGTATATGGTAGTATCTTTTTCATTTCAGTGGTATCTCTGTTTCCCTTTCCAACTTATCGTAGAACGATTTGACAACATAATATCTAGGCCTGAAGGCTGGTCCTGATCTTGTCTTTCAGCACTCGCATGTTCCACTTCTGGTGAAGAAGATAACTGGCATGTTCGTAGACTATCAAGGAGAAGAAGACATGAACAAGAAATCGCAACACTGGACTTTGTTGGCTGCCTTATTAATCATCAGCTTGCTGCTTCCCGCTTGCGGCAGCGCAGTACCCGTGACTGGGGGGGATACGATAAAAATCGGCGCTGCGCTGTGCCTGACCGGCATTCAGGCACCCCTGGATGAGCCTGCGTTGAAGGGCGCCCAGGTCGCCGTGGATGAGATCAACAAGAAGGGTGGAGTTCTTGGGAAACAACTCGAGCTGATTAACCTAGACTGTAAAAGTGACCCCGTCACAACTGGCAATGTAGCGGTTCAACTCATCGACCAGGGCGCGAAGGCGATCATTGCTCCCAGCGATTTTGACTTTGGCGGTCCTGCGAGCCGCGAAGCCCAAAAAGCCGGCCTGGTGGGCATCTCCCCGGCTGCCTCGTCCCCGTTCTACGGCTCCAAGGCCCTGGGCGATAAGCAGTTCACCATGTCTATGTGGAATACCACCATGGGCGCTGCCGCAGCACAGTCTGCTCGCGAGCAGGGCTGGAAGACTGCCTATGTCGTCACGGATGATTTCATACAGTACACCAAGGATCTGGGAGAGTACTTCACCAAGGCCTGGGAAGCTGGAGGCGGCACGATCCTGTACCAGGAGAAATACACTCAGGGCGCGGCAGATTTCTCCGCCCAGCTGGCCCGCATGAAGGCCTTACCCAAGCAGCCTGATTTCTACTATATCTCCTCCTATATGCCAGACCTGGGCCTGATCATCCGTACCATGCGCGAAGCTGGTATCACGCAGCCGATTATGGGTGGCGACTCTTATGATGATCCAGGCTTGTTCAAGGCGCTAGGCCCGGAGTATGGCAATGACATTATCTTTGCCACCCATACTTGGGTCTCTCCGGATACCTCTCCGCAAATGGCGGAGTTCTTGAAGGCCTATGATGCGAAATTTGGAGGACCCCCTGAAGCAATGTGGGCTGCCACCGGTTGGGATGTGGTCCACATCCTGGCTGGCGCAATGGAGAAAGCTGGGTCCACCGATGGCGCGGCGATGGCCAAAGTCATGGAAGACAACAAGTGGGATTTGCTCACAGGTACTTTGGACTGGGAACCCGCGGCCAAGGGTCATGAGACGCACAAGCAAGCGGCCATGGTCAAGCTGGTTGCTGGCAAGCCGGAATTCATCGGCTGGCTGCTGCCCGAAAGCCAGCCCGCGCCGTAATCTCGAAAATAGAGATTTGCATTTATCTCCCAACATTACTCTCGGATTTTGTGCAGACTCGCGAGTCTGCACAAAATCCCTAACAATCCTATACATGATTTCTAACATCCCGGCCAGTTCCGATCAAAATACCCTCACCATCCAGGGATTATGTAAATATTTTGTTGGCCTGCGCGCCTTGGACGGCGTTAGCTTTACCCTCTCGCGCGGCGAGATCCTCGGTCTGATTGGGCCGAATGGCTCCGGTAAAACCACCCTAATTAACGTAGTCACTGGACTGTTGCCCGCTACGAAGGGGCAGGCCTTTGTAGATGGCTTGGAGATCACCAACAAGAAACCTTACCAGATCGCCCACGCCGGGTTGGCGCGTACATTCCAGACAATCCGCCTCTTCCGAGAGCTCACTGTGCTGGAGAACGTGGAAGTGGCCGCTGTCAGTATGGGACTCTCCCGGCGAGATGCACAGAAACGGGCCGTTGCGGTATTAGAAGAGATCGGCATTTCCCGCTGGGCGGAGATGCGCGCTGGAGTGCTGCCCTATGGGTTGGAGCGCCGCGTCGAAGTCGCACGCGCTTTGGCTACTCAGCCAAGTTTCCTCTTCCTTGATGAGCCAGCCGCCGGCTTGAACGAAGACGAGAGCGAAGAATTGCTCCAGATACTTGCTTCTATCCCCTCGCAAAAAAATCTGGGTATGCTGATCGTTGACCATGATATGCGGTTGATCATGCGCCTTTGCCATCGCTTGCATGTTCTGAACTTCGGCAAAACCATTGGAGAAGGCACACCGGAGGAAGTGCGCAAGATCCCGGCTGTGCTCCAGGCTTATCTGGGGAAAGCCGCAGCGGGAGGCTGAGTATGCTGGACTTGAAAAACATCTATGCCCGTTATGGAGCCATTACGGCTTTGCGCGGCATCTCGATCTCTGTTAGCCAGGGGGAGCTGGTTGCCTTGCTAGGCGTCAATGGCGCCGGGAAATCTACAACTTTAGGCTGTATCGCCGGCGTACTGCGACCTTGGAAAGGGGAGATCCTTTTTGAGGGGGGAGCCATCCTCGGCAAGTCTCCCGAGCAGATCGCCCGTTTGGGTATCTCACTGGTGCCCGAAGGGCGCGACATCTTCCCAAGCCTAACCGTGGGGGAGAACCTGCGTTTGGGCGCTTTCACCCGCAGCGAAAAGACAGAATACAGCCGGAATTTGGGTGAAGTTTTTGAGCTTTTCCCTGTGCTCAAAGACCGCCTGCAGCAGCCGGGTGGCACGCTCTCCGGCGGCGAGCAGCAACAGCTCGCAATCGCGCGCGCCCTCATGTCCAGCCCACGCCTGCTCATGCTGGATGAGCCCTCCCTGGGTCTGGCTCCGGCCCTGGTAGACCAGATCTTTGAGCTGATTGCCCGCCTCCACCAGCGCGGCGTGACGATCCTGCTGGTCGAGCAGAACGCAGAACGCTCCCTGGAAATCGTCGACCGAGCATATCTGATGAATACCGGTCTGATCGAAAACCAAGGCACCTCAGAACAGCTGCGAACCCAGGCCGATATCGAGGGCATGTACATGGGCATCCGGGGCAAGTCCAAAACCTAGGAGCACTGCTTTGATAAATTTGGAGTTCATCATCAACACTCTTAGCCTAGGCAGCTTGTATGCCATGCTGGCGCTGGGCCTGGTGATCATATACGGTATCTTGCGCCTGGTCAATTTTGCTTACGGCGAACTGATTATGATCGGTGGTTACACCATGTTTCTGCTCGCTGGTTTCACACCCGTGCCCTGGCTGGTGGTCGCGATACTGGCGGTTGCCGTGGCTATGATTACCAGCCTGCTTACCGAGTTAGTCGCTTTCCGTCCGGTGCGGGAAAAATCTCTCACTGCGATGTTGATCACCTCGTTCGCGGTGAGTACCTTGCTACAGAATTCCGCTTTACTGATCATCTCTCCCCGCGCCCGGGCTGTTACCCTCCCACAAATCTTCCAGACCAGCGTGATGATCGCGGGGACCAGTGTGCCATGGCGAAATATCCTTACCATTGCCACAAGTGTCATTACTCTGACCCTGCTCACGCTGCTGTTGCGACGTACTGTGCTGGGGATTGCGTTGCGCGCGGCCGCCGATAACTTCACCATGACCCGCATGTTGGGTGTGCCGGCCAATACGGTCATCTCCGCGGCGTTTGCTATCAGCGGTATTATGGCAGGCATTGTCTCCATTTTTTGGATCGGACGCTCCGCCTCCGTGACGCCTACTATTGGCGCGCCACCTTTGCTTGTAGCGTTTGTCGCGACTGTCATTGGAGGGATGCGCAGCCTGACTGGCGCCGTGGTGGGCGGTTTCGTTTACGCCATCATCATCAGTCTGTTGGGCGTTCTTCTGCCGCCAGATCTGGTGGAGTTTCGCGAGGCCTTCATGTTTGCCTTCGTCATCATCATCCTGCTCTTCCGGCCGGAGGGGCTGATCCGCAGCAAAACATCTGTGGAGCGTGTGGGATGAACCTCACCGATCGCCTCAAGTCACTGAACACTCCGCTGATTTTGGTCGCGGTTACTTTACTGATAGCTATCCTAACCGCGCTGCTGGGTATCTCACTTCTTACGCGGATCGTCACCGTCATGTTTGTCAGTATCATCCTTGTTTTGGGTTTGCAGCTCTACATGGGCAATTCCGGGATCTTGTCCTTTTCACATATGGGCTTCATGGGCATTGGAGCCTACACCTCTGTCTTGCTCTCTATGACGCCTACCGCCAAAGAGTTGAGCAATCCTAATCTGTATCCCTTTCTAATTCCCCTCCACCTGTCCTTCCTGCCGTCCTTGCTGATCGGCGCGCTGATGGCGGCATTCATCGCAGCGCTGGTTGGCTATCCCCTCATGCGCCTCTCGGATGCTGCCGCTGTCATCACTACGTTTGCTCTGCTGGTCATCATTAACGTGGTGCTGGTCCATTGGGACCGGGTGACCAACGGCCCGCGTACCCTGTTTGGTGTAGATAATTACACCACCCTATGGACCAGCGTTACTTTTTGTGTGATCACGATCTTCGCAGTCTACCTGTTCAAAGAGTCACGCATCGGCCTGCGCCTGCGCGCCACCCGCGACGACGCCT
>DATGYJ010000345.1:0-9502 GCA_035298105.1 Anaerolineales bacterium | reverse complement strand
CCCGGTCAAGGAAGAGCATGCCGATTTCGGTTGAGGTCATCAGGTTTTCCAGGTCGCTATGGGCGCGCGAGATCTCCTCGAGCTTGGTCTTCAGCTCATTGTTGACTGTTTGCAATTCCTCGTTAACTGATTGAAGTTCCTCTTTGCCTGTTTCCAGTTCCTCCGTGGCTGAGCGATACTCCTCATTGATCGATTGCAACTCTTCGTTGGAGGCCTTCAGCTCTTCACTGGAGCTCTCGTATTCTTCGATGCTGGCTTGAAGTTGTCCACGCAGGCGGCGTACCTCGTTTTCCAGCTGCATCACTAGTGTGTTTTTGCGGGTTTCGTCCCGTTCCTGTGCCGCCTCAACAGGTGGTTCATCCTGCGCGTCTTCCAGAAAAAAGACCAGCGCCTGTTTTTCGCGCTTTTCACCCTCATCTGTCATCTGGGTACGGGGCTGAATGGAAAGGATCACCCGGTGCGGATGTCCATTGAACCGGACTGGAACCGGATGAGTGAGAATGGCTTGATCCTTTTCAAATACTTGGAAGAGCGCTGTGCGCAGTTCCGGTTGCAATTCCGGACGCACTAATTTCAGCAGGTCGGTGGTAATGGGTCCGATGGGCTGTACGAGATAATGCCCGGCTGTTTCTGAGACGTGCAAGACGGCGTACTTTTCATTGATCAAAACGCTTGGCGGAGCATGCACCTCCAGTGCCCTGGAGTGATCATCAGACAGGCGAGGGATTTCCACCGTTGAGTGCATCCGTGGAACATGTGGCGCACTATAAAGCTCGGCATAAGCCGATGGATTTGCGGACAGGGGCAATGCGGGTATGTGTGGATGCTCCTGCCTCCACGGCTTGCTACGGTAGATGTGGTGTATTTTATCCATCGTTTGAAAGAGCTCATGCGCTGATTCGACTGATTCTGAGTTGCCAAGGAAGAGATAGCCACCAGGATTCAGGGCGTAATGGAAAATATCGAAAACGGTGTTCTGTATCTCCCGTTCTAAATAGATCAGTAGGTTGCGGCACGAAATCAGGTCCAGCCGGGAGAAGGGAGCATCGCGCAGCACGCTGTGGTGGGTGAATAACACAACATCGCGTAATTCACGCCGCACTCGGTAATGATTCCCTTCCAGGATGAAGAACCGTTCCAGCCGCTCAGTACTGATATCTGCTTCGATAGCCGTGGGATACAGCCCCTCCCGCGCGTATTTGATTGAATTTTCGTCCAGGTCCGAAGCAAAGACCTGGATCCGTGGGCGGAACTCCAACTTATCCGTTTGCTCAAAGAGCAGAATTGCCAATCCATAGGCTTCCTCGCCGGTGGAGCAGCCGATGACCCAGGTGCGCACCATATCGGCGTTCTCTTTACCCTTGACGATCAGTGGGACCACCTCGGTTGCCAGTCTTCCCCATGATTCACGGTCGCGAAAGAAGCTGGTTACGCCGATCAAGACATCATTGAACAATGCCGAGGCCTCTGTGGTATTTTGGCGCAGATAATCGAGATAAGCTTCCAGCGTTGAGAGCCCATGGATCTGCATACGCCGCTGGATGCGGCGCAGAAGCGTGGAGCGTTTGTACTGGCTGAAATCGTGTCCCGTGCGTGCATGGACATGCGCTAAGATTCGGCGGATCGCTTCCAACTGTCCTTGATCTAAATCCCCTGGATCTAGAGGCAAGGCCGGACGCTGCCGGATGTATTTAACCAGCTTCTGGGCCAGTTCTCTGACCGGTAACACTACATCGGCCAGCCCGGTTGCGATTGCAGCATGAGGCATACTGTTGTATTCAGCCTCATCTGGGTGCTGAACCATAAGCAGCCCGCCCTCCTCCTTGATCGCCTTGACGCCAACTGCGCCATCTGTCCCGCCGCCTGAGAGGATAATGCCAACACAATTGTGATGTCCATGTGCCAGACTGCGGAAGAAATAGTCAATCGGAGCGCGTTGCCCACGCGGTTCGTCAAATTCGGCGAGATCTATGGTGCTGTCAGCCATCACCAGGCGGCGATTGGGTGGGATCACATAGACGTGATTAGGCTCTACAATGGTCAAACCGTTCACTTGACTGACAGGCATCTCCGTGCGGCTTTGCAGCAGTTCCGCTAAGTGACTTTCATGTTCCGGGTGAAGGTGGGTGATGACAACATACGCCATGCCGGTATCACCTGGCAATGCCTCAAAGAAGGCTTGTAATGCCTTCAAACCGCCCGCAGACGCGCCAATACCGACGATTGGTAATTCGTGGTTCTGTGAGGAGCGAAGGTTTACCTTGTTATTTTTTCGTGGATTGCGTTGTGGTTTGGGGGATTCTGCAGGATGTCTTTTGGTTGTAGAAGCCATTTATTTGTGAATGGTTACTTTCTTGCTTGATGATGTCATGCGACGTAACCTCGCTTTTCATTATACACCTTCTAACTTGGAAGTGTTACTACCAGGCAACACCTGGCCGTGGCTTTCTCAGGAATGAAAATGAGTCCGCGAATTATTGCGAATCCCCAGAAGACATCGTGCCCAAAGGGTAGTTGCCAAAGTTCGCGGACAAAAGGAATGCCCGCCCGGAGAACGTTCTTTTCTTTGATCCTTCTGCCTCGCTCCTTGCATTCGGATCTCAGGGTGATCCTGGCGTAATCCTGTACTCATCCTGTACTGATCCTGTACTCGTATCTCGGCGCTCTTACCTGGAAGCAATTGGACTGTGTTGCATTGAGAAGCATTCCACCCCGGAGCAAGGATCTCGTTTCCAGTTCCCTCTTCCTTTCCTAGGACGCTAGAGGTTCATTTTTTGTGCCCGGCCCCGGTCTACTTCCCTGGCACCCTTGCAGGACTCAGAATGCTTTTCGAGTAAAAAATTTGTATTTTATTGCCGAGAATTAGGTTTGCCAACAGTATCTTTGAGAAGACCATATATGTCTGACAGATCAACCTCGCTCTGTGGGAACATTATCGAAGCTGAACCGAACAGCTCCTCGATTGAGAAATGTCTACTTGGAAAACTTATAGGACCCTCAGGCAGGTCGAACTGTAAGCCCAGCTCAACCTGCCTGACGTTTCCACCTAAATCGAAAAATCGCCCCAGTGCCAAACGCCATGCTCGGGCGCATGCAGAACAGGTCCATATGCGCCGCCGTTGACGCGCTTCTCCAGCGCCTCGACATGGGTAATCAAGGCTGCCAGTGTCTCACCGACAGTATCTGGCAGACGCCCATGCTCCAGGTCCGCTTTGAGCGTGGGGGCTGTAGATTTCACCACGACTTGTCCCGGCACACCCACGACCACCGAATTGGGCGGCGTCGATTTCACCACGACGGCATTTGCACCGATGCGGCTGTTCGTGCCGATCGTGATCGCCCCTAGCACTTTCGCCCCCGCGCCGATCACGACATGATCTTCGATGGTTGGATGGCGTTTGGTCTTTTGCAAACTTGTCCCGCCTAACGTTACGCCGTGATAGATCGTGACATCGTTACCCACCTCAGCGGTCTCGCCGATCACTACGCCCATGCCATGGTCTATGAACACGTTTCGTCCGATCGTGGCGCCGGGATGGATCTCGATCCCTGTGATGCCGCGCATGATCTGTGAAATCCAGCGTGCGAAAAGCTTTAGTCCGCCTTTCCAAAGCCGGTGTGCCAGACGATGGGTCCAGATAGCGTGTAAGCCTGGGTAGCATAACAACACTTCCCATATGTTCCGAGCCGCCGGGTCGCGGTCTAAGACTGATTGAATATCTTCATGAATGATGTTGAACATATTGACCTCATATATTCGCGCTGACTGATACGCAATCGAAGCGCGCATACCCTGCAAATATAAAATTTTCATCCAACTTGTCCTTGCCACAGGCACGCTGCGCAGTCGACTGCGCAGCTAAAAGTCAGCGGCTCCGCTCAGGACGGAGGGTTCTTCGTCTCCGCTCCAGGAACACTCACTTCGCTTAGGACGGAGATTACGCTTTTGCTGCTTCTTCTGCCAAATCCGCAAATAACGGCGTGGAGAGATAGCGCTCACCAAACGACGGGATGATCACCACGATCAGTTTCCCGGCATTCTCCGCACGGTTCGCGACCTGCAAGGCTGCCCAGGTCGCTGCGCCCGACGAGATGCCCACCAGTAGACCCTCCTCACGCGCCATACGGCGCGCCGTCTGGAATGCATCCTCATTTTTCACGCGGATGATCTCATCATAGATCCGGGTGTTGAGTACCTCGGGCACAAATCCTGCGCCAATCCCTTGAATAGCGTGCGGTCCCTTCGCACCGCCGGAGAGCACGGGAGAAGCATCCGGTTCCACGGCGATTACCCGGAAAGAAGGCTTGAGGGCTTTGATGCTCTCACCGACACCCGTGATCGTCCCACCGGTACCGACTCCTGCGACAAGAAAGTCAACTTGCCCGTCTGTATCGCGCCAAATTTCTTCGGCGGTGGTCTTGCGATGGATCTCGGGGTTGGCCGGGTTCTGAAATTGCTGCGGCATGAAGTGTCTCTGGGGGTCCGTAGCGACAATTTCCTCTGCCTTACGGATCGCTCCATCCATTCCGGCCGGTCCTGGTGTCAGCACAAGCTCGGCGCCATAGGCCCGTAATAACATGCGGCGCTCTTTGCTCATCGTCTCAGGCATCGTCAGGATCAGTTTATAACCGCGGGCTGCCGCGACCATGGCCAGTGCAATGCCGGTGTTGCCGCTGGTCGGCTCAACCAGGATCGTGTCCTTGTCAATGAGTCCGGCCTGTTCTGCTGCATCGATCATAGCCACGCCGATACGGTCTTTGACAGAATGAGCCGGGTTGAAAAACTCCAATTTGGCTGCCACTTCGGCGTGCGCGCCTTTCGTTACACGATTGAGTCGTACGAGTGGGGTGTTGCCCACCAGTTCCGTTACGTTGTTTGCGATGTTCATTTTGAAGCTTCCTTTTGCGATTGATTTGAAATAAATAAAACGGCTGTTTGCCACTGAGCGTTTTACTCAGTTACAAACGGTGAATGCAATTCATCAAGTCGTCGAATGGCGACTTTGGGGAGTTGCGGGGTCAGTCCACCGTTTGCGGCAATCAGCCGTTTACTCTTGCACCTGGTTTAGGTGTCGCTTGCTCTTGGAAAGAGGCGGTGGTGCTAAAGACCCCGCCCTGTACAGATGCAGTTCAGTGTAATCTTCATCATGATCTTGTAAAGATATTGGGTTTGCATATTCTTATGCATGATATTACTCTTTAATATAGACGTGAAAATAGTGTCAAATGTTACAATCTATGTTATTACAGGGTTGCCGTCTTTGGCGCCTCTCCGGCAGCAATCATCCTGAGAGGAATTGATGGGACTCATGGAATATATTTTGCATGTCGTGAAAATGGATTTCAAGTTTGTGAAGACCCCCTAAGTGAACTCTCATAAAAGGGCGGAGGCATGGCGGTTATAATGTCCTCGCATCGCCAGCCAATCCCAAAGAGGAGCGAAACTTTCAGGCCAAAACGGGGTTTCGATGGTAAGCAACAAGGAGCAATGAAATGACAGATGAGAATACGAAAATATCCTTTTTTGACCGTCCGGATGTCGAAAAAGGAACAATTAATGTGGGACAAGGCATTCCTTTTGGGATTGAATGTGTCACAAATCCTGCCGTTGGTATCGGAGGAGTATACGGCACCTGGGGTCAGAGCTACGATAACAACTCTCTGCCCGCCTTTCTGGAACAGCGCCTCGGACATCCGCTCGCCGCGAACGAGAAACTGAATCTGTCGGAACTGGGTTTTCTCAACCGGCATCACCTTCCCTTGAACCTGACCCATGAGCAGCACACCCAGCTTGAAGTTGAGATCGGGACGCGCTTCCTGCGTGCAGCGATCAAGGCTTGTAACTGGCAGCCCTCCGAAGTGGAAGCTGTGCTGATCGGCATGAGCGCACCTGTATCGGATGATTACCTGAATCAGATCACCAGAGGGGCTGGGATCCCTGAACGGGCGCTGAAGGTTGCCATCCACAAAGCCTGTGATGGTTCCACAAGCAGCCTGCATCTGGCGCTGAACCCTGAATTACCCGAGAACAAACAACTCGATCAGAACATCGCCAGAACTCTCTACGGAAAGAAAGTGCTGGTCGGTGGGATCGAAGGGTTGAGCCGGTTTATCGTTTCGTCTCACGACGCGATTGCCTTGCAGATGTTTGGCAATGCCGCGGGCGTAGTTGGTGTGATCCCCGGTCAGACCATGAAGTTCCTGGCGGGCAGATCACGCGAAGTGTTTGACGATGAGGGCGTCCTGCAAGTGCAGATGTATTATCCGCATTCCAAGCAAAGGACGGATGGCGGCACAAACGTTGACGTTACAGAGCCCTTCACCAATAACATCCGCGTGGCTGGTTTGATGCATGAGCCGCAAGATGGTTCATCGATTGCCATGGCGGGTCCAATGGGCATGGTCAAGTTATTTGTGCGCACAGGTGTGCAGGTCGTCCGCGATGTCTACGCGGCCTACCAGGCCAAATTAGATGAATTGGGACTGGCCGGCAAGTCACTGGCCGTCGCCATTGTCCATCATGCGAATTACAAGATCAATAAGCTCAAAGAAAAACATTTGCAGAACGAAGGGATCGTTCTGCCCATGCCCTGGCTCTTGAGCGAATTTGGAAATGTCAGTGCTGCTTCGAACATGATCGCATTTCTGCGTGAACTTCCCAATCTGAAACCGTTCGATCACGTTTTGATCGATGGTTTCGGCGCCGGCACTTATTACGATGCGTTGGCGATAGAGCTTGGAGGCTGATGCCACGCTGAGTCCTGGCGCGGCATCAGCCCTCTCCTCAAAGGCTCATAAATTCAGTAAATCGCAGGTTTGCTGTGCCGGACACCTGCGCCGCGGTGCCAGGGAATCCGGCACGTTACCAGCGGATTTGGCAATCCGCCGGAGCGTTTCGTGGAATTCATACAAGCGTTTCTTCTTCCGTCCGGCAACGTTGCCGGACGGAAACTTTTTGTAACCTCACAATACATATCTCGTCTTGAATATGTGTAAGGATATTCTATTCAAGTGAGATTGGGTAATGTATCGTCTAAACCGTGACCAGACTCTGATCGAATTGCTCGTGAAATTAAGGGATTTTAATCATGAATATCCGCCTAACCTATTATATGCGCGGCGGGTCTCTTTTATTCGGTTAATCAGTCGTTATGTGATGGCCTGGGTGCGCGTCTGAATGGAGGCTATTTAATTTAACGGCAAAAACTCCCCGCATGTACTTATTTGGGGAGTTTTGCTTTGTTTTGTACAGCTGATTATTTACTGTGCAGTGGCGGGGCGCCGGAACCAGTTCTTCCACTCCTGGTTTTCCCACACAACCAAAATGGGGGAAGCGTTAAAGATGGACGAGTAGGTTCCACTGAAAATACCCGTCAGCAGGATGATCACAAAATGCCGTATGCTTTCTCCACCGAAAAGTACCAGCGCAAACAAAGTGAACATCACCGTTAATTGGGTGTTAATGGAACGGTCGAGCGTTTGCACAATGGAGTGATTGACCAGCGGTTCGTATGCCACGCGGCGATAAACATGAGTATTCTCACGGATGCGGTCGAATACGACGATGGTATCGTGCACCGAGAAACCGATCACGGTCAGCAGTCCGGTCAGGAAGAGGGCGTCCGCTTCCCAATGCAGAAAGTACCCTAATATGGCTTCCACGCCTACTACAACAAAGACATCGTGTAACATGGCGATAATTGCGGCTGTGCCATAGCGGATGGCATGGTCTACGCCGCGGAAGGCATACCAGATATAAAGCAGGATCGCCCCTGCCGCCATCAGGATCGCGATGACAGCCGCGCGCGTCACTTCTGCGCCAACAGAGGCACTCACCGAGGAAAACGTCAGGGTGTTCACAGCAGTGCCGCTGAGGCTTTGGAGCTCAGCGACAATCTGTCCCTTCGTGGGATCATCGATCGCCTTGGAGCGAATAGCATATGAGTCGGTACCAAGCGCCTGGATCACCGGAGCTGTATCGGGGGCAAATTTCAGGAATGCCTGCTCTACTTGAGCAGAAGCAGGGCGTGTGCCTGTGAATTGCACTTCCAAAAGTGACCCGCCCGTAAAGTCAATGCCCAGCGGGAAGGGTGTCCCGAGATTGACCCAATTGAGGATCATGAAGATGATGCCTGGAATAATGACCAGGAGGGAAATCAGAAAGTAAAGGTAACGATTTTTTATGATGTTCATTGCGCGTCTCCTATAGTCCGAACCAGCGCGGGTGTTCGCCGAGTTTAAGATTGTCCAGCACCGTGTGCAGGAAGGTGCGGGTGACGATAATGGCTGTGAACAGACTCATGAGAACGCCGAGCGCCAGTGTGACCGAGAAGCCTTTCACCATGCTTGCACCAAAGGTATTGCCGAAGATGTAAAGGATAAGACAGGTAATTAGTGTGGAGGTGTTTGAGTCGCGGATGGAAGGCCAGGCACGGCTCCAGCCCAGATCAATGGCCTGGCGCAGGTTCCTGCCCGCTCGCAATTCTTCTTTCAAGCGCTCAAAGATCAGGATGTTCGCATCCACTGCCATACCGATGCTGAGGATGAAGCCTGCAATGCCGGGCAGAGTCAGGACAACCGGTATGAACTTGAACAGCGCCAGCGAGAGCAGAGCATAAGTGATGAGTGCAAGGTCTGCGAGGAAACCAGGCAGGCGATAGTAGAGTAACATGAAGAGGATGACGACGCCCAGTCCGATCAAGCCTGCCATCAGGCTCTTGCGGACCGATTCTTCACCGAGTGTGGCCCCGACTGTGCGGCTCTCGACAACCTTCACTGGTACTGGCAATGAGCCATAACGCAGTTGGATCGCCAGGTCGTTCGCTTCCTGTGAGGTAAAGCGCCCCTCGATGATGCCACTCCCATCCGTTATGGGCACTTTGACGATCGGCGCAGAGATTACTCTCTTATCCAGGACAATGCCGAGATATTGATTGGTATGCGAGGACGTATAATCTGCAAAGATCTTTGCGCCTTCCGAAGAAAGTGTGAAGCTGACAGCCGGTTGTCCGGTCGAATCGGCAGCCACGTGTGCTTCCTTCAAATTGGCGCCGGTCATGACCGTGTGGTAAACCGTCCCACTCGGCTCGGTTGGCGCCGCGGTCGGCGTCGCCTGATCGGGAGCAACCGTCGGTGTGGCCTGATCTGCGCCACTGGTGGCAGTGGCGCCTGGGGCCGGCGTTGTCCCCGTATTCGTTGAGTCTGCCTGTGCATGATCAGTCTTGACCAGAGTTCCTGCATCCGCAGGGGTCGTTCCCATATCGACGAATTCCAGCAAGCCCGTTTGTTGAAGTGAAGCAACCACCTCTTCCGGGTTGGTTACGCCAGGGAACTCTGCCACGATGCGGCGCTCTCCTGCAGTCTGCATAACAACTTCACTGACGCCCAGAGCGTTGGCACGGCTCTCAAGAATTTGGCGAGTGACACTGAGATCCTCTGAGCTGACGCTGCTGTTCGCCGGCAGATCAGCTTCGAGAAGCGTCTGTAATCCTCCACGCAGGTC
>DATGYJ010000344.1:0-11728 GCA_035298105.1 Anaerolineales bacterium | reverse complement strand
CGCGCCCCTGAGGCAAGTCGTCCCTCCGGTCGCGCTCTTTCGTGCGGACGATCCCGGAACATCCTTCGAAACAGGTGTCCTGGATAAGGATGCCAGGGACCTGCAGGACGATGCTGACCGGTTTTGCTCCTCACATTTCATAAGGTTTTTTATCTAGTACCTTCGAACTAAACGTAGAAGGCCAAACCTTTAGAAGCTGTCTGAATACTCCTCGTCCGCTCTGCCGGACACCTGCGCCGTGGTGAGTTATTGTCACACCCCCTGGCACCGCACGCCAGGACAGGTGTGCCTGAATTGCTAGGCAAATCACGGGCGGTGCCAGGGAATCCGGCAGTTCTCACCAGGTTTCGGTCTGGATTTGGCGATCCGGACGAGCGTTCAGGTGAGTTCTCAGACGCTCTCTTAAGGTCTTGTTGCAGGTTAGGATCAAGAAATGAGAACACAAGTTGGCATTATTGGCTCTGGGCCAGCAGGGTTGCTGCTGGCACGGCTGTTACACCTTAAGGGGATTGGCACGGTTATTCTGGAACTTCGCAGCCGGGAATATGTGCTCAATCGTATTCGCGCCGGTGTGATCGAACAGGGCATGGCCGACCTGTTGAGGGAGGCTCAAGTTGGCGAGCGCATGGATCGTGAGGGGCTCATCCATAAAGGTATCAATATTGCATTCGATGGCCGCCTGGAGCGGATCGATTTTCCCAAGCATACCAACGGCAAAGTCGTGATGGTCTACGGACAGACCGAAATCACAGACGACTTGATGCGAGCTCATATCGATGAATCCGGTTCCACCGTGCTTTATGAATCGCCAGCCATCCGCGTGGAGGATTACGATACGGATTCCCCGCGTATCATCTACGAGCAGAATGGAGAACAAAAGGAACTGGTCTGTGATTTTGTGGCTGGATGTGATGGTTTCCACGGTGTCGCCAGGAAGAGCGTGCCCGCCGACAAACATATCAACTACGAAAGGACTTATCCCTTCGGCTGGTTGGGCGTTCTCGCTGATGTACCACCGGTAAACGACGAGTTGATCTACGCCAACCACGAGCGCGGCTTTGCACTTTGCAGCATGCGCTCTCATACGCGCAGTCGGTATTACATCCAATGTGAGGCAAGCGATAAAGTTGAAAACTGGACCGACGATGCCTTTTGGGATGAATTACGCCGTCGCCTGCCTCCGGATACAGCCGAGAACGTAACTACTGGACCGCGCTTAGAAATGAGCATCACCCCGTTGCACAGTTTCGTCGCGGAACCCCTGTGCTTCGGTCGGATGTACCTGGCGGGCGATGCAGCACATATCGTTCCGCCGACCGGCGCAAAGGGGCTCAACCTGGCTGCCTCTGACATCTATTACCTTTCCCGCGCGCTCATTGCCTATTACCAGGAAAAGCGGAGCGATTTACTCGATCGGTATTCTGATGCCGCATTGCGCCGTGTTTGGAAAGCCATCCGTTTTTCCTGGTGGTATACGTCCCTCTTGCACAAATATGACGACGACCCAATGAGCAGGCGCTTACAAGTTGCCGAACTCGATTATCTCGTTGGCTCGAACGCGGGACAGACGGTGCTGTCCGAAAATTATGTTGGTCTGCCTTACGAAAAGTTTGAATAAGCAATCGCCGAGCTAGTAATCATGATCATTGCGATTTTAGGAATTGGTGAAGCTGGAAGTACCCTCGCTCGCGATTTGATCGCAAAAGGGGTGCAAGTGCGCGGCTGGGATCCTGAGCCGCGTAATTTACCTGATGGCTTGGATTTCGCATCCAGCAATCCTGCCGCAGTATCAGGAGCGGATATTGTATTGAGTGTCAATTGGGCCTCGGTTGCCATTGAGGTTGCTACGGAAGTGGCTCCAGTGCTCCAACTGTATCAACTCTATGCGGATCTGAACACAGCCGCGCCTCAACTCAAACGGGATCTTGCTCCCATCATCGAGAGAACGGGGGCGTCCTTCGTGGACGCGGCCTTGATGGATCCCGTACCGCCGAAAGGGTTGGGTACGCAAGTTTATGCATCAGGAAGCGGTGCAGAGAAATTTACGGAAAAAATGACGGCGCTGGGAATGCCTGTCACATATTTAGATGGTGAGGCAGGGAATGCGGCAACGCACAAGTTGGTTAGAAGCATTATGTATAAAGGCGTCGCTGCTGTGATCCTGGAGTGTTTAGAAGCCGCGAAAGCACTCAACATGACCGAATATGCCCGCGCTCAAATGTTGAAGATCATCTACGATGAACCGATGATCGATCGCTTTGTCAATGGCAGTATCAAACATGCCAGGCGCAGGGTGGACGAGATGGAGGCGGTTGTTGAGATGTTGAATTCGATCGGTGTTTCTCCTTTTACAAGTCAAGCTGCTGTGCAGCGATTGAAAGAGATTTTGGAGAAAAAAGGATGACCAAAAAAATACTCGTGGTTGGAGCGCACTCCGCAGATTTCGTCTGGCGCGCAGCGGGGACGATTGCCACCATCGTATCACAGGGTGGGAGCGCCCGCGTGGTTGCCCTCTCGTATGGGGAACGCGGAGAATCAGGCGAGTTGTGGAAGGAGCCGAATCAAACGGTCGAGAACGTGAAGCGGATTCGTCACGAAGAAGCAAAAACTGCCGCCAAGGCGGTCAGTGCAGATTTCCGGTGTCTCGACTTGGGGGATTATCCGTTGAACATGACGGAGGCGGGGATCGAGCAGCTGGTGAGTATCTTCCAGGATTTTCAGCCAAGTATCGTAATCACTCACAGCCCTGTGGACCCATTCAATCCTGATCATCCGGTTGCCTCACAGATGGTACAGAAGGCAAGACTCTTATCGACGGGTGCGGGCGTTGCAAGCGCCTTTCAAAGCATCACTCCGCCTGAGCTTTACTTTTTCGAGCCGCATCAACCTGAATTATGTGACTTCAAGCCCAACGTCTTCGTGGACATCACACCTGTGATGGAAAAGAAAACCAAGGCGATGGATGCAATGAAGGCACAAAGCTATTTGCACAAATATTACAGCGAACTCGCTGCCCGGCGCGCCAATCATGCGCGCCGGATTTCTGGCAATGCCGAGATCAAATTTGCAGAAGCGCACTTTCGAACGTTGCCCTGGGTGGTGGCAAGCTTATGAATGCAAATGACATTATCCGCTTGAGTGAACTTGGCGTGGCAACAGTCTATGAGGCCTCTGGGCGTGAAGGATTGATCGATATTCCTCTTATTCAACTGATACCGAATAGTCGCGTGGCAGGTCCTGCTCGTACCGTCTTGTGCGGGCAGGACGATAACTTGATGGTCCATGCTGCGATCGAAAAGATACAACCGGGGGAGGTGTTGGTCTTGAGCATGCCCGAACCCGCTCCCGTGGCGCTGGTTGGCGAGTTACTGGCGACGCAGGCCCAGGTCAGGGGTGCAGCAGGGATCCTGGTGGATGCGGCGGTTCGGGACGTGAGCGAATTGGTTGAATTGGGCCTGCCCATCTGGAGTCACTTCATCCGTGTCAGAGGCGCGACGAAAACGAAGCTCGGTGAACTGAATCGGACGGTTAACGTTGGTGGAACAGATATAGCCCCAGGCGATATGGTTGTGTTGGATGCCGATGGTGGGGTTCGCGTCAAACGCGAACGCGTAGAGGAAGTACTTAAAGCCTCTGAAGAACGACTGGCGAAGGAAGATGCCTTGCGCAAAAAATTACTGGCGGGGCACACATCCTATGACTTGCACGGTCTGCGTGACTATGTGGAAAGGAGCAAAAGTGACAGACCAAAATGAACCCATTCATGATATCGCCCATCTCGGCCATGTGGAATTGCTGACTCCCAGGCCTGACGAGAGTCTGCGATTTTTTGTAGATGTAATGGGCATGACCGAAAGCGGACGAAAAGGCGATTCGGTCTACCTGCGAGGTTGGGACGATTACGAGCACCATTCGCTTCAACTGACGGCTTCCAAAACGTCGGGTTTGGGTCATTTTGCTTTCCGTGCGATGAGCCCACAAGCGCTTCAGCGGCGCGTGCAAGCCATCCAGAAAACAGGCCTGGGACAAGGCTGGAAGGAAGTCAGCGTTGGGCATGGTCCTGCGTATCGCTTTACAACTCCCGACGGGCACCCAATGGAAATTTACTATGAGACCGAATGGTATCAAGCGCCAGCCGAGTTAAAGCCTGCGTTGAAGAATCAGGCGTCCCGATTTTCTGACCGCGGTGTGGGCGTGCGACGGCTGGATCATATCAACCTTCTCGCAGCGGACGTACATACTACCTGGGTATTTCTGGTGGAGTCTCTAGGTGGAAGATTGACAGAGCAAATCGTTTTCAACGATGGTTCCGAGAAAGGTGCGTGGGTAACTTTCACAAACAAGTCGTATGATGTCGCGATCGCCGAAGATGCCTATCGAGCCAAGGGACGCCTGCATCATTTCACCTATGCTGTGGACAACCGTGAAGCGATCTTACGCGCCGCGGATATTTGCCTGGAGCACGGCGTCTTCATCGAGACGGGTCCTCACAAACATGCGATTCAGCAGACGTTCTTTTTGTACGTGTATGAACCGGGTGGAAATCGTTTTGAAATTGCCAACGCTGGCGCTCGCCTGATCCTTGCGCCCGATTGGAAAACCATTGTGTGGAATGAGGAGGAACGCAAGAAGGGTCAGGCTTGGGGGTTGAAGACTATCGAGTCGTTCCATACACACGGTACGCCGCCTGTGGAATAAAAGGAAAATATATGCCACACTTAATCCTTGAATATACCGATAACATTGAGATTAATGTCCAGCCTTTGCTGGCGCGTCTACATGAGGAAGTGGTTGCCACAGGCGCGATCAATCTAAAGGGTATTAAAAGCCGCGCCATCCAACATACCCAGTACCGCATTGCGGATGGAGACCCCGATTATGCTTTTGTGCATGTGAGTTTGTTGATTCGAGAAGGACGTCCAATCGATGTTCAAAAGGATGCAACCCAACGCGTGATGAAGGTCTTGAAAGAAACCTTTGGGCATCTTTTTGAGACGCGGAAGTTGTCACTTACGGTCGATCTCAAGGAGATGCGAGACGGAATTGCACTGACGGAACATAATATTACGGCAAAATAGGGAGATGTTCATCATGCGCTGGATTCCCTATGCCCTGTTGTGCTCCATCTTTCTCGCGAGCGCCGACTTCTTTGTCAAACTGGCTTCGAATAAGATCTCATCGAGCATGGGAATGCTCGTCTACGGCGCGACGACATTCACTGTCGGACTGACATGGGTCGGGTATTTGAAACTCACAAAACAGCCACTTCTCATTACCCAGCAAGGTCTGCTGTACTCGCTTGCAGTTGGGATCGCCTTCAGTGTTGTGACCCTTTTACTCTATCTCACCTTTACCCGTGTCAGTGTCTCGATTGGCTCTCCGACCATTCGCGTGATAGGCATTCTTCTCGCCAGTATGCTCGGTATCCTGCTGCTACAAGAGCCATTCACCTGGCGTTATTTAATCGGACTGATATTGACTGTTGCGGGTGTCGCGCTTATTATTTTTCGATAGACGCAAGAAATTATTGTGATGGTCTATGGCTAGACAGGTCACCAAAGGCTCAACGAAAGCTCACATTGATGAAAAAAGACTGAGTTCGATCTCGTTCTCCTCGACTTCGGTCAGCTTCCCATCCGGGTAATCCAGAAGCAAATGGGAGCCAACAGCGTGAAATGTTTCAGATCATTTTTGAATGGATGAAAGTGGCCTCACGGCAAAAGGAACTCGTACGGCTTATGCCTCGGCGTGAATTGGGCACTTTTTACTCAGAATCAATTAAAGGATATCCATTCACCAGAGGATCTCATTCTTTATAAGCTCATGTATTTTGGCTCAGCCAGTAATCGAAACACTCACGAGATATCGCGGCATATGTACGATGGAACGTCAAATTTCGAAAAGTGGTAATATTGCTGTACTCGGAATTCAATTTTCGACCCAACAGAGCATTGTTTTAAGCTCATCGTAGTCCACATGGCCACCCAAAAAGGTTGTCCACATGGTTATGAAAAACACCAAACCATGTGGACTACAGTTCAAAATTTCTGAAACTGGTTCGGGTCCGTGAGGTCCCGAGTTCAAATCTCGGCACCCCGACAAGAGTCCACACGGCTAGCCGTGTGGACTTAAATACGCTGCGAATTCAGGGGGCTTGAAACTGCGGTCCATATGGCTCTTATCCGTGAGGTCTACAGTTCAGCTTTTCATGCCAGGATCATAGACCTCATGGCTTGCACATAAAGCTAGACATGAGGTCCAGAGTGAACCAGATAAGAAATAGATACCATATTGGAGTCTCACGGTTTTGTTGCTCTTTTCTTTGGCCATCGCAAAATGAGTATTTTGAATTGATGAGAGACGGGTCGTGCAGACTATTTGTTAGCCATAAAATAGACTCGAGCTCCTTCCAACTGAGTGAAGCGAGGCAAGGTTTGGCGCGGGTGTCGTTTGGTCATTTAGATAGTTAATGTGTGGCAGCATTGTATCCGGTCAGCCTGGAAAGGTTAATAAACCTTGCCGTTCCTCTCGTTACTGCTTGTGTTGTAATCCCTTGTCTGTCGACGAAGACTTCAAAAGATTACCACAAACCAGGTATCAATCGGAAAACCACTGATTGAGTGTATTCCTTATACCCAGGAAGATCACGCCGCAGAACCTGCTCTTCGTTATGGATCCGCGCAATGAGCAGAGGCACGACAAGTGCCGCGGGTAACAACGCCCAGTAGGAACCGAGTGCAACGGGCGATGCTAGGTACATGATAATTGCACCCGTGTACATGGGATGACGGACGAGTGCGTAAGGACCAGTGGAAATTACTCTTTGGTTGCTTTCCACTTCAATCACCCGCGATACAAAACTGTTTGTGACCAGGACCCAGAAGAAAATCATGTATCCTGCAAAGACGATGACATCTGCGATGATGGATACGAAAGGCGGAACATTCGACCAGCCAAAGCGTACATCCAGACCCGGTAGGATGAAAGCTGCCAGGAAATAGATGTAGGATAACGAGATGATTTTTCGTTGTACCGCCTCCTTCTCACGCATACGCATGCGCCGCTCGAGGAGGGCGGGATCGTTCTTGAGCAAGTATCCAAATATGAAGAACATTGGAATGATCAGTGTGAGGATATACATCCAGCCTTGCCAGTAATTCCAACGTCCCGCGGGCAACACGATGATGAGTGCCATGACTGGTAATGCCAGGGCAGCACGCAGGAAAACAGTTCGTCCCAGGCCAGAGATTCGATTTGCAGTGGTCATATGACTCCTTTCTTTGACATAGCAGTATTCAACTCAATCGATTTGTCCTCGTTGTGATAGTGCATGCTTTCAAGACACGGAAAAATCCTACGGCGTGACCGACACGGAGCGATGAGATTGGCACAAAAGGTATTGATCTAATCCCCAGTTCATGCATTTCCCTGAAGCATCCATTTCGCATTGACGTTATTCGGATCGATTTCAGGAACACTCTGAATAGCGGTAATGGCGCGAGAACTCTGACCTTTCTGCAAGAAGAGCTTTGCCAGGAATAGAAGAGAGTCCAGGTGCTGCGGATAGACTTGTAGGTTGAATTCCAATACATCAATTGCCAGATCAATTTTTTGTGCACTGCATAACTGGATCGCCAGATTGACAAGCTCACCTCCATCGAAATAGTATTCGGGGCTGTCTTTGATTTCATGATACCGGGTGTGAGCAGCCTGCGGGCCACCTTCTTCGAAAGCCTGGCTGATAGGGACGATCCAGGATACAGGACCAACGCTGGGTTCCTTATCCATTATGATGTTAAGTGCAGCGCGAACAATTCGGCTGCGTGCCGAGGACTCTGCGTTGCAGAGAATTACCGTAGCACATTTTTTCTCCGGCAGTAGGACCAAAAAGTGTCCCCAGCCCAATCCCATGCCGCCATGACTGACCGTCTTCATGCCATCATAGTGCCCTAAGGTCCAACCCAGACCTGTATGCTCATAGAGCGGAGGGTAACCCCATTCTGCAACAGGCGACCACATGAGGTCATAACTGGCAGGGGAGAGGAGCTGCCCTCTCTTGAAGTCGACATCCTGCATGCAGGTGATCGCCCAGCGGCACATATCCATTAATGTGGCGTGAAGAAAACTAGCCGGTGCATCTACACGGTTGTAAGGATAGATTGGATGGACGCTCATGGTCGGGATGCGCAGATGAGGCACGGCGAGGCGATCGCGATCCACTTCCGGGAAGTAGAATGTACTTTCCGTCATTCCAGCAGGCCGCAGGATATTTTCCTTCATATGATCTTCAAAGGTCCTTCCCGAGGTCCGAGCGATCAAATGACCCAGTACGTTGTATGCAATGTTGCTGTAGGCGAAGCGTTCGCCCGGTGCTGCGATCATTTTTCGTCCCGCTAAGGAATGGACATAACGCTCGAGAGCAGCCTCATCATATTCGGGATGTGCAAGGAGTTCGTTGTATTCCAATTCATCCATATCTGGCATCCCGGAGGTGTGACTGAGCATCTGTCGCAAGGTGATTTGGATGAAACGCTCATCGTCCAGGCGGAAATCAGGCAAATAGTGGACCAACGGTGTGTCGAGTTGTAGCTTGCCCTGTTCCACTAATTGCATAATGGCACAGGCAACGAAGCATTTCGATACCGACGCTATGCAGAACACCGATTCAGTTGTAATCGGAGCATGGGTCAGCAGACTCTGGAGTCCAAAACCCCGGAGATAGGTGATTTCACCATTTTCAACGATGCTCACCTCTAGACCGGGAATGGACCAGTCTGACATGATTTTTCTGAGGATGTGGTCAAGTTGAGAATACTGGTTCATGATGTCCTCTACCTTCACTTATACATACAAGGGTATTGTTTTAGGTTTCAATACATAACAGACTCTGCGATCGCCAGGAATACGTCTTTATCAAGTTTGCTATAAACCTTGATCATATCCACGCCGGCCTTGGTTTGCGCTCGTGCTGCTGCCCAGCCTCGTCGAGGAAATGAACATGGGCATCGACGAGGCTGGGCAGCAGGTAAAGCCCATGTCCATCGATAGTTTTTGCACCTCGCAGGATGCTGCAGGCAGTGATAACAGTATCAGGTATCTCATTGTGCCTCCTTATTCTGGCATGATTCTTTAGCTCAAGACGGCTATGCGTTTGCCAGCACTGCGATAAGAAGAAAATAATCGGAAGCAACATTGATCAATGCCGCACCCCAGATATTGGCTGATTTCATCATGAGGTAGCGCACCCTAAGGGCGCTGGGCGGTCAAACACATACGGTCAGGGCACCTTTAGCGATGCAACGATCATTTCGCCCATGCGCCGGAGCTTACCGCTTAGACTGTAACCAGGTTCGCAGTGTGATTCGGTGCGAAAGATAAAACCAAATTCCAAGTTACCGCGTACGATGTTGGGCTGTCCCTCCTCTGCACCCTGATACCAGATGGAAGTGACCTCCCCGTCAGGATTCGTCAAGCTGGGACAAACCAACAGCACGCGTCGGGCAGGTGAACCTGCAACATCCAATGTGCCCTGTTCGATGAATTCACCAGGCCCGACGCCCGTGGGCCATAAAGGAATATCCTCTCCTATACGACGGAAGGTCATGCGAATACTTTCTGTCCCACCTGTAGCAACCTGTCCGCCGAGGATGAGCATGTGACCGTTCATTAATGGGTCGTTGGCAGTAACTTCACTTGCGATCCAGCCATCGGGCAGCATGATCGAGAAGTTGTAGTCAGGGTGAGTGTAGGTCCACCAACCCTGATAGTCAGCAGAATCAATTGGCATGGCTGTGGGAAGAGCTGTCAGTGCTGCTGGTGACACAGCAAGAATCGATGGACCACATTCCCCGCGCAAGTATGCCCATTCATCGCACTCGCGGCCATCGGGAAAGATGCAGACGCCGCTCTGGCTGCCATCCGCAGATGTGCGGATTTCCAATCTGTTGCCCTGCTCCTCACAGTAGACCGAGGCCGGGTTGGGCATGTTTGCCTGTGTCGAAATTGGATCAATGGTCGGCTGGGACTGAGGGGGTGTGCAGGCAGAGAAGGCAAGGACTACAAGGATGATGAGTCCCAGGATCGGTTTATAGAGTCCAGATAAGGAGCGGAGCAGACTCTCGGAAAAAGAACTGCCTGGTTCGAAGTTGACATCAGTGTCGCGGTTCTCTCTGACCACGTCCTGCCAAGCCATGAATTTCCGGGGGTGCAAAAAAGCCTCTTTGCGTGCGTGAGCACTCATTTGGGAATAAGGGTCAAACATACGACCTCGTACTTTCTCTTCACAGCGGGCCAATGTCAACCGGGAAGTGCAGGCCCGCCTAACTTCAGGAAGGTCCTTGAAGTTCAGAATATGCTTCTCCGGTACCTTCCTGTTCTCTCTGCGGAGAGTGTTGTTCGCTTTGATTCTCAATCCGTTCAACAGACAAGAGGACGAAATTGAGATTCCAGAGTTGATCCAATAGCCCACGCAAGGCAGGTTGATCGGCAAAGTGGCCAACCAGAAGCGTCGCGCCACCTTCCTGCGGGATGATCTGGAGATCTCCCAGCCAATCCGCCAGGGGAGATTTCAGCGCACCCTGGATTTTGATACGGTAGATGCTTGTAGGGTTTGTTTTTTTTTCGTTCATGTCTCAAAAGCGCCCTTCTCGCAACACTTGCACCCGATTTGCCTAGCAAATCGGGTCTGCCCGAAGGGTGTGGTGCAGTCTAGGTGTGACAGAAAAGTACTGTGGAGAAAAACTCTTGTTGAAATTCGATCAGCAACCCTATAATAAGAAAAAGGGACTGAGAAATCAGTCCCTAAAATGGGTATTGATGGGGTATTTTGGAGTTAGAGCAAGCCCAACTGGCGGGCAGAGGCGATGGCTTCCGTGCGGCTGTGTACCCCCAACTTGCCGTAAATATTCTTCAGATGCTTGTGGACCGTCTCGCGGGCAATAACCAGGGCTTCGGCGATCTGCTTATCGGAGAAGCCCTGCCCCAGTAGTTTCAACACTTCCATTTCGCGCCGGCTCAACGGTTCGACCAGGGCAGAGGGAGAGAATCGGGACGCAGTTGGAGGGACAATACATGTTTCTGGCATTTGCCTCGCTTCACGGACAGGGAATGCGGACAGCAATTGTTGGACGTAGCCTATTTCAATGCTTCGTTTCAAAGCCTCCAACAACAGCTTATGCATCGGCTCGCCCCACTTCACAAACGTGTACACAAATCCTTCCGGCGCAGCCAGGGTTAAACAGCGGCCGATCATATCTTGAGCGACTTCCTTCCGACCTAGGGCATGCAAGGCAAGCGCCATGCAAGGCAGCAGCTCCATCAACGGCCAATTCCGGCCTTGTCGTTCCATTTCGCAGACAGGCCTTTCTAATGTCAGAACAACCTCTGCAAATCGCTCTTGAGCAAGAAACAGGGCTGTTTTCACAATCAAGAAACTCCCTGCCTGATCTCTCACTTCAATGAGCGGCTCGATCTCATCCAAAATGCGAGCTGCCACCCGCACATCGCCTTTAGCCAGATAGAGCTTGGCTTCGGCATAGGCCGAAATCCGGAAAAACCACGGAGATACACTTTTTGCCAACTGCATAGCGCGTTGGTTAACTTCAAAGGCTCCCTCCACATCGCCAGCCGCGCACAAGGCTTCCGCCAGACAGGTTAAGGCATAGTGTAAGGTATCGGCCTGATTCCACTGTTCAGCCAGGGTTGCCGCCTTGCGGGCATTCGATAAGGC
>DATGYJ010000343.1:0-22002 GCA_035298105.1 Anaerolineales bacterium | reverse complement strand
ACCCTTGTTTTGCACAACGGTAGCTACGATCATTATGCTAGATTACGTTTGCAACAGGATTAGAACCGATGGAGGCAGAAATGAGTATCGCAGTGAATAGACCTACAAAAACCTTCCACCCACGTCCTTCGTATGGCTGGGCATGGTTGGTCTTGATGGCAGTGATCATCTTCACTATAGCGATTGCGCCCGCACTGGCAATGGGGTTGTCTTCCGGCAGCGTAATCGTGACCGTGATCATTTGCTCCGTTGTTGCTCTCGCCTTTCTGGTACTTGCCTTCTGGTTCCCAACCATGCGTTATGAACTTGATCAGGATAAGCTAACTCTCCGTTATGGTCCGGTCCTTACCTACCTTATCCCCTTGGCTGAAATTCGTACCATCCGGCGCAGAAACTTGAGTCTAACAATCTGGTCGACCATTCGCTTTCCTGGTATTGCTCTCTTTACTGTGCCTTATGCTGATGCTGGCAATGTCAAGATGTGCGCGACGGCCGCGCTGAACAATATTCTTCTGATCGAAACAGAGAAAGAGAAATATGGATTAACACCTGCCAATGAAGATCAGTTTATCGCCGCACTCCGAGTTCAGATGGAAGCATAAATGATTCCGCAAATCTATATCATGGCTGCGGTTACGCTGGTTATCTCATTGGCTTTTTGGGGCGGGCTGATCTACTTGTTTACCGGCCACCAGAAACGCTATTTCTGGCTGCTGGTCTTGGGATTACCTTTAAGTGCAATCGCCAACTTAATCCTTAAGCGGCAAGCGATTGTTCTCGTGGGTCAGGCATTTCATGTTCCGCCGGGCTTAGGTCTGGCATCACCAGCTTGGTTTCTGGCTTTCGGAGTGCTGATCACGCCGCTCGTGGAAGAACCGATCAAGGTCTTGCCTTTACTACTAAGACAGGCGTGGAAGATGGTGACCAGCCAGACGAGTGCCTTATGGGTTGGTTTTGTGTTAGGCGTCAGCTTTGGCTTGGGAGAGGAACTCTTTCTCGCCTATGCCATAGCCCAAAATCCAGCCTATGCATCTTTACCCTGGTATGCTTACACCGGCTATTTCAATGAGCGGTTGCTGGCTTGCTTCGCGCATGGTGTATTAACGGCCAAAGTGGTAATCGGGATAGAGCAAAGGGGCCGGTATATCTCCTATGCTTTTCTCGCAGCGCTCGGCCTCCATCTCTTTTTGAATGCGCCAATTGCTTTGTATCAATTCCGGTTGATTTCCTTTGAGTTATACAATGTCACCCTCTTGATCCCTTTTATTGTGTTTGCGATTATCTTCGAACGGATGCGCTGGGGAACTCGCGAGCCGAAGGACGACCTGACTGGAAACGAGGTAGTGTACTGGCAGCGACAGGATGGTAGTTAGAATGAATATGAACACAACTCATAAATTCCGAGGTAAGCAGCAAAGTCATGAAATACAGGAACCTTTGACCTATCAAAAGAAGAATGTACGAGTTTAAATCATCGCCAAGACCGCCTGACATCTGAATCACAATTGACGTTTAAAGGAGAACTTTATGACGACCATTCAGGCTTTCATCAAGCGGCATTCGGTTCTGATCTATTTCGTCCTGACGCTGCACATCTCATGGGGCGGACTCCTGATGATCATGGGTACCGGCGGCATGCTGGGCGTGGTGGCTGTACCCGCAGAGCGGATGCCGTTCCTGTACCTGGCAATGATTCTGGGCCCCACTCTAGCGGGTCTACTTATGACGGGCCTTGTGTACGGGCGGGCGGGTTTCGGCGAGCTGCTCTCCCGATTGCGCCCAGAGCGGTAACAGATTCCGCAGTGACATTCATGTTATGGAAGATTCCATTGAGCCGCTTGCAAAATAATTTGTCTCAGCCTGTGATCGCTCCTACGAGTGGAATTCCATGGCTTTCACTTTTGGTATAATAAAAACAATCTATATCACTGAGCGCCAAAGGAGTTACGCGTCGCGAACCCTAATCCCGTCGGGACCGCCAAGACTGAAATGAAAGAACCGACCTTCTTGGTTGGTTCTTTTGTTGTTTAATGCTATGTTTCTCCAAAATAGTAAACCTTAGATTAGTTATGCGTCGCGGATTTCAGAATTGCTTGTATCTTATCGAACCCGCGATCTCAATGCATTCTTTTATGAGGCTATTTAGGGCAGCAGTTTCTCTTAAATTTCCTTCATATTACGTCTCACACGTTCTGACAAGGTACAGCGCGCCAATTGCTCGCAGACAAGAAAATCATAACAACAATTCACAACTAACGTTTCAGAGTTATTCGATACTTAAAACCTGAACCGATTCAAATGTCGGTGGAAACAAGATTGCCAAGTAAAATGGTTATTCAGCCCGAAACGATGTCCCGGAAGAAAGAATGAGGGAACAAAAAAACACTTCCAGCGGATTGCCGGAAGTGTTTTTCTTGAGGGCAGCATTAAGCGTTTTTTTCAGCCAGTCTTTTCTTACGTTCAGCCAACTGCTGGTTGATCAGTTCACGACCCAGAACCTGGTCAATCTGTTCATCGAGGCTGGCAGCGCGGATCTCGGTAGCAGCGGTGGCCTTATCTAGCCGGGCGTAGATGCTCTGGGCTATCCGACTGATGTCGGTATCACCGGAACCGGTCAAGTCATCCAGGCTTTTGATGGTCTTGACAACGATTTCCTTGCTCTTGGCCAGTTCCAGTAGTGATTGCAGTTCGGTGCGTTGCTGGCGCATGGTCGCAAGACGAGATTCCAGTTTGACGCGCGCATCAAGCAGTTTCTGGTATTCCGCTTCCTGGGTGACGATTTGCTGTTTGTAAGTGCCAATCAACTGCAGGGTGCTGTTGAGTTGGCTTTGGGTAGATGCCGCAGCCGTCTCGTTGTTTTCGGTCAGGAAGGCATCGACGGCCCGATCCAGCTCCTTGGACTTCTTTTCGTGCTCATCCAGCTTGCGGCGGATGGATTTGATCTCTGCGCCTACAGTGGCGGCGGCATCGGCCAGGCTTTCGAGGTTGTCCTCAACTTGGCGGATATACTGGTCGATCACGGCAAGACTATTGGCCTTGAGGGCCTGGTCAACGAGGGCGTGCAGGTTGGCCGAGATCAGGGTGGAAACTTTATCAAGCAGAGTAGCCATTTTGTCTCCTTTCAGGTTATGGCAAATCAACGCGAATTAGGGTAATTCAAGGCTCTGCCGGTGAGTGAGGGGCCGACCATCATCACGATCGCGGCAATGGTGCGTCCAGCCTGGGTCGCGGCGAACATATCGGCAAAACCGACAGAAGCACAGGTTGAGATGTAATAAAACGCATCTAAGTAGGTTTCAATTTTTGGATTGACGCCTTTTTCAGCCTGATAGAAGGCCCAGGCAGCCAATCCCAGGAACTCTACGTTGGCATCCAGTGGATTGGTATTGACCCAATCCAGGAAGTGTTTTTCATATTCATCCTTTTGACCGAGCAGCGCAAAAATTTTCTCGCGCAGATCAGTCTGTGAGATGCCCAGCCAGGTTTGCAGCATGTCGGGTTGAGGCGCTGGCGCCCGCTTAGGCTGGGCCTGGCGCATTTGGGCTACAAGTTGGTCAAGTGCTTTTTCTTGCTCGGGTGTCAGAGCCATATTACTTACTCCATTCCCGGCGGGCTGCGAGATGATCTTCGCGGCGGGCAATTTGCTCTTCCCACGCGGTCAGTTCAGTGTGTAATTTTTCCGACTGGCGAGACAGACTTTGCTGATCGCCGAGTAACTCAGCCAGGACCGCCACGCTGCGTTCGCGATCGGTCAGTGTCAAGGCGCGCCGCCGTAGCGCATCCAATTGTTCTTGCTGCTGGTTGACCGCGGCGCGTAGATCGGTGCTGCGTTGTTCAACGGCCCGGGCCAGTTCTTCCAGTTCATCTTCATTTTTCTGTGCAGATTGAAGTTGTGCCAAGTATTCGCGCGCTCGCTCATCCTGCCCGGCTTGGATCGCTGTATCTGCCGCCGTATCAAGGGCTTTGACTTGTGCTGCAAACTCCTGGCAGGCCCGTTCGATCCGCTTTTGGTGACTTACAGCATTGCCCAACTCAAGACGCAGGGCATCTAATTGACGCTGAGCATCGTCCAGCAGGCTGGTTAGGCGCTCGGCGGTGGTTTCGCCATTGAGCGTCTGGCGTGCTTCCATCACCTGGTCTTCACCGAACAAGTCATTGACGGCAGCTTGGAGCAATAGACGAATGCGTTGGGACAATTTCATGGGTCTTCTCCGCTGTCCTACCCGTTGGTAAGAATGAGCAAGACAGGCTAGGCCGGGTGGTTATTTGACGGTCACGCGCAGATAAAGCTCTTCGAAAGGCAGATCGTTGAGTACCGGTAAGACATCCAGAGCTTGCTGGGCCTTTTCAATGGACAGCTTTTCTTTCTTGTTGGCCTTTTCGCACAGCGCAGTCAGCACTTCGCGGACGGTCTGGTTCTTGATGGCTTCCAGATCCATTTTCTTTTCGATCATCTGGATGATTTCGGGCATCAACTGAGCCAAATCCCCGCTTAGATTGGGGACCGGTGCCTCAGCCTTCGGTTCAACAAGGGAGATCGGGAGCGGCTTGCCAGCGATTTTTTCGATCAACTGCTTTCCGACTTCGCGCACTGGTTCGGGCGTGGCTTTCATGACTTCGCCGATACCGTCGGCCATTGTCACCATGCGCAGCAGTGAAGCGGCTGCCTCTGGATCGCCGATCATCTTAATGTTCATCGAGGCCAGTGCAGAACCGAGCGCTTGAGATTTGGCGATTTCAATACGCACCTGGGCGTCGAGCTGCAGCTTGAGCACTTCCACCCGCTGGGCTACGCCGTCAAAGGCGGCCAGCGCTTCGGCTTTGGCCTTTTCAGCTTCGGCTTCAGCCAGACCTTTGGCGCGCACCGCGTCAGCTTCGCGCATGGCGGCTTCCGCTTTGGCTCGCAAGACATCCGCTTCGGCCAGACCGGTCGCTGACGCGGCGGCTTTGGCGGCTTCGGCGCGGAGCTTGGCGGCTTCCACTTCGGCCTGGGCTTGCACCCGGACGGTTTCAGCCTGCTTCAGGGAGGCTTCAGCCTCAGCATTGGCAGTTTCTTTTAATGCCTTAGCCTGGGCTTCGGCTTCCCGTTGTTTGCGCAGCGCTTCCAATTCGATCTTGTTTTTCTGCTCGATCATCGCTTTCTGCGCTTCGCGCTCTGCCTCGATGACTTTGATCCTGGCTTCGCGGTTAGCGGCTTCGGTGGCCTGGACCGTAGTCACCGCCTGAGCAGCCTCTTCGCGTTGGGCGGAAACCACCAGGCGATCTTTATCGGCAGCTTCACGCTTCTTCTGCTCATTGGTCACGGCGATTTGGCGCTGTTGTTCGGCCAATTCGATGGCCTGGCGGCGGGCCACTTCGGTTGACATGACTTCCTGCTGTTTGCGTTCGTTCTGGATGGCAAGCTGCTGGTCACGTTCAATTTCGGCCAGGGCCACCGCGCGTTCTTTAACAACGCGGGCCATTTCCGATTTTTGGTTTTCTTCGTATTCACTCCGCTCCGCGAGGGCTTTTTCAGTCGCCTTAATCGTACGGACTTCGCGTTCCTGGGTAGCCGTAACCAACGCCAATTGTCGCTCGAGTTCGAGACGCGAGGTAGCCGCCTCGGTATCGCGTTGTTTAATCTCGACTTCAGCTTTGCGCTCAATATCGTTGCGTTCGCGCAAGGCCTGGGAAATGACCTGGGCATTGGCGCGTGCTACCTGCGCACCGAACACATCATCAGTGCCGAAGGAGCCCTGGCGGGCAGCCCGCAAGGTCAGGATAGAAACGGATTCAAGCACCAGACCATTTTCTTCCAGGTCGGTTTTCAGGCGATTTTGCACTTCCTGAATGAACTTCTCACGTTCCTGGTGCAGGCTCATCAATGTAAACGAAGCAGCAACATCACGGAGCGCGCCATCCAGCTTGGCGTCGACCAGCTGCTTGACGGCATTCGAATCGACCTGTTTCCCGCCGATGGTGCGAGCCGCGTCGATGATGCCATCCACCGTTGGGTTGACTTTGATGTAGAAGATGGCCTTGATGTCGGCATACTGCGGATCCTTGGTGAGCAGTGCATTGTTTTCGGTGCGCTCGATTTCGATCGCCATCGTGCCTAGATCGACCCAGGTAATTTCGTGAATGCTTTTGAATACCCAGGCACCGCCATTCATAACTACTCTAGGCGGAGTATTGGGCCTGGCGCCCAATCCACCGGTGCGGACAAAAGCGCGGTTGGCGGGGGTTTTGACATAGGCCTTCATGATCGAGAGGAAAAGTACCATCCCGATCAATATGACCGCGGCAACCCCAAAGATAATGTAGATAGCGAGCGATTGCATAGAAACCTCCAGAAATGTTTACCCGGCTGCGCGCTGAGTTGCTCCAGCGTTTTTACCGGCGAGTCACAAGATAGCGCCGTTGTGTGGCGTCATACGACAAGAGAATGACCGATTCGCCACGCGGGATGGGTTGTTCATCTTCAGTGATGGCAAACAGGCTGATTAAGGTACCGCCGTCATCGCGCAGGTGGATCATGCCATAGCGACCGTCAACAAAGGGACTGATCACCGTTCCACGTCTGCCGACCAGGGCCTGGGCTCGGGTAGCGGTAGTGCTGACAGGCGGCAAGGCGCGCCCAATAAAACGGGTAACCCGTGAGGTGACCAGGCTGCCAACCACCAGGCTGACCAGGAGCGTTGCCAGCAGCAAAAGAGCAGGGAAAAACCCCAGGATACCCATAGCAAGCCCATTGAGGAACCAGCCCAGCAGGCCGGTTGTCATTAGGACGATGAGAATAACCACCATCAAGGGTGCCTTGCCGATGCCAAGAAAGGCCAGCCAGGAGAACCCGGAGAGTGAATCACGACTCAGATCGTGATCGACAGCGTGGTCCAGATCGTGATCAATATCATGATCGATATCATGGTCTAGATCGTGATCGAGATCATGGTGAATGGCTATATCCGTCTCTACATCGGCATCCAGGTCGCCATCTGCATCCGCGTGCGCATCGGCGTCAGTGTCCCCATCATGACTTAGTCCCAGCAGTTGCAAGCCGGCCAAAACCACACCCAGCCCCAACATGAGTGTAAATGGCAGGTTGTACCAGGCAATCAAAAATGTCCAGGAAAAATCAAACATGCATGCTCCTTGCCCAATCGATGATGAAAACTGCGTTAGTTGAATTCCGTGGTCTCCGGGATCGTCAGTAAGTGAAAGGCCAGGGTAGACATTCCAGGTGCTTTGCGCCCGACTCGGCTGCCGTTGGCCGCGTATTGTTCCAAGATCTCCTGACAGCGCTCGCGCAGTTTTTCATCCTGGAAATAGCTTTCCAACTCTTTTTCGCCATCCAAGATTTCTCGGACGCCGAGTTTTTCATAGATGCGCCCCATGACTTCCGCGACGAAGTCGCTGCTAATGATCAAATCATCGGCAATATCGCGCTGGGCTAGGTTGAATAGAAGCCCCAGACGGGTCAGATCTTTTTCGCGGGAGGTAAAATTGGCCACGGGCAGGGTACCGTCCATGATCAAGGTATGTTCAGGCAATTCCAGACGACCGGCAACAATTAAAACGCCTGGTGTGATCACGAATTGGCCTTTGGCAGCGGCAGTGAGGGCGGTTGCGAGAGCATACATGATTTCATTTTTGGCAATGTAGCCACCGCCTTTGGCAGCCAGGATGCGCTCCAGAACGTGCGGCTCCGGGGAGGTACAGGTAAACACGATTAGGGGCGGACGTGGGAGAACGCGCGTCATTTGGACGACCTTGGCGGGCCAGTTCTCGTCGTTGGCCACCTCTGTATCCAGAAGCAGGATATCGACATGGCCAGATGGTGAGCGCAGCGCCTGTTTCAACTCCATTCCAGAGAGGCTGTTGAATTCCCCCACGACACGAGTGCGCCAGTCGCGCCGTAGCAGCATCGACATGAAGTCACGCGCATAAGGGTCGTCTTCGACAATGATCACGTTCAATTCTTTTTGCATTTTGATCAACCTTGCTTGTATTGTAGACGGACAAAGAGAGATCCTACCCCAGATTATCCGGGGTAGGAACCGGGTAAATTAAGAAATTTCAGAAACCAATTTATCTAAATTCCCCGCATTCATCACGAGGAGGCTAAAAGGTTGGAATGCTACGATGATGTGCCTCGAATTTCCCAGCATGGTCATTCAGTCTTGCCAATTTGTGCAAGATGTCACTACAGGATTATATGTGCGTTTGTATATTCCGGGGTAAAGCAAAGGTTACAGATTCGTTTGTCTATTCATCCACCTGAATCGATTCGTTCCAATCACCCTGTGGCGAACCGATTCGATGTGCTGGAGCATACCAAACGGCTGAGGGAACGCCTATGAAGGTAAAAAGAAGGGGTCCTGCCATATAACTGCATGTATACTTGAAGTGCTGCCGGTTAGGGCAGTGCCAAAACCTATTCAATTAATGCACAACGCTTAACGCAAGACAAGGAGAATTCATCATGGCAAAGTTTGCAGAGCGTATTGCTTATATGCAGGCAACATCGGATGTCATGCGCTACCTGTTTGAATCGATGACCGACCCCGATACCATTTCGTTTGGCGGAGGTGCACCAGCGAAAGAAGCCTTGCCGGTAGAGATCGTCCACGATATCGCCAGTCAAGTTCTCACCAGAGAACGAAGAGGGGTCCAGGCACTTCAATATGGCAATCCCATTGGCATTCCAGATTTGCGGCAGGCAGTCATTGACAAACTCTTAGCACCCAAGGGACTCCAGGCTGGGCTAGAGAACATCATCATTGTGGCCGGCGGCATCGAGAGCCTAAATTTGATCGGCCAACTCTATCTTGAGCCAGGGGATGTTATTCTGGTGGAGTCTCCCACCTTTGTTCATGCAATCCAGGTTTTCAGAATGTTTCAGGCGCGCTGTATTGCCTGTGAGACGGATGATCACGGGCTTGTTATGGAGGATGTGGAAGCCAAGATCAGGCAATATGCCCCTAAAATGATATATGTCATTCCTACCTTCCAGAATCCTTCTGGACGAACCTGTTGCCTGGAGCGCAGAAGGGCCCTTGCAGAACTGGGCAGCCAATACGATATCCTCATTCTGGAAGATGATCCATACTGCGAGCTGCGCTATAGCGGAAAAGCATTACCGCCTGTAAAGTACTTCGACGAAACCGGCAACACCGTATATGCGAACAGCTTCTCCAAGATTTTCTCTCCCGGCTCTCGATTGGGATATGTCTTTGCAGACGAAGCTATCATACGAAAATTTTATGAAGTGAAAGTGGCTACGAACTCCCATAGCAATTTAGTCACGCAGATCCTTTGCGCCGAATTCTTCAACCAGGGACTGTTTGAGCCTCATCTGAAACGAATCTGTGATATTCATCGGGAGCGTCGTGATGTGATGATGAATTGTATTAAGACTATGCTGCCTCCTGATATCAAATCTGTCTATCCAGATGGTGGACTGTTTACGTGGGTGGAATTACCGGAACAAATGGATACTGCTGCAATGCTGCCGGAGGCCATGGCGCAAAAGGTGGCGTACATGCCAGGCAAAGAGTTCTTTGTAGAAGGTCAGCCCGTCCGTAATAACTGCATGAGGGTTAGCTTTGGGAGTGTGGCCCCGGAAAAGATACTCGTCGGCATGGAGCGTTTGGCAAAAGTAATTTGTTCAAAACGATAAGACAATCATTTTCCACTAGTACCCGAAGAAGTGCTCAATGGGATCAAGGACGCTGCGCAAAGTATTACCCAGTGCTTGTTGCAGCTTAATCAAACAATCATCTTAGATTGTTGGCTGCGACTTTTTGATGCCTTCATCCAGATCTACGATTTCTTCATTTCCTTTTGTGCCAGAAGCGCGGCCTCCACACGGTTGCGGACCTGGAGCTTCTGCAAGATATTCGTCATGTAGTGCTTCACCGTCTTCTCCGATAAAAATAGCTGCTCTCCAATCTCTTTATTGCTGAGACCGGCTGCCAGGCTCTCAAGAATTTCTCGTTCGCGGGGCGTCAATTCATCGATCGGGCTCGAGAGCTGCTTGTGTTGAGAATGGGTTTCACGCATTTCCAGTAGCAGGCTGGCTGCCAGGATAGGCGGCACATAACTCTCTCCGGCCCAAACTGCCCGAAGGATGCGTAGCAATTCGCGGGCGGCCACGCCTTTCAAAATATAGGCCCGTGCGCCGATCTTCAAGGCGCCGATCAAATGGTCATCTTCCTCAGAAGCCGTCAAAACAACGATGCGAGTAACCGGAAATTGCTCGGCAATGACACGTGCGGCTTCCAGGCCGCCGCCAGGCATATCGATATCCAGCAGAATGATGTCAGGCAGAAGGTCACGCGCCAGTTGCACCGCCTCCTGCATCGTTCCGGCCTGCCCTACGACTTCGAAATCCTGTTCTCCGTTGACGATGCCGGCCAGGCCTTCGCGAAACAAGGCATGATCGTCTGCAATGACAATATGAATCTTATCGCTCATGATCGCCTTCTTCAGCCCGCAAGGACAGCCGGGCCGTCACCTGTGTCCCTTTACCGATTTCACTTTTCACCGAAAAATAACCACCCAGGCTCTCCACTCGTTCTCTCATCCCCGCCAGTCCAAGGTGTCCATTCATAACCGCCGAGGGCTGGATCACAAAGCCTGCCCCCTGATCAGAGACTTCCATGGCCAATAGATCTCCATCCATAAACACCCGTATTCGTTGATTGGCTCCCCCGGCATGGCGGTATGCATTATTGAGTGCCTCCTGTAAGACTCGATAAACCGTGATTTTGACGGGCAGTGCCGCCTGTTCGGGCAGCGGTTCTACCGCCAGCGTTACCCGGCTGCCACTGCGCCTTTCATGCGCGCGGACAGCCCGAGTCACCGTTTCCTGGAGCGAAAGCTCTACCAAGTGAGGCAGACTCAGCCCAGTTGAGATAGCACGGATTTCTTTCTGAGCATTCTCAAGGGAAAGCTGGATACTGGTCAAATCATCGACGAATGCGGGTGCCACCTGGCCCTGCTCACAACGACCGATCAGCGCATCCAACTTCAGCAAGACTAAACCTAAATCCTGGGAGGGGCCATCGTGAAGTTCAGATCCGATTCTTCGCAGGATACGCTCGTTCAACGTCGCCACACTACCCGCGGCGCGGCGCACCCGACCATGCAACTCCCTGTTCTGAGAAAGAAGCTCAGTCAGGCGGGAGATTTGGTCGTTTAATGTCATCCTTTGCTGCTCAATGGTGTCACTTGCCCGCCGGACGAAGCCTGCCAGCAGCAGATAGATAATCAACGTTGCGCTGCCCACTACGAGCCAGCTTCTACGCTGCGCCAAAGCAGCTTCCTGGTTGAGAGCATCGACCGTCTGATAGAACTCTGCGACGGCAATCACCTTGTTTGTTCCACTGAGACGGACAGGACTATATGTCTCCAGAAGTTCGGAGCTGACTGCCCGCTCGGGGGCATTTTCCTCTTTCTGTAGGCCGCTAATCGTAGAATTAACCTCACCCTGGAGAGCCAGAGATAATCCCTCATCCATAGGGAAAGTTTGACCGACGATTTCCTGGTCAGTGCTAAAAAGCACCTGCCCGGATGGGTTCCAGACTTTGAAGGAGATGATCTGTTTTCCCATAGGCGTATCTTGAAGCAATTTGCTCAACTGCTTCATGTTTTGCGGCGAGGGGGCGCTGGCGTTTCCTAACTCCTGTAATAGCGGAGCTACGAAACTGTCCACATAGAGGGCGGTGGTCGCGCCTGTTCGGTGCGCAACACCGGTCTTGATTTCATTCCCGATCCAAAAGCCAACCCCCGCCATCCCCGCGACCAAAATAAGCAGGCTTGCCAGCATAAAGCGCTGCGCAAGCGTTGCTTGTCTGACGGAAATCTTAAACGGCATTGACATACGCATTCTCCAATAAGAAGTTCACCGGACCCATTATAGTAGACGAAATGCCTTTTTTTGAATGACCAAAAGATGTATGCCTCTTAAGACTAAAGTCTTAAACCAGCTTCTACTTCCGCCGGCGAAGATTGCGACCAATGCCAATTGTGGCGAATGATCCGCTCTGCTAAGATGTCCATTGTTGAAACCAATAAATAAAAGAGAGGCAGATCATGAAAAATATTCGTTTTCTTATGTTCGTCCTGACCATCGGCACACTTGTCTTGAGCGCATGTGGCGGCGCGGCCGCACCCACTGTCGGAAGCGGAAAAGTGGAAGCTATGCCCGTGGCTTTTATCGGAACCGTAGACAGCATGGCCGGGGATCAGTGGGTCATCAGCGGCACCACCGTTACGGTAGATCCGGCGGTCGTCCGTGACGGTCCGTTCAACGTCGGCGATAAAGTCAAAGTGGAAGGCCTTGTAAACGCAGATGGTTCTTTCACGGTCTCCCGCGTGGAAGTCCCCGCACCGCAGGATGTATCGGCGTTGCCCCCATTCGGTGATGACAACTCGAATGCTGCGAATGTTAACGACGATAACGCAAATATCAACGCTAGCGATATCAATGATGATCATGGCAGCGATGCCAATCTCAACGACGATCACGGCAGTGATGCCAATCTCAATGACGATAACGGCAATGCTGTCAATTCGGATGATACGAACATCAATGATGACAACAGTAACGCCGGGAATACCAACGACGATAACAGCAATACTGCCAGCGCAACCAGCAACACGAATGATGACCATAGTGATAGCGGCAAAAGTGGCAAAGGCGGTGGAGGCAACGATAACGGTGGTAGTGGCAAGGGCGGTGGTAAGGATAGTGGTGGCAATAGCAACGACGGCTAATCTTACCGGATTGCATCCGGATAAATGAATGAGATAGTCTGGAGGTTCTGAACCTCCAGACTATCTACCAATCATCAGCAGCAGGATCCCTTTATGCAAAAACGACTCCTTCCCCTGGCACTCTTTCTCCTATTCTTTCTTGGCATGGCGCTGATCCAGTTTGCCACGCCAGACATGCCGGATAACGATGGTTTCTACCATATCAAGCTCGCCTGGCTCATGCGCACGGAGGGGCTCAAGCCGGATTTCCCTTTCCTGCCGTTAAGCATTCTGAACGAGGGCGAATTTTACGATCACCACTTCCTTTTCCATGTGGCGTTGATCCCCTTCACCTTTGGCGATCTGCGCCTGGGCGCAAAATGGGCGGCTGTGATCTTTGCCAGCCTGGCGTTCCTGGCGGTCTGGTATCTTCTCCATCGTCAACGTGTCCCGTTCGCATGGTTGTGGGCGCTGGGACTGCTTGGAATTTCGGAAGCGTTTCTCTTTCGCATGAGTATTACGCGCGCCCAATCGCTTTCACTGGCCGTGCTGGCACTTGCCTATGCCTGGCTTCTGGAAGGCAGGTACAAACATCTGGCCATCCTTGGGTTTCTCTACGTTTGGATGTATGATGCTTTTCCCCTGATGCTTGCACTGGCGGTTCTGCATTTTCTCGCCGTTGCACTGACGGAACGCCGTTTCGAATTTCGTCCCTTGCTCTACATCACTGTTGGAATCATTTTGGGGATGATCGTCAATCCCTATTTTCCGGACAACCTGATTTTTTCCTACCACCATATGCTGCCCAAACTGGCCGATGCCACCTCGGTGCGTGTCGGGAACGAATGGTATCCGTACGATACAAAACAGCTTTTGAACAACTCACTGCCGGCGCTGATCGCTTTTGCCAGTGGCATACTCGCCCTGGGACTTTCCGGGCGCAAAATGGAGGTGCGCACAGCACTGGCTCTGTTCGCCTCGCTGCTTTTTGGACTCATGCTCTTTCAAGCACGCCGCTTTGTAGAATACTTCCCTCCCTTTGCCCTGATCTTCGCCGCGTTTGCCTGGACGCCCCTGTTCCAGCCGGCGCCTGCTTCCGTGCAATCAGCTTCTCTGGCTCGGCCTCAATTCGTGCGCATTCTGCAGGACAACTTCGCTGTGATGCTGTTATCGCTGGCGGTTGTCACCAGCATCGCCGGATCGATTTCCCCGGCCCGGACTGCGATAGACCAGTCAAAATCTTACGGCTTATACGAGAACGCCTCTCTGTGGCTGGAGAAAAATACTCCGGCCGGTTCACGCGTCTTTCAAACAGACTGGGATGATTTCCCGCGCTTGTTCTTCTACAATACGCACAATACCTACCTGATCGGTCTCGACCCTACCTACCTGCAATTGTATGATGCGCGCCTCTACGATCTCTGGGTGGAGATTACCCAGGGCAATGTGAAGAATCCCTCACGGATCATCGCCACCACATTCGATTCCCATTATATTCATACAGATCTCAATCACAGAAATTTCCTGCAGGTGGCTGCGAAAGACTCTGGCTTGAAGGAAGTTTACCGGGACGATCAGGCGGTTGTCTTTGAAGTGATCACACACTGAAAAGTACAGTTCAAATAGAAGCTCCTCGATTTCGATCGGGGAGTGAAGCGATTGCAGCGTGATGCCCCGTGCATGCCGGCAGTTTGTCAGCGCAGTATAATCGTGCCGAACCGGAACTCTCAATGTAGCCAGCAGTCTGTATACGCCAAATAGACCGGGGTATGCAGCTCCTGCGCCAATTCAACATGCTCAGAAGAATTTGGGCCATTACGAAAAAAGAATTCATTATGACGCTCCGCGATCGTGGAACGTTATTCCTGATTCTTTTGATGCCATTGATCCAGCTGGTGCTGTTCGCCTATGCCATTCATATGGACGTCAAACATATCTCAATGGCGGTAGCAGATCAAAGTCTGGATCAAGAAAGTCGATCCTACCTAGAGGATCTGGTCCAGTCAGGTTATTTTGACGTTGTATTAACGGCGTCGGACCAGGCGCAGGTCATCGAGGCGATCGACCGTGGAGAGGCCAAACTCGGGCTTGTCATCCCAAGTGATTTTGCAGATCACGTCAACCGGCATGATGCCAGCGTTCTGTTTGTAGTGGATGGCTCGGATCCTTTTACAACGCAGTCCGCCTATAATGCCGCTAATCTGATCGCCCAGGAGCATACCGTTCAACTGGTGCTGAATGACCTCAGCCGCTCAGCACAAGATGCCTCTCGCTTCTCTCTGGTGCCGCTCAATGCCGAGATTCATATTCTCTATAATCCGGACCTGAAGGATCTCTGGTTCCTGGTTCCTGGCATGATAGCCATGCTTCTACAGACCCAGGCCATTATCCTGACGGCCCTGGCGGTCGTGCGCGAGCGAGAGGTGGGGACCATTGAACAGATCCTAGTCACCCCCATTCGCCCGGTTGAACTGATGCTGGGAAAGACCCTTCCTAACCTGATCATTGCCATCATCAATCTGCTGACAATTGTGCTGACCGGCATATTTGGATTCGGGGTTCCTTTTCAAGGAGATTTCTTCCTTTTCTTTTGCCTGGTACTGCTCTATGTATTTTCAGGGCTGGGACTGGGTCTGCTCATATCATCCATTTCTCAAAACCAAAGGCAGGCTCAGCAGCTGGCGATGATGACCATGCTCCTGGCGCTGCTCATCAGCGGTTTCGTGTTCCCTCATTATTCCATGCCGTTAATTCTGCAGTGGATCAGTTATGTCTTTCCGCTGACGGCCTTCATCCCAATTTCGCGTGGCATTTTTATGAAAGGGATTGGTTTGCCATTGCTAACGAATCAAGTCCTCTTCCTGGTTGTGTATGACGTTGTGATTCTGTTCTTCGCAACCCGGCTTTTCAGGCAAACCCTGGATTGAGGTTAAACACGTGCGCAAAAGCTATCTGCGTCTATCTGCATTGATCCAGAAGGAAACGGCCCAACTCTTAAGGGATGTTCGCACCTTAGTATTCATCGTGGGGTTGCCACTGATCGAACTTTTCCTGTTCGCTTATGCAGTGTCCTTAACCGTTTATCACCTGCCCACCGCGGTTGCCGATCAAAGTCAGGATGTGCAAAGCCGTGACCTTATTCGGGCATTTGTCAACTCACAATACTTTGATGTCACCCTGACGGCGCAGGATGAGGCTCAAGTGCGGCACGCATTGGATGCGGGTGAGGTGAAGGCAGGGCTGATTATCCCGCCCGATTTCTCGACCCGGCTGGAGAATGGCGATGCGGATGTTTTGATCCTGTTGGATGGTTCGGATTCCTTCAGCGTTCAATCCGGGTTCAGCGCCGCCAATCTGATTTCCCAAAATTATGGGCTTGAATGGGCAATTCAAAAAACGGAAAAGACTGGAGGCAAGACCATGTTTGTTGCCCGGGCAGCCTCCAGGCCCATCACGAACTCGTTTCGGGTCCTCTATAATCCGGATTTTCGCGACTTGTGGTTTGTATTACCGGCGATCATTGGGATGATCCTGCAAACGGCCGCGGTTGCTCAGGCAGCGTTGATTGTGGTCCGTGAACGGGAACTAGGCACCATTGAACAGATCCTGGCGACCCCGACCCGTCCGTTGGAATTGCTGCTGGGCAAGATGATCCCACTCCTGGTGCTATGTTACCTTGTCATAGGGTTGATCCTGATCCTGGGAGTTTTCTGGTTTGGCGTGGCGTTCAAGGGAAGTCTGGGATTGTATTTATTGTTAACCCTAGCCTTCGTCATGTCCAGTTTGGGGTTGGGGTTCCTGATTTCCACGGTTGCCAAAACCCAGCGACAAGCGCAACAGATCAGCACGGTACTAATGTTATTCAGCATGCTTCTGACCGGGATCGTCTACCCTCGCAACGTCATGCCGCTCATCCCACAGTGGATCGGAAGCATGCTGCCGCTGACGTACTTTATTCGCATTTCACGCGGCATCATTATGAAAGGCGTTGGCCTCACATTCTTATGGTCCGATGTGCTGGCGCTCGTGATCTACAGCCTGGTTGTGATGATTTCTGCCGCTTTGAACTTCCGAAAGCGATTGGATTAGTATTTCCCATGGGTGAATCTGCAATTTTCGCCAAAGGATTGATCAAACGCTTTAACTCCCGAAGGGGTGGCATCACTGCTATCGATCATCTGTCCCTCGACGTCAGTCCGGGTGAAACCTATGGATTGATCGGCCCTGATGGCGCCGGCAAGACGACCACGATTCGAGTGCTGTTGGGCTTGCTGACCCGCACGCAGGGAGAGAGCTCAATTCTCGGTCTGGATTCGATGCGGGACACGTATCAGATCCGTGAACGCATTGGCTATATCGCCCAACAGTTTGTCCTGCCTGCAGATCTGACCGTCATGGAGAATATGCTCTTTTTCGCAAAGATCCAGGGCGTGGAACCTGACCAACAGAAAAAACGCATTCAGGAACTGCTGGCCTTTGCCGGACTAACCGATTTCACAGCCCGGCTGGCTGGCCAATTATCTGGCGGCATGAAGAAGAAACTGGCCCTGGCTTGTAGTTTGATCCATGAGCCGGAAGTGGTCCTGCTCGATGAACCCACCCTGGGCGTAGATCCGGTCAGTCGGCGAGAGTTCTGGAATCTACTTGGCAACCTGCGGGTGGAAAAAGGGATGACAGTCTTTGTCTGCACCCCTTATATGGATGAGGCCGAGCGCTGCGTGCGGGTTGGTTTGATGTACGCTGGAAAATTGATCGCAAATGATACGCCTGTGAATATCAAGAAAGGCTTGACCAGCGAACTGCTTGAGCTAACTCCTTCCGATTTTGTTTCTGCCAAAACACTGGTTCCCTGCCTGGCAGGTGTCAGGGAATTGCAGACCTATGGAGATAAGTTGCATGTATTCGTGGATCGTGCCTCTCAAAGGAAACCCGAGATTGCCGCAGCACTCGCCGCTCAGGGAATCGGACATGATGAAATTCGCAGAATTGAGCCGCGCATGGAAGAGGCATTCATTAGCTTGATCCGCCAGCAAACGCAAGCCAATTCTGAAGGCCAGGCTGCTGCCAAGCCGGAGAGCAAATGATCGGCGATCAATCTACTTTGTTAGGACGGCAGCCCGCCATTATTGTGGAGGATTTGACCAAAAACTTTGGCGAGTTCTCGGCGGTGGATCACGTCAGTTTTTCAGTCAACGAAGGGGAGATCTTTGGCTGGCTGGGACCCAACGGAGCAGGCAAGACGACCACCATTCGCATGCTGCTGGGTTTGATGAAGCCCACCTCCGGCCGGGCGCTTGTACTTGGCTACGATCCCGCTCGAGAGACAAAGATCATGCAGGCGCAGGTGGGTTATATGTCGCAGCAGTTTACGCTATATCAGGAATTAACTGCGCAGGAGAATATCCGATTTTATGGTGAAGTCTATGGGCTCTCGTCCCTGGTTCTGAAGCAAAGACAAGCTGAATTGCTGCGGATGGCCGGCTTGCAGGAACATGCCAGTGTGCTGACCAGAAATCTTTCCGGCGGCTGGAAGCAGCGCCTGGCTCTGGGTTGCGCCATTGTCCACCGCCCGCGCGTGGTCTTTCTGGATGAGCCGACTGCCGGAGTGGATCCCATCAGCCGCCGGGAGTTTTGGGAATTGATCTACAGCATGGCGAAACAGGGTGTGACCGTGCTGGTGACAACGCATTACATGGATGAAGCAGAATTATGTCAGCGAGTGGGCTTTATCAGCCAGGGGCGTTTAGTAGCGCTGGACTCGCCTGCCCGCTTGAAACAGACCCAGATGCGCGGGCGCGTTTTGGAGATCAACTCGGCTTTCCCTGACCGGGTGATGTCAGTACTCAAGGCTGCCCAACAGAGCGGCGCACTGCCGTTACAGGAAGTCGCCCTGTATGGAGCCCAAATCCACGCGGTCCTCCCGGCTGATGAACAGCACCGGCAAGCCATCCGCCAGACCCTGGAGGCCCTCGGTATCCCCATCACGACGCTGGAATGGATCGAGCCAACCCTTGAGGATGTCTTCATTTCGGCCGTGAGTGCCGCACGCGTTAATCTGTAATCGCCGCCGTTCCACGGGAACTGCTGGAACCCTCTGTACGTCTACACTAAGGAACCTTTATTTCACGAATGCTTAGAGGGGTAGGAAATCCACATTCAATTCCTTTGTTCCTAAATTCTCCCGGCAATCCTGTACTAATCCTGTACTGATCCTGTACTGATCTTCTAGGCCTCCTTCGGGGATTCTTCGCTCTTCCTTTTGCTGTCCATCGGGATATCGATGTGAACTCATGCCCGCGCCTCCGCTATGCCAGTCAAATAGCGGAGGCGCGGTTACACACGATCTGTCGATTAAATTGTAGATGCGGTGCTTCTCTCCCTCATAAAAATCATACGGCTCCAGGCTGAGGCTCGACTGCAGTTTGAGGGGAGAATTCGAGCTCGCCTCTCTTACCAACATCTATCAATACCCGGTCACCCTCTTTGAGCTCGCCGCGCAGGATTTTCAGAGCCAGCACGTTCTGGATCCGTTTTTGGATCACGCGTTTCAGAGGGCGTGCCCCCAACACCGGATCAAACCCCTCCTCTGCCAGTTTCGCCTTGGCCCCGTCTGTGAGCTCAAGCTGAATGTTTTTGTCCACCAGGCGGTTCTTCAGATCCTGAAGCTGGATTTCGACCACCTTCCGCAAATGTTCTCGCGTAAGGGCACGGAACAGGATGATCTCATCGATCCTGTTCAGGAACTCAGGGCGGAACATCCGGTTCAGCTCCTGCATCACCTGGTCGCGGGCCGCATCGATGCCTAACTCCTTGATCCAGTTGCTGCCGACGTTGGAGGTCATGATCACGACGGTGTTCTTGAAATTCACAGTACGGCCCTGACCATCCGTCAGGCGGCCATCGTCCAGAACTTGCAGCAGGACGTTGAACACCTCCGGATGCGCCTTCTCGATTTCATCGAGCAGTACCACGCTGTAGGGTTTGCGGCGCACGGCCTCTGTGAGCTGGCCTCCCTCCTCATAGCCAACATATCCCGGCGGCGCGCCGACAAGACGTGAGACCGTATGCTTTTCCTGATACTCACTCATATCAATGCGCAGCATGGCATGCTCATCATCGAACAGGAACTCCGCCAGCGCCCGGGCCAGCTCTGTCTTGCCCACGCCGGTCGGACCCAGGAAGAGGAACGAGCCCATCGGGCGGTTCGGATCCTGTAAGCCGGTCCGCGAGCGGCGCACCGCATCTGCTACGGCCTCGACGGCCTCCTCCTGATCCACCAGGCGTTCGTGAATGCGGTCCTCCATATAGATCAATTTTTCCATCTCACCCTCGAGCAGCCTGGACACAGGGATCCCGGTCCATTTGCCAACCACCTGGGCGATATCCTCGGCATCTACTTCCTGCTTGAGTAAGGCATTGCCGACCTGCCGATTTTTTTGATCCTCTTCAGCCTTACGAAGCTGCTCCTCCAATTTCGTCAACTCACTATATTGAAGCCGCGCCGCAAGCTCCCAATCCTGATGACGTTGGGCCCGCTCGATCTCCAGGCGGGTCTGATCGATCTGTTCCTTGAGATGCGTGATTTTTTGGAGCGCCTCACGTTCATGTTGAAGTTGGGTCTCCAAAGCTCGCCGCTGCTCTTCCTGGTTTGCCAGATCTGCTTCGAGTTTTTTCAGGCGGGCCTTACTCGAAGCATCCTTCTCTTTCTTCAATGCCTCGCGCTCGATCTCCAGCTGCATGATCCGGCGCTTGATCTCGTCCAACTGCACCGGGTCGCTGGTGATCTCCATCCGCAGGCGGGCCGCGGCCTCATCGATGAGATCGATCGCTTTGTCCGGCAGGAAGCGATCGGAGATGTAGCGGTCGCTGAGCGTGGCAGCTGCGATAATGGCAGAATCGGTGATCCGTACTCCATGATGGGTCTCGTAGCGTTCCTTCAAACCGCGCAGAATCGAGATGGTATCTTCCACCGATGGCTCTCCCACCATCACCGGCTGGAAGCGACGTTCCAGTGCCGCGTCTTTCTCGATGTGCTTGCGGTATTCGTCGAGGGTTGTTGCCCCAATGAGGTGCAGCTCGCCGCGGGCCAGCATGGGTTTCAGCATATTGGAGGCATCCATCGCACCTTCCGCGGCGCCGGCACCCACCACGGTATGTAACTCGTCAATAAAGACGATGATATCATCGGCCTCTTGAATCTCTTTGAGCACCGCTTTCAATCGTTCTTCGAACTCGCCGCGGTACTTGGCGCCAGCCACCATTGCGCCCAGGTCGATCTGGAGCAGGCGTTTATCCTTCAAGGCTTCCGGAACATCGCCGCGGATGATGCGCTGGGCCAGTCCTTCGACAATGGCGGTCTTGCCCACGCCTGGTTCGCCGATCAGCACCGGGTTATTTTTCGTGCGCCGGGAGAGGATCTGGATGACACGCCGGATCTCCTCATCGCGACCGATCACCGGATCGAGTTTGCCCTGGCGGGCCAGCTGCGTCAGATCGCGTCCATACTTCTCCAACGCGGCATAGGTGCTTTCCGGGTTCTGGCTGGTCACCCGCTGGGACCCGCGTACCTGTGTCAACGCCTGCAGGAGAGCCTCGCGATTTACACCTGCCTGACGTAAAATCCGATCGACGGCTCCACCGCCAACCTCGATCAAAGCCAGCAGTAAATGCTCAGCGCTGACATATTCATCACGGAACTGCTGAAGCTCATCGTGAGCCCGCACCAGCACCTTCCGCAAGCGCGGTGAAATGCCCACCTGCACCCCGCCGCCACTGACCTTCGGCTGGCGCTCCAGCTCGGTTTGCACTTGCTGGAGCAAATCCCGTGGATTGGCGCCAAGGCGCTGCAAGACTTGAGGAACGACCCCTTCCTCCTGCTGAAGCAGCGCTGCAAACAAATGCTCGGGTTCCACCTGGCTATGGTTTAATTCTTGAGCAATTTGCTGGGCGCGGATGACCGCTTCCTGCGATTTTTCGGTGAATCGATTGATATTGAATGCCATTTCAGTCACCTCTCATTTGACCTCCTGCATCAGTGATCCCTGGCTTAGCCACGGTGCCCACTGAGACCGTTGAGAAAAACTCATTTTCTCTGTGGCGAAAAGAATCTCGCAAGAGGTCGATTACATCGTTTCTTCACGCCGGCGAAATTCGTATCTATCTTCTTAAACGGGTTGGCGGGATTTGTGTTTCGCAGCTAACGGGCATGGCTTTCTCAAGAACCGCGATTTCAGTCTTTCGTACACGGATTTCGCGGATAGAACG
>DATGYJ010000342.1:0-7910 GCA_035298105.1 Anaerolineales bacterium | reverse complement strand
GGTGGGCGATCTGGCAAAGACATATCTGAGCTTGCTGAAACAGCGTGCGGAAGATATTCTCGGCGAGCCGGTCCATGCCGTCACGCTTGGAAGGCCTGTCAAATTCTCCGACTCCCCTGAACAGGATCACAAGGCGCAGGAGACCCTGCGCCAGGCTGCGCAGGAGGCAGGTTTCAGGGAAGTAGATTTTGAGCTGGAGCCTATCGCCGCGGCGCTGGATTATGAACAATCCATGACAGAACCACAGAACGTTATCATCTTTGACTTTGGCGGCGGCACGCTCGACATCGCCGTGATGCGCTTAGGCGATCCAAGCAAACGTAAAGTTTATGCCAGCGGCGGCGTGGATATCGCCGGTAGCGACTTTGACCGTGTCATCATCGAGAACCGCATGTTAGCGCATTTTGGGTTGGGACGAGTCAAACATCATCCCGAGATCCTGGAAATGATCAATGCCGTTCCCGATTGGATGGCGCTCCCTTATCTGGGCACACCCATCAACAAGAACATCCTGGAGAAAGCCATCCGCGCAGGAATAGCTCCCGTTCAGGTCAGAGCTTTACAAGGACTGATCTACAACGACCTGGCTTTCACGTTTTACAACAGAGTGGAAGCGGGGAAGATTGCGCTTTCGAGTGAGGGCGCCACGATTGTCAGTCTGGAAGATAAAGATATCGCCCTCTGGGAACTTTACACCCGCCACCAGTTTGAAACCGATATTCAGCATTATTTGATAGATGTAGAAAAGGTTTTGCTGGATACAATCGCCAGGTCTGGTCTTGAACCAGGCGAGATCGATGCGGTCGTCAAGACGGGTGGCTCGTCGAATATTCCCCTGTTTACGGAAATGCTCCGGCGTATCTTTGGCAAGGAGAAAGTCAAAGAATCAAGTTCCTTTACGAGTGTCGTTGCAGGGTTGGCGATCAAGGCAAGCATGTAAAATTTTCCACCACGAAGTACACCAGGGGCACAAAGGAAAAAGATTGCGAGATGGAATTATCCGATCAGCACAAGCGAACGCCGAGGGTCTTGTGGCATGCAGTATAATTTCCCTTCCCATGGCACGCTCTACTGCTCACGAAGCGCTCAGGCGCGCTCAGGAGTTAATCGATACCCAGTATTCACAACCCCTCGATCTGGATGAACTCGCCCGGAGCGCCAATTTTTCGCGTTACCATTTCCTGCGGCTCTTTCGGCATGCCTTTCATGCAACGCCGCATGAATATCTGACGCGCAAACGGATCGAACACGCCAAAGAATTACTGGCGCAAAGTGAATTGACGGTCACCGAGATTTGCTTCGAGGTTGGCTTTGAAAGCCTGGGGTCATTCAGCACGCTGTTCCATAAAATCGTTGGCTGGTCGCCTTCTATTTATCGTGCCCGGGCGTGGGAGATGCGCAAGAACCCGCTCAAATTCATTCCCAATTGTTACGTGATCATGCACGGCATCCGGGTTTCCCTCCCGAAAGACTAGATCTTTTCGAAGTTTCCTGATGCAAGGCACTGAAATCCCTTTCATCTGATTTCATCTGTGGTTAAAAGAGCAATTTTCAAGAAGCAATCATAGAACGCTTGTGCTAAGATGGTCGCAAATCCACCAGATAGGAGGCACTGTCAGCCATGATTAACCGTATTGGAAATGTATCTCTGTTTGTGAGCGATCAAGACCGGGCCAAAGACTTTTATACCCGCATCCTCGGATTTGAATTACGCCAGGATGCACCTCTATATCCGGGTGCGACAAATCGTTGGGTTGCTGTCGCTCCGAGAGGTGCAGAGACCGAAGTAACATTGTATTTGCCCGACGAAAATTGGGAGCACTACCGCCAGACCGTCGGCAAATCTCAAGCCCTGACATTCAACGTCCAGGACATGCGGGCCCTCGTCGCGGATCTCAAAGCCAAAGGTGTAACCTTCACCCAGGAGCCAGACCCCCAGCCGTGGGGCACGTATGCCATGATCCGCGACTCAGAGGGAAATCAATTGATTTTGGTCGAGCCACCGAAAGAAGGATGATAGGAGGAGCACCTTGATCACCAAACTTTCTCACATAGGGCTGCTGGTCCGTGACCAAAAGCAAGCCTACGAGGTATATGTCAACAAACTCGGGTTCAAGGTCCATACCGACGTCACCATGGACAACGGATTTCGCTGGCTGACGGTCAGCCCACCGAACCAACCTGACGTGGAGATCGTCCTGTCAGAACCTGTTGAGCCGATGTTTTCGCCCGATCTTATTCCTCACGTCCGAGCGCTGCTCGACAAAGACGCGCTCAGTGGAGGCGTTTGGGAGGCAGACAATTGCCAAAAGACCTACGAGGACCTCAAAGCCAAGGGCATCGAATTCCTTAAACCGCCAACCAACGAGTTCTACGGGATCGAAGCCTTGTTCAAAGATGGTTGCGGCAATTGGTTCTCGCTCACGGAACATCCAAAAGAATAATGATAGAAAAGTTTCACACCCTTGAGGGTGTGAAACTTTTAAATATGCAGGCCGATCACAAACACTGATAGACGGGGCCAAGGCTTGCAAGTGTCGAAACCAGCAGCTTGCCAGAAAATTTGCTGTGTTCATTATGGTTTCGATACGAGTGAGCAATCGCCGCCTTACGGGACCACTGGGTTAGACTAAAATAATTCTATGCTTGAAAAACCTGACATCGCGGATGAACTCATTATTTCCCATGTGCAAGAAGAATATGGATTGCACATTGCGCAGTTTACCTTTCTCCCTCTTGGTGCGGACGAAAATACCGCGGTTTACCGTGTTGAAACCAGCGCTGGAATAACCTACTTTCTGAAATTGAGAAAGAATTTCGAAGAGATCATTGTGACTGTGCCGCTCTTTCTCAAAGAGCAGGGTGTTCAAGCAATGATCATCCCTTTTGAAGCCAAATCCAATTCACGTTGGGCGGACTTCGGCGCTTACAAGCTGATTCTGTATCCGTTCATCGAAGGCGAAAACGGCTTTGACAGGGAGTTATCAGATCAGCACAAGCGCAGTCTGGGCGCAGCGCTCAAAGCGGTCCACTCTGCTGGAGTGCCGCCAGAACTCAAGAGGCGCCTCCCACAAGAGACTTTCTCTCCGGTTTGGCGTGAGAAGATGAAATCATTTCAGGGGCAGATTGAAGAAATTTCCTTCGAGGAGCCCTCTGCCGCGAAATTAGTAGAGTTCATGAAGTCCAAACGAAATGAGATCAGTCATCTCGTTGCGCGTGCCGACCAGCTGGCTTCGGACCTTCAATCCAAGTCTCCGGAATTGGTCTTGTGTCACTCTGATATTCACGGTGGCAACATTCTGATCGGCGATAACAATGAGCTTTACATCGTGGATTGGGACAATCCCATCCTGGCGCCCAAAGAGCGCGACCTGATGTTCATCGGCGGCGGAATTGATGCTATCTGGAAGGGCGAAGCCGATGAAGCCGTTTTCTATGAAGGCTACGGTGAGCCGGAGATGGATTTGGCAGCCCTGACATACTATCGCTATGAACGAGTGATTGAAGATCTAGTCGTCATTTGTGGGCAATTATTGTTGACCGAGGCAGGGGGAGCGGACCGGCAGCGCTCCTATGGGTGGTTCAGGAGCAACTTCGAGCCTGGGGGGACGATCGCGATCGCGGATAAGACCCATTATTGGTTGACGAAAGCACCGGACCACCTACCGTAGGACATCCCCGCATTCGCTCGCCAACTTGCTTTCCGGCTCAATTGAGTTTTGGCTTTCTCCAATCGTCTGCGCGCACGGCGAACCAATGATCACTCCATCTGCCAGCTTTGCGGATTGTTCCAGTATGCCTATCCTCTCTTTCTGACTGATCCATTCATCTTGACGGTTAGCCCTGCTCGAACTGGGGTTTATGAGAAAATGATGAGAACAACTGCTGATCTGTCATTTTGGCGCTTTCCGGTGCGACGTATTTATAGAAAGGCAAAACAGACAATAATTTAGATTTAAGGAGCACAAAATGAGAAAGATAGTTGTTTCAGAAGGGGTGACTGTTGATGGTATCTTCGATGCGGAAACGATGGGCCAATGGGCTGCTCCCTACTATAGTGAGGAGCGGGATGAGTTCGTTCGTGGGATCGTCCTGGCAGCGGATGCACTTCTGCTTGGCAGGAAGACGTATGACCTTCAGGCATACTATTGGCCTAATCAAAAGGGGGATCAATACGGAATCGCGAACCATAAGAATAGTATGCCAAAGTATGTCGTCACTTCAACATCGCTGCAAGCGCAGTGGAATAACTCGATGGTGATCAAGAATAATGTCGTGGAAGAGATCGCGAAACTGAAGCAGCAGCCCGGTAAGGATATCCTCATCGAGGGCAGTGCCATGCTGGTCGAGACGTTGGCGCAAGCCGGTCTGATCGATGAGTATAAGATCCTCGTTCACCCCGCGCTGGTGGGGAGCGGAAAGCGCTTTTTCAGGGAAGGGATGGGGCTGACCAAACTGAAACTTAGCGAGAGCCAACCGATCGGCTTGGGAGTCGTTCTGCTCTCTTATGCGCTGGCAGATTGAGCGTCGAGAGATCTGGAATCCCTGCCCAGATGTTAATGAAATGTATGTTCCGCTAACTTTATGAGCGAAAGGAGAAACATGATGAAAAAGTTTATCTTGTTCTATAAGGGGCCGGCAACCCCCCCGGGAGCCTCGCATGAAAAATGGCCGGCCTGGTTTCAGAAGCTTGGAGAGAAATTGGTTGACAGGGGCTCGCCCATGCAAAATGGACTTGCCCTGCATAACGACGGATCGACGAGTGACTCGGCAACGAATTTCAACGGTTATAGCATTATTCAAGCCAGGGATATAAACACTGCGAAAGAGTTGGTGAGAGACCACCCATTTCTATCCGCTGGCAGGAATGAGTATAGCATCGAGATTTTTGAGCTGCCGCAGTAGATTACTATATAGTGATACAAATGGGGCCTGTAAGACCCAATAAACATAGATCCTGACATATTACAAATCTGCTCTAATCGGAATACGATCCATGAAGAATCATCTCTGGCATGCGTTCAGCTTACTCTACCGCTATCCCGCATTCGGCCGCCTGTGGGCAGGCAAGTTGATATCGCTATTCGGGGATGCCATCACTTTTATTGCACTCCCCTGGTTCGTGCTGCAAGTTACAGGGTCAGGCACTGCCACCGCCGGTATTCTCCTGACCCTGCAACTTCCTGCCATTGTCACAAGCCTGATCATTGGCTCCCTGATCGACCGCTTCCAACCGCGCGCCATTATGACAATTGATAACGGCCTTCGCACCCTCATCATTGGCCTGATCCCTATCCTGTATTGGTTCGGCCTGCTTGAGCTCTGGCTGCTTTTCCTGCTGACCTTCCTGGCGGGCATGCTGGTACCTGCCACGGAGGTTGGGTCACGCAGCATCCTGCCCGAGCTGGTAGAGGATCAGGACCTGGATGCCGCGAACATGCTCTGGTCCTTTAGCCTCAACCTATCTCTGGTAATCGGGCCGGCGGTTGCAGGGCTTCTGGTCGCTTCTTTTGGAGGTCCAGCCGTATTACTCATCGACGCCGGGACATTTGCCGTAATGGCGTTTGTTGCCATCACACTGCCAACCCTGAAACGGAGCGGGCCGCCTGCGCAGGCGCCTCTCTCAGAACGCCTGGGCTTACGTCAACTTTGGAATATGAAAGTAGTGAGATATACGACCCTGCTAAGCCTGATATTCTTCTTCTCGTATGGTCCCCTCGAGGCTGCTCTGCCAGTCTACAGTGATGCCATCCTCCAGACAGATGCGCGCGGCTACGGATTACTCTGGTCCGCTTTGGCAGTCGGTGCCCTCATCGGAACCCTGAGCAGTACCATGCTCAGTCAGCGTCTGCGCCTGGGTGTTGCTTTACCACTGATCGCGCTTCTCTGGGGCGCCAGCCTTTTGCCCATGGCCTTCATCAATAAACTTGGGTTGGCCTGCGGATTCCTTTTGGTGGGTGGTCTGATGTGGGGGCCTTATACACCCATGGAAACGACCCTGCTGCAACGCAGCGTTCCCAAGGAACAACTGGGCAGGGTATTTGGAGCGCGTTCAACCTTGCTCACAGCTGGATCGCCGCTTGGTTTGGCCAGCGGTGGCATACTGCTGGCTTTTGTCCCTTCCACTCATGTGATAGCCCTCTCAGGGATCGCTTGTATTCTTGTCGGCTTCACCGGACTGGTATCACCAACATTCCGAAGCCTGTCGCTTCAACCTGAGGAGTTCAACTCTAAGCCGGAATTGTTCTGACGAGCGAAATCCGTTGTGTTACTATGAATAACAAATAACCAGATTGATTTTCGCCAGAGTTTTCCCGGGGTTGATGTAGGCATGGGGACGATCTGCCCGAAACCTGATGGCATCGCCTTCAGCCAGGTGGTAATGCTCCTCGCTCACTCGTAACGTCAGCTCTCCAGCATAAACAGTCAGGAATTCCTGTGTACCGGCCTGGTGAGCCTCAGCACTCAATTTCCCGCCTTTCTCAATTTCAATGGAATAGACTTCAAACCGCCTGCCTTCTTCGACAGGGAAGAAAGGGTAGAGCCGATATTTGCCTTTGTCTTCGACGAGGGGGTTGATGGTCGTCTTTTGAACCAAAGTCGTATCCGTGTGAGGTGCACTCAGCAGGCTGGTAAAGGAAATCTTCAGTCCGTTCGAGATCTTCCAGATTGTCGCAATGGTCGGGCTGGACTCACCTTTTTCGATCTGCCGCAACATACTCTTACTGACGCCGGTCAGTTCAGCAAGCCCATCGAGACTGAGCTTCTGCTCTGCACGGATCTTCTTCAGATTTTGGGCAACCAGAGAGTTGACATCATCCATTGCAATCTCCATATCCAGCATTGACGTTATAACGCACAAAATGTACAATATGATAAATATGCAACATAACGCACACCTTGACCATTATAACATCTTAGAGCGAGGCCATGATGGAAAATCTTTATCCGTTCCTGACTTATGTGATTTTGACCACCTTTACCCCCGGTCCCAACAATGTCATGGCGATGTCTAACGGTGTGCGGGCCGGCTATAAACGCACCCTGGGGTTTCTTACCGGCGTATTCATCGGCTTTGTCATCGTCATGCTGGTTTGCGGTCTGTTAAATGTCGTCCTGGTCAAACTGCTCCCTCAAATCAGGCCCTGGCTGACTATCTTGGGTGCAGTCTATATGGTTTATCTGTCAATTCATATTCTGCTATCCAGGCCGCCCGGTGATCATGCCAACGAGGGCAGTTCAAATTCCTTTATAGCCGGTTTGAATATGCAGTTCCTCAACCTGAAGGTTATTCTTTATGGCGTGACTGTATACTCAACATTTATTGTGCAAACTTACCAAAACCCGCTCACGATTGCACTGTTTGCACCTCTACTGGCTTTGGTTGGTTTCGTGGCAACTTCCGCCTGGGCAATCGGAGGAGGTATCTTCCGCACTCTGTTCCTCAAATATAACAAGGTGCTAAACCTGGCGATGAGCAGTTTGTTAATTTACACAGCACTTGCCAGCCTTTGGCACTGACTTTCGAATTAGATAGTCCCATCGCGTAATGCTCTTCGGAATTCCGCTGCAAACTGTTTCGCTGCCTCAACCGGCATATCACTTCCCCCAATCGCCTTCACGCACGCCGACCCGACGATTACTCCATCTGCCAGTGCTCCGACTTCTTTTGCCTGCTCAGGCGTGCCGATCCCAAATCCCACACACACCGGCGCATACGTGTGCTCACGGACACGCGCGATCAATTCCCCAAGTCCTTCTGCCAGCGATTGGCGTGCTCCCGTGATCCCGGTCACAGAAACGAGGTAAATAAATCCCTTGGCATTCCTGGCGATCCTTTCCATGCGGTCATTGGGAGTGGTCGGTGCGATCATTTGGATGAGCGGTATGGCGCTGCGCGGAATAACACC
>DATGYJ010000341.1:0-1731 GCA_035298105.1 Anaerolineales bacterium | reverse complement strand
AGGTCGCCAGTGGCGTGGTCAAAGGAGATGCGCCAGGGATTACGCAAGCCGTAAGCCCAAATCTCGTTCCCAAATGGATTATCAGCGGGAACTGCATAAGGTTCAGCCGAGTCAACATCGAGCCGGAGGATTTTGCCAAGGAGAACGCCAGTGTTTTGTGCATTTCCAAAGGGATCGCCGGCCGAACCGCCATCGCCAAGACCGGCATAAAGAAATCCATCGGGACCAAAGGTAAGCACCCCGCCATTGTGATTGGGGAATGGATCATCTATACTCAACAGTTTCACTTCACTATTAGGGTCTGCAATGTTGGGGTCACCCGAGACCTGAAAGCGTGCGATCACATTATGGCGATTGTTGTCTGTGTAATTCACGAAGAAGCGCCCGTTCTGCGCGTATTGCGGATGAAAGGCTAATCCTAATAAGCCCTGCTCGTTCCCGGTGCTATCCACACGATCTGAAATATCGAGAAAAGGAGTCTCCAGCAATTGGCCATCTTGGATGATTCGAATCCGTCCGACTTTTTCGATGACAAATAAGCGTCCTGATCCATCTGCCTGCAGATCCACGGGGCGCTGAAGGCCAGAGACAATTGGCTGCCACTGATATCCATTCGGATCTGGAAAGGATGTCGTGCTCGTGGCTGTTTCCGTGGCAGGAATCGGACTAGCCGTAGACGTTTCTGTATCGGGAATTGTTGTCGGCGAGATGGAGGTTTGTGTTGTTTCTGGGGAGGAGATAACGGTGGCAATTGTCGGCGTGGAGAGAGGCGGAGTGCCTTGTCCGTTGCACGCCACAACGGACAATAACAATAAAAGTATGAATCGTCGCATGTACTACTTATCGTTTATATCTGTCGGTTCGACATCTACGATTTCGCCTGACGTATCCTGCAAATTGCTTCCAAGCTCCTGCATATGTTCTTTCACCACATCAGGAGGGCAAAGTTCAACAAAGAGAGTCGAACCAATCCAAAGCACTGCCGCGTCATCCAAAGCATCGATTCCCGGAATGCCCATAATGAGATCAATGGGTGAAATAAGATAAGCGAGAGCACCAATCGGAACGAGCTTGACCCACGGGCTAACTCGCCGGTCGCCCATGAGCTTCAAGATGAGCTTCAGCCGGGTAACGAGGTCACGTACCATACCTCCCTGAGGAGGCACTACAATCTTACGGTTTTTTTTATCAGCCATATTCGTCTCCATCTAGCTTAGTAAATTTAACAATAAAGTGATGCACTTATATTCAACACATTATAAAGCACATAGAAAGAAACACAGGTATACAGTATCTATATCATATACGAAATTAATCTTCTGAAGTGGCAAAGATTTGATCCCTTATGCCTTTTCCTAAAAAATAGAGGTTAAAATGCAATTATGCCCTATTTGATTGATGGACATAACCTGATCCCCAAACTAGGACTGCGCCTGGATTCCATCGACGATGAAATGGAATTGATCGCCATCTTGCAGGAATTCTGCAGGCTGGAACACACGCCAAGAGGGCACGTGGAAGTCTTTTTCGATGGAGCACCCGCGGCTCAAGCAGGGACCCGAAAGCTGGGTGCCGTAACCGCGCATTTTGTGCGGCTGGGAACAACTGCCGATGACGCGATCCGCAATCGATTAAAAATGCTCCGCAAAAGTGCCAGAAATTGGACTGTGGTCTCCTCGGATAGACAGGTCCAAGCAGAGGCACGTGCTGCATTCGCAGAAGTTGTCTCTT
>DATGYJ010000340.1:0-6882 GCA_035298105.1 Anaerolineales bacterium | reverse complement strand
CATCCTGTAGTGCACGGGATGGGGTGGGAAGGTTATTTATTTATTCTTCTTTTCGTTCTTAAGCTTTCGCTTCTCCTTAATATTAAGCTTTGGTTTTTTCCTCTGTTCCTTATTCCCTTTATCTTTTTTGCCAGTGTTAGTGCCCATAGCCCGTTCTCCTTTCTTGTTGATCTACGCCAATCATACCCCAGCCTGAGAGGGTTTTCCTAGTTCTGGACTCTTGCAAACTTCCGAGGCCAGACTAAATAAGCAGTAACGCAAGAAGCGCTTTTAGCATGATCGAGAAGTCTTATTAATGCCAGCCACCGGTGCGCGAACGATTTCGAATTTCGTCCTGCAAGGCGGATAACATCTCAATGAAAGATTCCTTATTCGCTGGGTTTTCATTGGTCGCCTTTTCTTCGAGACGTGCCAGAAAATAAACTACCCAGGCAAGCCATGTCCGTGGATTGGTTTGTGCCGCCGAGACGCTTTTTGCAGCCTCGTTCAGAACATCACGGAGTTCATCTTCTTTGCTCATTTTGTTTACTCCTGAACATATCATGTGACGATATTTTATCGGAGCACCTTGGTATTCTTTAGATCTTCGCCAATGCCGCTTCGAGGTCAGCCAAGATGTCATCAGCCGATTCAATGCCCGTAGAAAGCCGGACCAGCCCATCGGGGATTCCGATGCGGCCACGTTCTTCTGCAGTCAGGCTGCGGTGAGATGAGGTGGCGGGATGCAAGACCAGGGAATAGATGTCGCCAAGAGTCGTGGCAGGCAGGCATAATTTTAGCGACTCCATGAAGCGATAAACCATCGCCTTATCCGCATCTTTGATTTCAAACGACAGTACTCCGCCGTTTCCTTTACCTTCAAAAAGACGTGCAGCCAGATCATGCTGAGGCGCATCAGGTAAACCCGGATAGTTAACCTTTGCTACGCGTGGATGCGATCTCAACCAATCCGCAACCTGCTGCGCATTCCGGCATTGCTGCTGCATACGCAAAGGCAGAGTCTTCAAGCCACGCAAAGCCAGCCATGCCTCAAATGGGCCCAGAACACTCCCAAGCAGTTTGTTCAATTCATATAATTTGGTTTTGTTTGCGGCCGAGGTAGCCACAACCCCCGCCAGCACATCTCCGTGACCGGAAAGGTATTTGGTGGCACTATGAACCGCAAAATCAGCGCCATGTTTCAGGGGGTTGAACAGATACGGAGAAGCAAAAGTGCTATCGATCAAAAGGGCAGCGCCATTGCGGTGTGCCAGATCGGCCAGTGAAGGTACGTCGGCAACTTTTAGCAGAGGATTAGAGATGGTTTCCGCGACTAACACGACGGGGTGAGTCTCTTTGAGGGTCGTTTCGACCTCGTCAAGATTACTGACATCCACCATACAGATTTTGACCCCCAAAGAGTCGAGAAGACTGCGTAGAAGTGTAAAGGTGGCGCCGTAAAGATCGAGAGCTGCAACAACCGAGGTCCCCGCTTTGACTCCAGCTGCAAGCAGAGCAGCATGGATGGCTGCCATCCCTGAGCTGTACGCCTGTGCGGCTTCGGCCCCCTCCAGGCTGGCAACCGCGGTTTCGAAGGCGGATACGGTCGGGCTGGCATAACGCACATAGACATAGCCCTGCTTTGCTCCGCCAAAGACTGCGTCCATATCATCCATGCTTTCGTAGAGGTAGCCCACTGAGGGCCAAATCGGAGTCGAGACGGGAGTGTAATCGGCGGCAGGCTTGCGTTCCCCAGCGTGCACCGCCCGGGTCTGAAACGCTTTATGGGACAGGTCTTCCATGATTTGATTCTCCTATGTTTATCCATTACAGGAACCCGCCAGGCGGGTTTCAGAGCTCACTTATTTCGGAATCCGATAACCTAACCATTCGGATTTGGGATAATACTTTTCGCTAACTTCGAATATTTTCGTTTCCAGGTTTTGCTGGTTTCCGCCGAGTACCTTGATATGGGTTTCTGTTTCTTCAAGATAGAAACCGACATGGCCGAACTTCTGTTCGCGCTGGAAGACCACAATGCAGCCTCGGCGCGGGCTATCGATCGCCTGCCCCCAATTCAGCCATGACCTGGCTAAAGCATTCTTAGTCCTTTCATAACCCGCCTGCTCGAGGCACCAATTCACGAATGCAGAACACCAGGGCGTTTCATCCTTAGATACCGCACTCCTACCGAGGTTTGCTGTCGACTGTAAATATTCCAGGACACGAGGATTGTTTCCGCTTCCAGGGATTTCGCTGACACCCTTCTCACGCTCGGCAATTGCCATCCAGGGAAAATCTTCGCCCAGCGGAGGAATATAGGGCAGCTTCGCCAGATAGCGCTTGGAAGACCACCCTTCCTGGTCTCTAAAGAGAAACTTGACCCATTTGCCATCTGAAGATTCATCGAGTTTCTCAATAACCTCATCCATAACCAGGGTGCCCAGTATTGTCGAGGTAGTAGCCGGCGCTGTGCGGACGTTCAAGTTTAGCGTAGAACGATACTTTTCGGCTTCTTGTGACATGCCCTAATCTCCTATCTCATCAAAAGAACACTCGTTTCGGACAGCTAGCTTGATCAGAGAACTTCTTTTCTGATCAAGCACCCGCAATAGCCAGAACCCATCCGCGCATACCATACCTCAGAAACGAACCTAACGAGAGTACTGGGTAATATATTCAGGCAAAGCGATCTTCTCCGGGAGAAGCTCATCCCGGATCGGAGATAATGGCAACTCCTGCAAAGGTAGAATTCCCGCCCAAACCGGCAGGGCGTAATCTTCCTGTTCATCCACGGGCGGTCCCACCCGCACCTTGGCTGAGGCTTCATCGATCTTGATCGAGACCACGGCAGTTGCATGCAACTCCCTGCGGTTCGGCAAACGGACTTCCTGCCAGCGGCCCGGGATCAGGTGCTCAGTGACGGCTTTCAGCGCGTCCAGCTTCTCCAATGTATCTTCCAGAAGGCATCCCCTGCCAAAAAGCACCACGGACCGGTAATTCACTGAATGATGGAACACGGACCGCGCCAGCACCAGACCATCTATGATGGTAGCCTCCACACAGACCGGATGCCCGGCTTCAATGTGTTTGAGCAAACGACTGGCTTTTGCGCCATGCAGGACGATATGATCCTCCACTCGCGCAAAATTGATCGGGATGACATAGGGCTGCCCTTTTACGGCGAAGCCAACATGGCAGATCAGGGCCTCATCCAGGATGCGATAAATGGTCTCGCGATCGTAGTGACCGCGCTTCGGCAGGCGCTTGATACGGTTTCGGTCCGTCTTGGTGAATTGGGGCATGTATGGATCCTCGATTCGGTTTGGCATTGAGAGCAAATGTGTTGCTTTTCGTGGGCAGGCAGAAAGTATAACTTTCCTTCGTAAACGCTGCCGGAGAAACTGGCGCTTCAAAACTTAATCAGATCGTAAAGAATATATTCCAAGGCATTGTTGGTGAGGCTCAGCATATTGTCTGGTGAGGGATCACTCTGCACGAGGAAGCTCAAAAATTCGTAGTCCTCCAATTCATCACTGGGAGACTCCTGGGCAAAGGAGATAATATCCAGTGAGACATCCTCCTCCAAAATACTCTCAACGACTAATTGGGCATACGTATTTAACGAGGCGTACCAGGTTGAATAATTGGGGTGATTTTGGATCTTTACGCGTTTGAATTCGTTATCAATAACATCTCTGAGGTGCGATGGGTTCATAAGCAGAGCTCTCCGATAAATGCTCTAGCCGGCACTCTCAGGGAAGAGCACAGACCAGGAATGTTCATCGCCCGCCAGAAGACCCAGGCCCGCCCGTTCCGGTTTTGCGCACGGTTCCGCATCGAACTCCTGTGCCACCTGTGCGGCAGCAGGCGAGAAGTAGGCAATGACCTCACAATGCAGGCGCCCTTCTGATTCGGGGCGTGTAAACACAGCCATATCGAGCGGTCTTCCCCCAGCGGCAAAGGCTTGCAGAAAGGCCTCTTCAATCTCTGCGGAGGGAGTCGCAGCCATGATCCCATCACCCAGACTAACTGAATACCAGGGTTCCATCTTGATTTTGTCTTCTGATGAAAGCGCAGGTTATTTCCATCATTCACCTCTAATCGATTTTAAGTATAAGTCTTCGACTTTCTTCCTTGCCCAGGGAGTACGGCGTAAGAATTTCAGGCTTGATTTGAGGCTGGGATGGTCATTGAAACACTTGATCGGGATCCGCGCTCCTAATTCACTCCAGGCATATCGTTCCAGCAGGCTGGCGAGGATCATTTCTAATGTAATTCCATGGAGGGGATTGTTTGGCTGTTCATTCGCCATAAAGATCCTCTGCGCCTGAAGGGACCGGCGTGGGAGGCTCAGGATCCAACGCGTGGACCCAGATGCCACTTTCATTCATCATCTTTGCCACCCAATGGGGCTTTGGCAGAGATTCAAAATTCTGCCCCTCAATGAACTCCAGGATCAATCGATGCGGTGGCTTCTCTGTCTTGAAGCTCTTCTGAACACGGACCAGGAAATATTTGGCACTTTCCCGGGAAATCTGAAACCGCGCAGAGATGATTTCAAAGGCTTTGGTCCTATCCATTTCGTTTCACCTGATCGAAATTGTAGCACACACGGCCCGTTGATGTTACCTCCCAGGGTTTCCCCACAGTGGGCCGCAGTCACTCCAATATCCATCTCTAAGAACTCTGGGTCGCGATGTCTTTGTTATCCCCTTCAGAGGTTCATGGTTAGGCGCAGGAGGCCTAACATTATTCTATTACGCCCGGCTAAGTTGGGAATTTTCCAGTTGCATCCATCACGACGGGACCGTGACCTGAGCACACAATCCGCGCTCCCAGTCCTGCCTGCTTTTTCTCCGATTCCCTTGCCTTAGTTTCATCCCAGGTAAGGCCGGGACGTGAGCCATACAGACCCTTTTCATCGGAGACCATTGAGTCGCCGCAGAACAACACGCCGATCGAGGCCGCAAACAACGAGATATGACCGGGAGTATGGCCGGGCGTTTCCAATACTTGTAGTCCGCCTAAAACCGGCAGGGTCTGACCCTCTGTGAGGATCTCATGGATCTGAAAGGGAGCAGCTTTTACCAGCGGACTCAGCAGGCTAAAAAGAATGCGCCGCAGTGAGAAGCCAGCCGGCTTGATCTCCCGCGAAGACTGGCCTTTAGCAATGGCGTCGGCTTCGATCTGGCTGGCATAGGTACGCGCTCCAGTTGCTCTCTGCAAAGCGGCCAGGCCACCGAAGTGATCCAGATCGGCATGAGTAATGATGATGCGTTTCACATCCCGCGCCGATTTGCCCAGGCCTGCAATATAATCCAGGATCTTCTTTCCATTGCGCGGAAAACCGGCGTCGATGATCGTCAAGCCATCGGCATCTACGATCAGATAGGGGTTTGCTACCACGCCGGGGACAATAAATACATTGTCAATGATCTTCATCCCAATAAACTCCTTTGATTATCAGATATTCTATCAGGCTCACCAGGGCGCCCGTGCCCAAATACGATTTATCCTGGCAAGTATAACGCCTTCAAGGTAAGGTTCAACCTGTCCGCCCCTGAACCGCCGGAAGAGTTGAGCAACGATTGATTTTGAAGTCCTGGGACGGGAACATTTCAAGGCTGAGACAAGTCTTATCATCAGTCAATGCCCATGAGGGGGCCTTTGCAGACTTATCTGGCAAACCAACGCTTTCTCTTCATTGTTTTTCCCACATTCGTCCCGGTAATCCTGTACTAATCCTGTACTGATCCTGTACTCATCCTCTAGTCCTCTTTCGCTAGTCATCCACTCTGAAAAACAGGAAGGGTAAAGACCGGTATTTCACAATGCAGCATTAATGCTCTCCAGAGAGTGTTTCTTAAATCCCAGTTCCCCGGGAGAAGGACCCTTCACCACTGAGATCACCGAGTCCACACATCGTCCCGGTGTTTTCGCTACGCGGGGAGAGATTTTGAAGGGACTCTCTCTGCGCGCAAAGCGTCCGTGCACTCCGTGGTGAAAAAATCGTTAAGATTCTCTCAGGATCATGAGGGAGCTATGAGCCTGAGCCGGTCTTTGCTTGACTTTTTTCATGGGGACACTATAATCAATCCCAGTGGGTCGCGATTTTGCAGGGCAAGCTGGCTGCTGCATCATATTTCATTGTGACGATAACAAGATGGAAGCACTTCTCCCAGGCAGCGTTTTGCGCCCCGAAAATTTACTGCTAGAAAGGATTTGCTCGATATGTTAAATCTAAACTCCGTCATGATTGGAACGAAACAGACCCAGGCTTTAGTGAGCTTCTATGAAAAAGTCTTTGGAAAGCCGGCGGACATGGTTGACAATGAGAATGGTTTCTTCGGATGGCAGGTGGGCAGCGCCTATTTTTCCGTGCTCGAACATTCCGAAATGGGGGGAAGCTCAAAAGATGGCGGGCGGGTGCTGCTCAACTTTGAAACCACTGCAGTCAAAGAAGAGTTTGAGCGGATTAAGGGCTTTGGCGCCAAAGTCATCCGGGAGCCTTATGAAATGGGCGGCGGCTGGATTGCCACCCTCGCCGATCCCGATGGAAATTACTTTCAGTTGATCACACCTATGGGAATGTAGCATATTCTGCAAATCTTGAGGATTGCTCAGCAGAACGATTCTTGCTCTACGTCACGACTTCCTTCCCAGCAAACCATCCCCACCGCGCCCACTGCCAGGACAACGTCCCGAAGGTTCATAACCGGTAACCTTTTTGTCTTCAAGAACAACCTTCGGGACGGTGAATACTGGCGCGCGGAGATTAGGGAACCTAAATCAATCCTTTGAGTTTGGCGCGGGTGTATGCGGCAATGGTGAAGCCATCGGTGATTTTCTCGTCGTAATTCACTGTCTGACAAGGAGCCTCATAAGTTACACGGTAAAATA
>DATGYJ010000339.1:0-6171 GCA_035298105.1 Anaerolineales bacterium | reverse complement strand
GAGAGACTTTCGGAATTCAGGCGGCAGTTGTGCAGGCTTCTTGCGCGGTTGTTTTTCCTTTTTTTCTTCAACGACGGAGGTTTCTTCCGTAACATCTGGCTCAGAAACTGCTTCAACAGGCTGGTTCTCGCCGGCAAGTTTCATCAAGGAGCGTTCGATCAGCGCCCAGAGATTGAATCCGCTCATCAGCGCGAGCACCCAGGGGATCAACATGAGGAATGTCCCACCCGTCTTCCCAAACCGCCAGAACAGAGTCACCAGGCTCCAACCGACACGCCCACCGTCCATGCCCGATTCGGCTCGCGCAAGGGAATTACCCGTCCGAGCAGCAAGCAGCCCTAAGGTTAGGAAAGTGGCAACTTCCAGGGCGAAGAGCCGTCCCCAGGGTAACGGTGTCTTGCTGCGGCGCAGGAAGGCATAGCCTATGTATCCAATTGCGATGACAATCAGGTATGCGCCCCATCCAAACCACAATGAAAGCAGGTTTACCCACGGCGTCAGCAATATACCTTGAGTATATTGACGGAGCGCGAGAAGCGTCATGAGCGCGACCGCAATCAAAAGCACGCCGAGGGCATCCCTGGCGAATCGTCCAAAGTGCTGGTTGAAACGTGCAAAACGGTCAAGCCAATCGTCGCGAACTTCTGACTCGTAGGTGTTTTGTGGTTCAGAACTTTTTGCCATTAATGATTTAACGCTTGTCTTCAGCAGCACCCTGTAACAGCAGACTTAATCCCATCCGCTGATGTGCGGCGTCGATATGCAAAATGCGAACTTGAAGCTCCTGTCCCTCGAAAAGAACTTCGCGTGGGTTTTGGTGCGCTCCCAGCTCCATTTCTGAGGCGTGGATCAGACCTTCAACACCAGCTTCAATACGGGCGAAGGCACCATAGGATAATACACTCGTGATGACCGCATTGTGGATCGTATCCACCGGGAAATCAATTGCCGCGCGCTCCCAGGGATTAGGTATCATGCGCTTCAGGCTTAGCGCCACCCGGCAGCGTTCGGCCGAAATGTCCAACACCCGCACACTGATCTCCTCACCGAGTTTGACAATTTGATTTGGATGCGACACACGTCCCCACGACAGTTCGGAAATATGGATCAGACCTTCCACACCTCCCAAATCGACGAAGACTCCAAAATCGGTGATGTTCGTAACCATCCCGTTCACCTGTGAACCTGCCTGGAGCTGATGAAACAGTTCGGAGCGCTTACCGGGTTCCGCGAGGGCGGCCCGTTCAGAAAAGACAACCCGTCCATCCTCCGGCACACATTCGATCACTTTGACGTTCAATGTTTTGCCAAGGTAGGTTTCGAGACTGATATCACGATCTGTCTCCTGTTCCTTTCCGGCCAGCTCTATCAGATGTGAAAATGGAATGAATCCAGAGAGCTTATCCGCCCCCACAAGCAATCCGCCGCGGTTGTGACCGGTTACCTTCACTCCAATGATACGATCATTCGAATACAATTCTTTGACCGCATCCCAGTCTGTTTGCACAGCCTGGTCCGTGAGCTCGGGTTCCGCCTTCATCGGAAACACGGGTTTTGGTTTCGTGGTTCCTTGAGGCGAACGAGGCGGCATATGTTGGCGTTCCTCGGCCAACACCGATTCCCACCAGCCTTCATCTACTATGGGCATTGCGTTCTCATACTTCCGTTTGGTATTACTGCTATTGGCTTCCATGCGATTCTCCTTACTGTAATGCTTCGTTTTGTTCCATATCGAGGATCGCGCGGGCAACCGCCTCAACGGCGACGCGTTGCTTGCGATAGAGATCAGCTTCAGACATTGCCAGTCTCGCGGCTACCTCACGGACTTTGCGTCCCTCGATAAATTTCATTTCCAAAATATTGAAAAGGATCCATTCACTCGTAAATCTGCGTTCCCCCTCAGGCTTCACCTGATCAACCGCCTTGCGCAACAAGGCGCGCAAAGCGTTAGAGGTGTTGCCTTCATGCTCCTCAGCCAGCATTTGAACGATCTTTAGATTCATCAACGGGCTATTTGTTAATTTCGGCCCACCCCAATAATGAGTGAGCGCGTCCTTCACCCAATCTGCCAGGTCGGCTTCTCCGGGGAGAGGGGCGTTGAAGAGGCTCGCGTGGGCATCATAGCGCCCGGCGGCACGCATACGTTGAAGCATGTCAATCTGCGGCTGTAAGTCTTCCAGAGAGCGGAATACGCGCTGCTGCAATTGACGGTCTTCCAATGCAAATGCGGCGCGGTCCGCCAAGAGCCAGACGGCATCACGCTGATCCTTATCCATGGGGCGATGCCCTTTGCGCGCGATCCCAAGCAGACCCAACAACGGGGGCACTTCATCACGATCGCCATTCATCCTGCGCTGATGAAGGGGCAAGATCCAGAAACCGCCCCAGGTAAATTCATGCCTGCCATTCTCGCCATTATGATTCAGTGTCTCGAGCGCTTCGTCCAGGTTTTCTTTTTCGAGCAATGCCCGATTCCCTGCCACAACACTCAGGGTCAATTCAGACCCGTCCAGGGCAGCGACAAAGGCACAGGGAGACTGTAAATGATCACGGACGGCGGCAAGCACCGTTTCAAGAAACTGCTGCAAGTCTCCGCGCGTCAATAAACGCTCTTCGATATTTTGTAATAATTGGAGCTCTGCCCGATCTCGCCCGAAGAAGAGGAACCGTTCCCATAAAGGAGAGAACAGGGTGACCGCATGCTCAAATAATAAAACTGTCACCACCATAGTCAGTGGCACGAAGCCCGAATATGGCTCACCCTCAAAGTAGAGCCCTGCACGGCGGATAATGGTCATCACAGCCAGCGCCAGAGAAGCAGTCACCGGTCCGCGCAGGAGCCATTTAAACAACCGGCTCTTGACTACACGATCAGGCCATGAAACGCCAAAGAAGGCGACCGCATAGGCCATGATGATCACCAGGATCGCAACCAGCATATTAATGATAAATGCAGTGCTCCAGAAGAACAGTGGATAGCGTCCCGCAAGATTGGAGCCGAACAGAAGATATGGATATGAACCCAGCGCCGGAGCGGTCGCGCCCGCCATCAGGTACAGCATTCTGCGCTGGCCGGAGCGGGTCAACATCCGTGCAAAAGCCCGCACGAAGTTATAGCCTGCCCAAACCATAATTCCCATGTAATAAATGGTAAAAAACTCAGTCCAGGCGGTGCGCTCCAGATGCGGTGCGGGTTGTCCGTTCGGCACAAGTCGACCGACAAGCAATCCGGTCGCCAGGAGCAACAGGAAACCCAGGGAGGCTACGTAGACCAGACGCACAGCCAGCCGCCTGCGTCCCCGGGAGGGGCGGCCAGCTGTCACCAGCAAGGCATCAGAAAGATGCAAATAAGCTGGAGGCAGAAAGATAATTCCGACCCATTGCAGGCGCAAAAGCAATTCGATCCCCCAATCAGGAACGGTTTTGTTTTGGAGGGCCTCCGTGGTAAAGACCACGACCACGCACAAAAGGATGATGGCAAACGAGCGGGCGACTCGATCACGTAAATTAAAGGACAAAGCATACAAAAACAGCGAAAAAGCTGTAATCGCAATGCCAGCCGTTAAAATACTATTGATCGTTTTGATCCCCACCAACAAGCCTTCCAGCCAACCGTTAAGCATGCAGACCTTCCAAATTTATCCCGAAGGGCACCGGGATTATGATTTTACAACTCTCCCAAAGAACAAAGCCACATCCTGCGTCAGGTAATATTGGTCATTATACCCGCAGAATTCATATCCGAATTTCTGTGCAAGGCGAATGTAAGCCTGGTTTTTAGACTGCATCTCCAGAATTAGACGGCGCACGTTTCTTTCGAGAGCCCAGGTCTGCGCTGCTTTTAACAGTTCGGAAGCTGCCCCTTTGCGTCTCTGCTCGGGGGAAACAGCCAGATCGGTCACCCAGGCCACTGCCGAGGCAGGTTCCGCGATCACGCAGGTGTAACCGACCGGAATCCCATCAGACACTGCTACGAAGGCGACATCGCGGCGCATCCATTCCTCAGCCAATGAAAAGGGATTGCGAGGATATTTCACTTCTATAGAGCGCGGCAGGCGCACTTCGCGGAAACTGGCAGTCACCTGCCCGGATTCCCTGCGCAGCTCGAGCTGCCAGACATAATCACTCGTGGACGAGTGATCCAGCGCCATCAAACGTGGGATGTCACTTGGACTTGCAAGGCGAATTTCAAAAGAAGACACATTTCCTCCGGCCCCGCCCCGAACGGGCGGGATCTTCGACTATTGATTTGCCACACGTATCGCAATTACGCAGGGCTCAAGCGATGCGCCGACATTATTCGTAATGACCAGGCGCAAAAAATAGTCACCGTTCGTCAACGAAGCAGTATTCCACTCACCCAGCTTTTCATTTTTCTTTGGATTGCGTTCTGCCGAGATCGTTGCCCAATTCTGTGTACCTAAAGGAGCAACCTCATATTTATAGAACGCGAAATTAGGGACATTGGCAGTGCCGGTGATTTCGACGGTCCCGCTGACGTCAGTTCCGGGTTCCGGAGAGGTGATCATGACCTGGTCTGGTACACAACCACTCATCCCACTCGGAACGGCCTGTGTGACAGGTGAAAGCGCGGCCCGGGTTGCATCCGCGGGAGAGGTTGTCCCGGCGGGCGTAAGGAGCAGATCAAGTGTAGGCGTTGCCAGGATATCGGAAGCTGGCAAAGACGGCGCAATGAACGTTGCAATAAAGAACTCAACGAATATCAGCGCAAGGACCAGAACGGCAGCCGCGGTCGCCTGGCCCAATCTTCGCAAGGCGAATTCGCGCTCGAGTCCATAAACAGCATCCCGCCACTCACGCCATGATCGCCACATCCGCCGAAAAGCAAACATTCCCCCGATTGCCAGCGCGATGTAAATCAGCGGCTCATAGCTCGCCAGAGTACGATAGACGGGACCCATACTGATGTTGTTCTAGATGGAACGCAATACGCCGCGTATTATTTTTTCAATCTTTGGCGTAATCATCTTGCCGGCTTCAATGACTTCAGCATGGGTAGTTATGGAGGAGCCATCCAGGTTGGCTTTATTGCTGATCCCTGAAAGGCCCAGCACTCGCAGGCCTCCATGACGCGCAACGATCACTTCAGGCACCGTGGACATGCCCACCGCATCTACTCCGGCCATGCGCAGAAAGCGCAGATCGGCCGGCCCTTCGAAGGAGGGACCGCTCAAGGCACAATAGACGCCTTCGTGCAACAAGATATTTTCGTGCGAGGCCACCTGCCGCGCGATTTCCATTAATTTGCGATCATATGCCTGGCTCATGTCTGGAAAGCGAGGGCCCAACTCATCAATATTTGGTCCCATCAGAGGATTGGATCCGGTCATACCCAGTAAATTTAAGTGATCTGTGATCAACATCACATCCCCTGGCGCAAAATCAGGATGCACGGCTCCGGCAGCGTTCGTCACGAACATCATCTCGAGTCCCAAGCGCAGCATCACCCGGACTGGGAGTGTAATTTGCGAGATACTATACCCTTCGTAATAGTGAATCCGCCCCTGCATCACAAAAACGTTCTGCCCTTCAAGCTCACCAATCACCAATCGCCCGGCATGACCCTCGACCGTCGAAATCGGCCAGTTGGGCAGGTCACCATATGGGATGACATCGGCTTGTTGAACGGAATCGGCCAGGTGATTCAGGCCTGAACCAAGAATGAGACCGACACGAGGCTGATAGGAAGTCCGTTTCCGGATCGCGTCTACTGCCTGATCAATTTGTTCGAGCGTGACAAATATGGTCATAATTGTTTCTTCTTTGAATTAAAAGATAAGGGTCACATCCCCGTAGTGTTGTCCCTTCCGCGCAAAAAATTATATCAGATATTCATCTAACGACTTTCTAACCGAATTGCAGCATGGAAAATGTTACTCTGAGAGGGATCGGTGCATCAGGAAAAAATGTTACTTTCCGATAGGCGAAAACGCCAGTGAGGAGATTTCGCACTCCACCCCACCACCTTTGAGTGCTCCCACTGGGTTAGCCAGGATTTGTACGATACTGACCCATATGCGCTAACTTAGTGGGGGGATAATGAAAAAAAAGAACCTCTTTGGTAAGATTTAGTTGGTGAGAACAAATCCAAAACCAAGGAGGTTCAAATAAGTCTAACATGGAAACGAGGGTGTTGCCAAAGGAGCTAGA
>DATGYJ010000338.1:0-1804 GCA_035298105.1 Anaerolineales bacterium | reverse complement strand
TCTAGCTCCTTTGGCAACACCCTCGTTTCCATGTTAGACTTATTTGAACCTCCTTGGTTTTGGATTTGTTCTCACCAACTAAATCTTACCAAAGAGGTTCTTTTTTTTCATTATCCCCCCACTAAGTTAGCGCATATGGGTGCCTTCCGTACAAACGTAAGTTGTTAACGGCCTTGAGATGATCCCTTTCGCATCGATCCTGCTCATGCCGCTGTCCTCACTGAGGTCTTGACAACGCCCCAATTTACCAGGCTTACCAAGATACCGATTCAATATTCCATCAGGTACAATTGGGGCGAGAAGAAGGAAATCACAAACAATGAATAAATTCGTGGGCTATCACTGTTCGCTATGTGGAGCGGAATACTCTCCTGCTGATGTCACTTACACCTGTCCAAAGGATGGGGGCAACCTGGACGTGGTGCTGGATTATGATTCGATCAAGAGCAAGTTCAAGCCCGAAGATATCCTCTCCCGGAATGACCCATCGCTCTGGCGGTTTCTGCCGCTTTTGCCGGTGAACGAACCCGAAGGCGAAGCGACGCCGCTGCACGCTGCGGGCGGGACGCCGGTCTTCGAGTTGTCACGTCTCGCCGGGAAGCTCGGTCTGCGCAACCTGTGGCTCAAGGATGAGTCCCGCAACCCGACCGCTTCTTTCAAAGATAGGGCCAGCGCAATTGTTGTCGCCCGCGCTCAGGAGATCAAAGCTGAAGTCGTAGTAACTGCCTCAACCGGCAATGCAGGTGCAGCGCTGGCGGGCATGTCTGCTGCGGTGGGACAAAAAGCCATCATCTTTGCGCCCAAATCCGCACCGCAGGCCAAGGTGGCACAATTACTGGTCTTTGGGGCAAAGGTCATTCTCGTGGACGGGACCTATGATGATGCGTTCGACCTGACAGTCAAAGCGGCAGATGAGTTTGGCTGGTATTGCCGTAACACGGGCTACAATCCGTTTACTGCGGAAGGCAAGAAGACTGCTGCCCTCGAAATTTGGGAGTGGTGGGAGACCGCCCACGAGAAATGGCACGATGCTGCCGGGGCGGATGTGGACCATGCGCCGCTGACAGTCTTGGTCTCCGTCGGAGACGGCAACATCATTTCCGGCATCCACAAAGGCTTCAAGGACCTCTATCAACTGGGTTGGCTGCCGCGCATCCCACGTATCATTGGCGTGCAGGCAGAAGGCTCTGCTGCCATATCGAACGCCTTTCATGCCGATACAGAGACGATCACCCCGGTCTCTGCCAAAACCATTGCGGATAGCATCTCGGTTGACCTGCCGCGGGATGGCGTGAGAGCCGTCCGTGCCGCGAAGGAAACGGGCGGGACGTACGTTAATGTATCAGATGAAGAAATTCTCAAAGCGATTGCGGAGCTTGGTACGGTCGGCGTGTTTGCGGAACCGGCCGGGGCGACCGCCTATGCCGGTCTGGTCAAGGCGCTGAGCTCAGACCTGGTAGGCAGAGAAGATCCGATTCTAGTGTTAAATACCGGCAGTGGACTCAAAGATGTCCGCGCTGCAATGCAAGCTGTCCAGCCTGCACCGATTATTGAACCAACATTAGAGGCTGTAAAACGGTTGTTATGATCTTATGAGAGATAACTGGAATTTGCCTTTTCGCTATGTTGTCGGGATCCTCAGTCTGGTCTTGTTGATCGCGTTCCTTATTTACGCACACGAGGCGGTGACAAATTTAGCGATTGCGGCATTCGTTGCCTATCTCATCAACCCTGCGGTCACATATCTCATGACACATGCGCGCATGAGTCGCATGGCTGCTGTGAACCTGGTCTATTTTTCCAC